>DATBRU010000058.1:0-6302 GCA_036560105.1 Candidatus Limnocylindria bacterium | reverse complement strand
TTCAAGATCATCAACGACCCGCGCATCACGCGCGTCGGCGGCTTCCTGCGCCGCACGAGCCTCGACGAGCTCCCGCAGCTCTACAACGTGCTGCGCGGCGAGATGACGCTGGTCGGGCCACGGCCGACGTCGTTCGATCCGTCAACGTACGCCCTATGGCATACCGAACGGCTCGAGATCCCTCCCGGCATCACCGGCCTCTGGCAGGTGGAGGGGCGGAACGAGACGACGTTCGACGAGCGCCTGCGGCTCGATATCGCCTACCTCGATCGGATGTCGCTCGGGTTGGACCTGCGAATCCTGATGCTCACCCTTGGATCGGTGATCCGTCGCTCCGGCGCCTGACGCGACCCTTGGCACCTTCCCGCGCGAGCAGCTCCGACTGCCACTGGACTTGCGCTCGCAGCCCGGTAGCGGCCGAAACGGTCGGGCGATACCCGAACTCCGCGCGTGCCTTCTCGGTGCTCGCCCAGGTGCGCAGCTGGTCGCCCGGGCGTGCCTCGGCGTACCGGATCGACGGCGTCGTCCCCGCGGCATCGGCGATGAGCTCGATCGCCCGGCGCAGGGTGATCTCCTCGCCCCCTCCGACGTTGAAGATCTCGCCGACCTTCGCCTTGCCGAGGGCGTCGATCGTGGCCCGAACACAGTCGGCGACGTAGGTATTGGATCGCGATTGGAGGCCGTCGCCGTACACCGTGATGGGCTCCCCGCGCAGCATGGCATCGATGAACAGGTGGTACGCCATTTCGGGACGCTGCCGCGGCCCGTACACCGAGAAGTAGCGCAGGATGATCGCCGGGAAGCCGGATGCCTCGACGTGCGCCAGCAACAGGTGCTCCGCGGCGAGCTTCGAGACACCGTATGGCGAGACGGGACTGACCGGCTGCGACTCGTCGCCGACCGCCTCTCGCCCGTAGACAGACGAAGTCGATGCCTGGACGAAGCGCGTCACGCCCGCGGATGCGGCGGCGGTGATCAGCCGCTCGAGACCGAGCACGTTGCAGCCCATGTAGGTCTCCAGATCGCTCCAGCTCCGCATGAGGCCGGCCATCGCGGCCTCGTTCACCACGGCGTCGACTCCGTCGAGCGCCTCGTCGAGAGGCGAGGTGCGGAGGTCCAGCTCGGCGAACGCAAAGTGCGGGTGATCACCGATGGCACGCAGGTTCGCCTCCTTCACGTGCCGGGGGTAGTAGTCGACGAACGAGTCGATCCCGAGCACCTCGTGGCCCTCCGCCAGCAGCTGCTCGCAGAGATGGGAGCCGATGAATCCGGCTGCGCCGGTCACAAGAATGCGCACAAGAGTTCCTCGATCGTGGTTCTCGGTTCTCCACGCGTCGCACGCCGACGGGCGCGGGCGGGAGCAGGCCGACGACTCGCACTATGGCACGAAGGTACCTGGCTGGAAACAGCGGTCGCGTTGACTGGCCCGTGCTGGTCGGTCACGATCATGGCCCGCGAGATTGCGGGACAACGATGAGGAGGGAGCCGGTGTCGAGCCGTATCGCTGGGGTTATCGCGGATCCGATGGCGTCATGGCGCTGAGCGGAGACACCGACGCCAACGCTGCTCCGAGGCCCGAGCCGCTGCGGATCCTCAGCCTCACCGGGGGCGGCCGGAGCGGCAGCACGATCCTCGGAAACGTGCTCGGGCAGGCGAGCGGCCTGTTCCACGCTGGAGAGGTGTGCTACCTGTGGAACCGGGGTGTCCAGCAGGACGCCCTCTGTGGTTGCGGGCGACAGTTCAGCGAGTGCCCCGTCTGGCAGGAAGTCATGGCAACCACCGGGATGGACGTCGATGCGGCCGCGCTGGAGCGCCTCATCCGGTTCCCGCGTGCGGGCAATCGCCGCCTGCCGTTGCTGATGCTGAGCCGTCGGCTGGCCCGTCGCGCGGCGGACGCCGCCGAGGAGTATGCGGCCCACCTCGGGGTCACCTACGCCGCGATCTCGGCCGCAACCGGTGCCGAGATGATCATCGACTCCTCGAAGACACCGTCGCACATCGACGCGCTGAGCCGCATGCCCAACCTCGACCTGCGCGTCGTCCACCTCTTGCGCGACCCGCGCGCCGTGGCGCACTCCTGGCACCGTCGACTCGCGCGCGACGACGTTGGCGCGGATCGCCCTCGGGAAATGGATCGCGCGGGCATCGCCCGAGGAGCGCTCAAATGGGGATTCAGTAACGCCTTCATCGAAGCCGCGGTACGGGCGCTGCCGCGTGACCGGGTGCTACGCATCCACTACGAGGAGTTCGCGCGCCATCCAGCCCAGGTTGCCCACCGGGTGCTGGCGTTCGCCGGCGTTCCCGATGCCGCGCTCCCGTTCGCATCTGAGAACGAGATCGACCTTCGCGCGACCCACACGGTGTGGGGGAATCCCAACCGGCTGAAGACCGGTGCGACCCGGTTGCGCGCGGACGACGCGTGGCGAACGGAGATGTCGCTGGGGCACCGAGCGGTCGTGACCGGGATCACGCTGCCGTGGCTCCTGCACTACGGCTACCGCCCCACGTCTTCAGCGGGCGGGGCCGAGAGCCGCAACGCATCGGCCTGATCGCTGTCGAGCGAGGGGCGTCAACCCGGCCCGCGCCTGACCTCGACGTCGTCGAGCAGCAATCGTGAGCCGCCGCCGTCGGCGGCCTGGACACAGAGCTCGCTGAGCGCGTCGGTGGGTAGGCGCAGCCGCACGTCGCGGATGTCCAGCAGCGCGGTGGCCGATCCCAGCGGCCCGATCCTCCAGTCGTACGTCTGCGCGTCGAGGTCGACCGAGATCACCGAGGTGTACCAGACGCCCGCCTGGTAGGGAACCTGGCTCCGGACCCGCACATCACCGACGAAGTAGCGAAATGTGCCGGTCGAGCCGAAGCGGACGGCCGCAGCCCCTGAACCGTCCGGCGCCCGAAGCACCGTGATCGAGGCATCGCTATCGGGGTCGCCGAGGAGCTGGACGCTGACTGAGACGGTGACCACCCCGGTGGACGTCGCGGCAAACCCCCGACAGGCGCGTGCCCCAGAGCCCTCGGGAGTGGTGGCGACCTGGAGGCTCGGATCCGCCGGCGTCGGCTCGATGATCGTGATCAGCTCGGGCGCTTCCTCAGTCTCGCGTGTCGTCCACCCGGTGCCGACGGCCGAGCCCGGCGAGAACCGAGAGAACGTTTCGCGGACGAGGTAGGCCGACGCGCCCGGTGGCAGACCACCCGCGAGCTCCGGTGGAGCCGGCACCGTGTGAGCCTCGGCGTCCGCGGGCGGCAATCGACCGTCGGCTGGGCTGATCACGATGTGCTCGTAGCGGGAACTGAAGGCATCCGACACCAGCACGACGACCTCGGACAGCGCACCGAGGTCCTGTCCCGTGCTCGATGGATACGTGAGGCCGCGATCGGGGAGCTCGACCGCCGGGGAGCCACTCGGCGTCGGTGACTCGACTGCCTCCGACGGCGTCGGCGAGGCCTCCGGATCGTCCTCCTCTGCCGCGCCGGCAACCTGGGCTCCGACGCCGGCCGGGAAGCTGATGTTCGTCAGCGACGACCATTTCAGGTAGAGGCGCTGCTCAGCTTCGGCGACGACCGAAACGGTGCCCCGTCGAGCATCGAGCAGGACGAGCGGATTCTGATGCCCCTCGCGGACGGTGCCGAACAGGGACTGGCTTGACGTGCCGTCGGAGCCCAGCCTCACGACGACGACCTGGGCAGCCTCCTCATTCCGATTCGGCACGCGATCGAGGGACGTTTCGACCGCGAGGATCACCTCGCCGTCGGTCGCGGCGGCGCTGAGTCGGTCTACACCATATTGGAGCCCGTCGACGGGCGTGGAGGTCACCGACCACCCCTCATCAACAGCTCCCCCGGCATGCACGGCGGCGTGCAGCTCGTCCTCGTCCACGTTCGTCCAGATCACCACGGTGTCGTCACCGCGACCGACCACAAGGGTGCGGTCGGCGTCGGCAGTGGCCTCCTCGACGGGCAGGATGATGGGTTGGCTCCACGCACCGGATGGGTCGCCGTGGCTCACGTGGACGCGCAGGTCGACGATGAACGCCAGCCACAGCTCTCCCGCAGCGGTACGGGCCAGAGAAGCGGACTCTGTGCCGAGCTCGGTGATGCGCACCGGGTAGTCGGCATCGAGGACATAGCGGCGAGCGTCAGGGTCGTAGCTGAATCGAGTGATCCGCAGCGCGTGGTGCTCGGAGTTCCGGCGGCCTCCACCGGCGACGTGGAGAGCCGACCCGTCCCACACCGCGTCGAGAGTGACGAACGGTCGCTCGTCCACGAGCACCCCCGTGTCGACCCAACGCTGCGTCTCCCAGTCGAGCTCGTGGATCTGGAACTGTCCGGTGCCCTCAACCGCCATCACAGCCCACCAGGACCCGTCGTTGAACCAGACCTTGTGCTGGTTGACCTGTGCCGTCGGCTCGGGGATGAGGTTCGTGTCATACGTCGGCCCGACGTAGCTCTGCCATGCCGGCGATGGGGGTGCCACGGCGGGTCCGCTCGACGCGCCGGGCGTCGCGATCGCGGGCTGGCTCTCGTCCGCCGGTGGCGCGCTCCGTCCATCGCCGGGGCCCGGCTCGCCGATGAAGTCCGGATCCAGCACGATCACCACGACGAGTGCCACGGCAATCAGGGCCAGAGGGAGCCATCGAACCGTGCGCATGATCCAGGAATGTCCCCCGCTCGAGTCCACCTATCAACCCCCTACGCCGCCGCCGATCGGGTCAGTACGGCCTCGCGGGCGTTCGGCGTATTCTAGCCGCCGCTGAGCACGCCCCTCAGGGCCCCAAGGAGCCTCGTCTTGCGCCCTCCCGCCGCCGATCACGCGACATGGCCCGCCGGTCCGACTGGACTGGCGGCGAGTCGGTGCGCGCGCGGATGACGGCCTCGGAGCTGCGCTCGATTGCCGCGGGGATCGCCGGCACCGCTGCGTTCGGCGCGGCGCTCAACCTCCTCGAGGCGGCGGATGCGGGCCGGACGGATCAGCTCGCCGTGCTGACCTATCACCGTGTTGGCGATGACGCCGATGAGGGTGGTCCCGGGCTGTACCCGGGCCTGGTCAGCGCGACGGCATCCGAGCTCGATGCCCAGCTCACATTCCTGACGCGGCACTACACCGTCATCTCGCTCGACGATCTCTTCGCGGCTCGGCACGGCGATCCCCTGCCGCGACGCGCAGTTCTCCTCACGTTCGACGATGCCTACACCGACTTCGGGGACGTCGCCTGGCCGGTTCTCCGGCGTCATCGAGTGCCGGTGACGCTATTCGTTCCCACAGCCTTTCCCCGCCCCGAAACACCAGGCTTCTGGTGGGACTGGTTGTACGCGGCCGTCGAGACCGTCGAGGCCACGCAAGCTCATCGGCCTCTGCGCGTGAGGGGTCTCGAGCTGCCGATTGACGGCGCGGTCAGCCGTCGCGAGGCGTTCCGTCAACTCCGGACGCTGGTGAAGGGACTCCCGCACGACGAGGGCATGGCCGTGGTGGCCGACGTTGCGCGCGTTGCGGGAGTCTCAGCCCCGACCCGGTCGGTGCTGAGCTGGGACGCTCTCCGGTCACTGGCAGCCCAGGGCGTGACGCTGGCCCCACACTCCCGCACGCACCCGCTGCTGACTCGGGTCGATGCCGAACGCCTGGCTGATGAGCTTGCCGGTTCGCTCGACGACCTGCGGTCCGAGATCGGCGATTGCCTGCCGGTCGTCGCATACCCGTCCGGCGACTGGTCTCGCGACGTCGTGGCTGCTGCTGAGACCGCCGGATATGAGATTGGATTCACCACCAAACGCGGGCTGATCGACCTGCGGCGCGCCGACTGGTTGAGCCTGCGGCGCATCAATGTCGGCGGCCGGACGTCCCTGAACGTGCTGCGGGCCCAAGTCGGGCGCTGGGCCTCGCTGTGGTCGGACTGACCCGAGGGGCGTGGTGGGCGGCCGTCGGCACGCTCGCATACACGTTCCTCGTCTTCCCGGTCATCGTGGCTGTGCGAGCGGTCATCGCGCCGCGGCCATATCGGTCAGGATCGCGGGAACCGACGGTAAGCCTCGTCATCGCCGCCCGGAACGAGGCTGCCGGCATTCGAGCGAAGCTCGCCAACCTCGACCAACTCGACTATCCGGAGGATCGACTCGAGGTCATCCTTGCCTCGGACGGCTCCGAGGATGACACCGAGCGTTGGGTGGCGGACCATCCTGGGCGGAGGATCCGCCTCCTTCAGCTGCCGCACGAGGGCAAAGCGGCAGCCCTCAATGCGGCCGTTCGCGAGGCAAGAGGCGAGATCCTTGTCTTCTCCGACGCCAACAGCCTGTACGCGCCGGATGCG
>DATBRU010000057.1:0-10494 GCA_036560105.1 Candidatus Limnocylindria bacterium | reverse complement strand
CGTTGACGCGATGGTCGGGGCCCGAGGATTCGAGATCCTCGGGAACGTCGGCGCTCATCGTGACCGGCTTCATTCGGTGCTCAGGCGGGCAAGCGCACCGCCATCGACGACGAGTGTCTGGCCGGTGATGAAGGACGAGCGGAGGCCGTCGGCCAGGAACAGGACCGCCTCGGCGATCTCCTCGGATCGCCCGATCCTGCCAAGCGGGGTGCGGGCCGCAAGGGCGGCAAGGGCCGCCTCCTCTCCCTCGGGTGGCGCCCAGCGCTGGACCCCCAGCCGGAGCATGGTCGTGTCGACCGCCCCCGGGAGCACGGCGTTCACGCGCACGTCGGGAGCCCACTCGACCGCCGCGGCACGTGTCATGGCAACGATGGCTCCCTTGCTCGCCGCGTATGGCGCGGCACCGGTGGATGTGGCGAGTGCGTGGACCGAAGCCAGGTTCACGACCGCTCCCCGGGACGCCTCCAGATGCCGATGCGCGGCCTGCATGGCGAGGAAGGTTCCGCGAGCGTTGGCGTTCAGGACCTCGTCCCACGCGAGGACCGCGGTTGCCTCGATCGCGTCGGTGCCCTGGACGGCGGCCGCACTCACGAGCGCGTCGAGCCCGTCGAGGCCGGCAAAGAACCCGGCCAGCGCCTCCCCGACGTCCGGGTTGCGAAGGTCCGCCGTCGCGAAGGCATCGACCGGGGTGGTCGACGGCGGAGCGACCAGGTCCACGCCGGCGACGCTCCAGCCGGCGTCGTGGAATGCCACGGCCGTGGCAGAGCCGATGCCGCCGGAGACGCCGGTGATCGCGACGGTCCTGGTCATCGGCTCACCTCGTCCAGGCCACGGATGAGATTGTCGATCGCGCGTTCGCTCGTGCGTCGCCCCGCTTCGATGGTGTTCGAGCCGTTGTGGCTCCCGAGGATCACCTGCTCGAACCGCCGGAGCGGGCTCTCCGGGGGCAGCGGCTCGACCTCGAAGACGTCGAGCGCGGCGGCGCCGACCTGGCCGGCGCCGAGCGCGGCGGCGAGGGCCGATTCGTCGATCAGCCCTCCGCGAGCCGTGTTGATGATCCAGGCGCCGCGCTTCATGCGACCCAGGCTGTCGGCGTTGATGAGGTGGCGCGTCTGCGGAGTCAGCGGGGAGTTGAGGGAGATGACGTCGGCATCGGTGAGCAGCGATTCGAGGCCGATGACCTCCACGCCGAGCTGCGTCGCGCTCGCACGATTGACCTCGTCGACCTCGTGCCCGACGACGCGCATGCCCATCGCCAGGGCTCGTCGCGCCACGGCCTGGCCGATGTGCCCGAGGCCGATGACCCCGATGGTGCGGCCGGCGAGCGAGACGCCCTCGGGCTTGGCCCACTCGCCGGCACGGACCGCGCGGTCGGTCGTGTGGAGCTGGCGAGCCAGCATCACCAGGTAGCCGATGACGACATCGGCGACCTCGTCACCGAACATGCCGGGCGTGTTCGTGACTCGAATGCCGAGCTCGGCCGCGGCGACGAGGTCGATGGCGTCGGTGCCAACGCCCCACTTGGAGACGATCCTGAGGCGGTCCGCGCGCTCCATGACGGCGCGCGTGAGATGGTCGTCTCCGGCGACGATCCCATCGACTCCCGGAATCAGCTCGAGGAGCTCCGCCTCGGTCAGCTGCTGCTCGACGGGCGGCACGATGAGCCGGGCCTGCCGTTCGTCCAGGCGACCCCGATGCTCCGCCAGCGTGTTCTGGAGCTGCACGCACGAGATGATGACGGTCTCGTTCACGCCTCGCTCCGCAGCGCGTAGAGCGCTTCGACGACGCGGAAGTCGACCTCCTCGTCGATGTCCCATGCCTCCTCGCGCGGAATCTCGAACAGGAGCGGCCGTTCGCCGATGCGGTCCCCATGACGTTCGAGACTCTCGCGACTGAACAGGTAGAGGCAGGAGTTCTCCTCGTAGACCGGTGGCAGGTCCTGCGTCCGCAGGAGCACGGAACGGTCGTGGTTCATCGGCTGGCCGTTGGCGCCCCACAGGCGCGTCTGCAGCCGGGTGACGCCGAACAGCGAGTCGCTGTCCGGGCCGGCGAGGAGCCGATCGATCGCATCGGTCACCGTGGCGCTGCGCAGCAGCGGGTTCGTGCTGTGGGTCTGGAGGTACAGGTCGCCGTCAAGGCGACTCACGTCGTGGAGGAGCACGTCGTTCATCGAGATCATGCCGTCACGCAGGTGCGGCGGTCGCTCGACGACCTCGATGTCCGGGAACGCGGCCGCGGCGCTGTCGCGAATGAGGTCGCTGTCGGTGTCGATGACGACCGTGGAGACCCGCGGGGAGGCGAGCAGGGTCTCCACGATGTGGTGGAAGAGCGGCCGCCCACCAAGCGGTCGATAGTTCTTGCCGGGCACCCGCTCGCTGTCATGGCGCATCGGGACGATGGCCACGACGCGTGGGTCAATCGGCTCGGACATCGATTCCCTTCTGCTCCGCGTCGTCGTAGGCGATCGGCCGCGCGTTCGGTGGCACCTCGTGGCTGACCGGGCGGCGCCAGCCGTGGGGATAGTAGAAGCGTCGCCGCAGGACGGCGGACTCCTCGCCGCGCTGGCGGAACCCACGGTAGGTTCCGTAGAACTGGGCGATCCGGAAGGACGGGATCGATCCGAGGTTCTCGCCGAGTACGCGGTCACGCGCCGCGTGGACGTAGTCGCTGGCGATGTTTCCGGCCGTCAGCCGAATCGCCTCGAACGCGCTCATCTGGTGGTCACGGTAGATCCGCTTGTGGGCGATCGCCTCGCGCCGATAGCGGTTGACGACCCCGCTCCACGACTCCTCGTGGGCATGCACGACCGGCGCGGACGCGACGTACGAGACCGCGTGACCAGCCTCGAGCGCCCGCTTCGCCCACTCGAGGTCCTCGAGCCCCGTGAGCTCCTCGTCATACGGCTGGACCTCCCACACCGAACGCCGGACGGCGGCATTGGCGTTGTTGCAGAACGGGTGGTCCTGGCGCGCGACCGAGGTGGCAGGGAACCAGCGAGCCATGACCCGCTGCTCCGAGTACTTCGTGCGGTCGTTGCCCTCCTGGCGTCCGTAGGCGAGGGCGACCTCGGGATCGGAGAACGGAGCCGTGAGCTCCGCGAGCCAGGTGTCGTACACCGGGTGCACGTGGGCACTCGCGAACAGGAGAACGTCTCCGGTGGCCGCACGGCACCCGATGTTCAGCGACCTGCCGAACGAGAACTGCTCGGGCTCGATCGTGTGGATCTCGACGGGGAACCGGGACGCGATGGCCAGGGTCGCATCGGTCGACCCGGAATCGACGATGACGATCTGGTCGGGCAGGCGCGACTGGCGGACGAGCCCGCTGAGCAGCCGCCCGATGTGTCGCTCCTCGTTGAAGCAGCGAACGATCACCGAGGTAGTTGGCTCAGTCACGACTGCTCACTAGCGAAATGCGGGCACCAGGAGCCCTGAGTGCGAGAGAGAATATGCGTGAGGGGGATGATAGGACACCGACCGGATCGGACTACTGCGGGGAGCACATCGCAACGGCCCGGAGCGCCGCCTTGACCACCTCGACGCTTGTGTCGCTGACCCCTGACTGGATCGACGACTTCGGCCACTTCGGACCGTTCGAACGCCGAATCCACGCCGTCGCGGAAGCGGCAGGGTACCGGCACATCGCCCTGGCGGGCACTCGCCTCCAGCCGTCGGCGGACTGGCAGCTTCCCGCCTTCTCGGAGGACACCTACTCCGCCGGCAACGGTCTCGAGATCGTCGAGGGGCGCTTCGACCGCGAGCTACGGGCCGCGCTCGACTTCTGCCGGCTCGGTCCCGGCTCGGTGGTGTTCTTCTACACCGCGGACGTGTGGCATCTCGAAGCGATCCTCGCCGTTGCCACAGACCATCCGGGGGTGCGATTCGTCGTCAACCTGATGCGGTCCCACGGCTGGATCGCGAAGGCACTGGAGAACGACCCTGATCCATCGATCAACGCTCTCGTTGTGCGCCTGATCTCCTGTCTCATCGCCGCTTCCGGGACCAATGTCGACGTCGCGGTGGACACGCCGGCTCTGGCGGACGACGTCGAGCTCCTCACCGGACACGCAGTCCTGCTGTGGCCAATGATCGCGCTGTCCGAGCCGTCGAGCCCCGACGTCGATCGAGTGCGGGCCGATGGTGCCATCCACATCGTTGCCCCCGTCCACGCTCAGAATGCCAAGGGGTTCCCCGATCTCGCTGCCCTGGCCGAGCGCGTCACTGGCGCGCTGGGGCGCGGCGAGCTGCGCCTGACGGCTCGATCGCCGGCAGGCAGTGGCGTCCATCCCGACATCCTTCGGCTGGCCGAGCGGTTCGAGGAGCATGGAGGTCAGCTCGTCACGCCCAACATGACTGACGAGGGATTCGCCGAGCTGATCGGTTCGGCCGATGTCGCCCTGATTCCGTATCGAGTCCGCCCGTTCCGGACGCGAACGTCTGGCGTCACGATCGATGCGCTCCTTGCCGGAAAGCCGGTGGTGGCGGTCCGAGGAACATGGGCGGGAGATCTCGTCGACCGCTATGGCGGCGGGCTGACGTACACCCAGGGGAACGTGGATGACATGGAAGCGGCGCTCTCCGGGGTCATCAGTCGACTCGGTGCCTATCGGCAGAGGCTGGGCGAGATGCGAGCCATCATCGAGGGGGAGCATGCCCCCGACCGGTTGATCGAGTTCCTTGGCGGCAGACCCGTGCAAGCCGCTCGCGAACCGGAAGCGCACGCCGACAGCGCGACCTCCAACGCGTCGGCGGGATGGACGCGGCCCGGCTAGCGGGCCAGGTGTCGCTCGATCGCGTCCGCGGTCCGCTTCGCGACCGAGGTACCCGGCACCATCGACACCTGGCTCGCGAAGAAGCCGGCGGCTCGCTCCCGGGCCTCGGCGCGCGTCCTGGCCCGGCTTCCGTCAATGAGCTCGGCGAGCGCCTTCGTGTCCTCCGCGATGTCGAACGCCCCGTTCGGGTGGTGGAAGGTCGGCACCTTCTCACCGTGCGGGTTGTAGTAGATCACCGAGCAACCGCGTGCCATTCCCTCGTACAGGACCGTGGAGAAGCGCGAGACGAGGATGGAGTCCTGGACCATGAGATGGCGGATCGGTTCCGTCGACGCCTGTCGGGGGAACTTCGCCGACTCGGACGGATGGAGTGAGAGGTCAAGCGGCATGCCGGCCCGCCGGCAGGCTTCGCTGAGCGACTCCACCCACATGTCGCGGTGCTCGCTCTGGACACCGTAGGTGAAGTTGACATTGGCGACGACGCGGGGATCCGCATCCGCGGGAAGGCGATCGGTCCAGATCGCTTCGAGGCGCGCGCTCCCCACGACCTCGAGGCCCTCTCTCCTTCCCTCGAGTGCCGCGACGTCGTTGTCGCCCTGGCAGAGCACGATGTCGGACGCCAGATAGGGATTCCGGACCCTGCCGGTGTCGTCGTCCTTCCAGTCCTGGACCCCCTCCACCTTCGCGAACGTGACGGTGCGACGACCCTTCGCGAATTCGACGTACTCGCCGAAGTACTCGCCCCAGTCATTGAACGTGAGGAGGGCGTCGAAGCCGTCCAACCACTCTCCGGCCGGTAGCGCTTCGGCGACCGCGACATCCACCCTCGACAGTGCGGCCCCGGTGGTTGCCCAGCGCTTGTCGTTCAGCATCGACACCGGCGCGAAGCCACGCTGCCTGAGCTCCTCGACCAGCTCGATGAGCTCGTCGGTGTGATACGCCGCCGATGGAAGCAGGAGGATCGGCCTGCCCCCCTTCTGGAAGGTCCGCAGGGAGCTCGGCGTGACGGGCAGCAGCTTGCGCTGGTTAACCGGCCGGGCAACGACGCCCAATGGCAACGCCGGATGCTCGCCGGTCTGCAGCCACGCTGCCGCGCTGCGCTGCGCCTCCGAGACCACCGGGCCGACCAGTTGATCGATCGCACGATTGATCGGGCCCTCCCTCCCACGCTCGGCCCGTCCGCGCGTCACGCGCTTCGACGCCCCGATCGCGAGCTCGCGGACGTCGACCCCCCAGCCGACGAGCGGGAACGGCACCGTCTTCAGGTCGGCGACGAGGCGCTGGATGATCTCGTCGGAGCTGCCATCGGCAACGGCGATGCCCAGGGCGGCCGCGGTGCGGCGCGTGAACCCGACCGCGGATCGATAGCTCCCGAGGTCGTGGGCGTAGAAAAACGGGCCGCGCTGCTCGGCGGGCGCCGACATCGCCTCGCTCCGCTCGGACAGGAGCCTCGCGATCGTGTCGCGCATCGCGACGGCCGTGGCGACCGCGTGCGACGTCGGCTTGCGGCGATACGCCAGCCCGACCGTATCGGTGCCAACGAGGGTGAAGCCCGACCGCATGAGCTTGAACCAACAGACGAGATCCTCCGCGGTCGGAGCATCGTCGAAGCCGCCGACCGCCAGGAACGCATCGCGCCTCAGGAGCGGCGCGGAGGCGATGAAGAAGGCATCGTCGTAGTGACCCAACCACGAGACCGTGTCGCGCGGGACGCCCCGTGGTGGGAGCCACGTCTCGGGGGTCAGGTCGGGATCGACGGTCTCGTGCCAGCAGTACGCACCCGCGACCCAGGGCTGGTCGGCGTGCCGCTCGGCCAGCTCGACCCGGGCAGCGAGGGCGTCGGGGGCGAAGAAATCGTCGAGGTCGAGGAACGTGACGTACTTCGTCGTCGCGATGCGAACGCCGTGGTTACGCGCGAGCCCGATTCCAACCGACCGGGAGGTGCGGACCATCCGGAAGCGCGGGTCGCCGCCGACCGCGTCGAGCACGACCTCGAGCGTGGAGTCGGTCGAGCAATCGTCGACGATGACGGCCTCGAAGTTCTGGAGCGTCTGATCCTTGAGGCTCTGGATGCAGTCCCGAGCGTACGAGGCTTCGTTCTTCCCCGGGATCACCACGGTCACGATGGGCGATCGCCGACTCGCGACGTGCACCGGCCGGGCCTCTACGCCGTGTGCGACCTCCAGCATCGGCCGGGACAGCGCCACCCGGCCAAGGCGCCGATCGAGCTGGGCGAACAGGGTGAAGATCGCCAGGCAGGCGACGGCCACCGAGGCGAGCTGGAGGATCAGCTGGTCCGTCGCCACCGCGACGAGCAGGCTCGCGCCAAGGATCAGCGTCATGAGCATGCGCCATGGCGTCGCGAACTCCATGATGACGCGGGCCATGCGCGAGAGCCGGCCTCGCATGCCGCGCGGCGTCGATCGGTTGGTTGCTCCGGTGCCCCGTGGTCCCATCGCGGGTCCCCTCATGCGGTGGACGTGGAGCCGTCGTTTTCCACGGCGCTCTACCACACCGACGGCGGAGCTCCATTATCGCGTACCCATCGGGCGGATCGACTCGAGGGTCGCGCCGCCACGGTCGGAGATGCAGGCTGAGCCCCGACCCGTCATCATTCCGGCCATGACGACGATCCGTGCTCAGTTGATCGGCTACCCCCGCATCGGTCCCAACCGCGAGCTCAAGCGCGCGCTCGAGCGCGCCTGGTCCGGTCGCATGGACCGCGAGGCGTTCGAAGCCCGCGTGGCGGAGCTGCGGCGCGGCCACCTCGACGAGCAGCGCGAGGCCATCGGCTCGGCGGTGGACGACTTCTTCCTGTACGACGAGGTGCTGGAGACGGCGCTCATGCTCGGGATCTGCCGCGGCGCCGAGGCCGACCTGCTGTGGACCGATCCGTTCGCCGCTCTGACCGCGCTGGCCCGGGGCACTCCGGAGCGCGAGGCCTGGGAGATGACGAAGTGGTTCGACACGAACTACCACTACGTGGTCCCCGAGATCGAGGCCTCCGTGAAGCCGATGCGCCCTCTGCCATGGCGCGAGCCGAGCGGCGAGGACGGCGTCACCTGGGCCGTGCTCGGACCCTACAGCCTCGTCAAGCTCAGCAAGCTCGGCTCGGGCCTCGATCCGCTCCAGCTGGCCCACGACGCCGGGGCGGCGATGTGGGCATGGGCGGCCGAACGGGCGTCCCTCGACCCGGCGTTCCGCCTCCAGCTCGATGAGCCGTGCCTGGGCATGGTTCTCGACGCCGACGACCGTGCGCTGCGGGATGCGGCCTACGGAACCGCCGCGCCCGAGACCCCACCCGTCGTGACCGTCCAGTTCGGTCGCGCCTCGGCGGAGACGCTCGAGATCCTGGGGCGGCGCGGCTTCGCGGTGCAGGTCCCGGTCGCGAGCGTGGCGCAGATCCGAGGAACGCCGGCATGGGAGGCGCAGCCCGAGCACGTGGTCGCCGTGATGGATGGCCGCACGCCGTGGCCCGACGACTTCGCTGCCGCGCGTGACGCACTCGCGGATGCCGATGACGGCCGTCCCGTGCGCATCGTGCCTTCGACCAGCCTGATGTTCCTGCCCTACACCGTAGAGGGCGAGGACCTCCCCGCCGGGTTCCAGTTCGCGCGCGAGAAGGCTCGTGCCCTCGCCTCATGGCCGGCGGCGCTCGAGACGGGCGAGACCCCGTCGGTCCCCCAGCCACCCCCGGCGGAATGGCCGGAGGTCGGAGCCTTGACACCGCGGGTCGAGCGCGGACAGCGCGCGGCAGCGCAGGCCGATCTGAACCTGCCGCCGTATCCGACCACGACCACCGGCTCACTGCCCCAGACGACCGAGGTTCGGCAGCTCCGGGTCCGACTTGGCCGCGGTGAGATGGATCGGTCCGACTACGACAGCGCCATGGCGACCCTCATCACCGAGTCCGTCGGCTGGCAGGAGCGGATGGGCCTCGACGTGCTCGTCCACGGCGAGTTCGAGCGCACCGACATGGTCGAGTACTTCGCCGAGAAGATGGATGGCTTCCTCACCACCCACAACGGCTGGGTCCTCTCGTACGGAAGCCGATGCGTCCGGGCACCCATCCTCGCCGCGCCGCCGTCGATCAGCGAGCCGATGACCGTCGCCGAGTGGCGTGTGGCGCAGGCGGCAACGGACAAGCCGGTGAAGGGAATGCTCACCGGGCCGGTGACCATCGTGAACTGGAGCTTCCGCCCGCCCGGCGTCCCGGACGACAGGCTGTTCTGGGCCGTGGCCCATCCCGTGGCTGAGGAGGTCCGCCACCTGGTGGAGGCGGGAGCCCGCGTCATCCAGGTCGATGAGCCCGCGGTGCGCGAGCGATGGCCGCTGCCAACCGAGGACGCCTCGCGCCTTCGCGAGATCTACGCGCGCGGCGTTCGGGCCGCGCTCAACCGCGTCTTCGATCAGCCGGCTCACGTCCAGATGCACACCCACATGTGCTACGGCGACTTCGGCGACATCGTTCCCCTCTGGTCGGACGCGGGCGTCGACGTGGCTTCGATCGAGTTCAGCCGGAGCAAGGACGACAGCTACATTCGCCAGTTCTATGGGCTCTTCAGCGACGGGCACCTTCAGATTGGTCCGGGCGTGTTCGACGTCCATTCGCCGCACACCCCCGGCGCATCGGTCATGAGCGAGCGGCTCCATCACTTCCGGGACTTCATGGCCGAGGCGGACCTGTGGGTCAACCCGGACTGCGGGCTGAAGACGCGGGGATGGGACGAGATCGAGCGGCAGCTCGGGGACATGGTGTCAGCGGCCCGGACGATGCGCGCGGAGGTCACCGCGTAGTGCTCTCCCGCGCCGGGGGCTGGACCGAGATGGTCGAGCTCAATCCCCCGCGCCTGCCGAGCATGACGCACGTCGAGCTGCAGGGACGCTGGCGCAACGTCCTCATCACGGACAACCCGTTCAAGCAGGTCAGGGTCTCCCCCTACGCCTTCGCGGCACGCATCACCCACGACGTGCCCGAGGTCCGTCCGACGGTGGTCTGCTCGACGCGCGATCGGAACATCCTCGCCATCGAGTCCGAGGTGCGCGGCGCGATCGCGAACGGGGTGGATTCGTTCCTCGTCGTGCAGGGCGACATGCTCCCGGAGGTCGAGCACTGGAGCAACAGCTACGAGGTGGTCGAGTACCTCCGCGCCCTCCAGGAGTCGATCGCGCCCGCGACCTTCGAGGTCGGGATGAGCACCCGATCCCGCAAGTGGATGCTCCGGCGGCGGATCGACGTCGGCGCGGAGTTCCTCACGACGGGCCCGGTGATGGACCCGGCATCGGTGCAGGCCGTTGCCGACCGGCTCGAGCTGGAGCCCGAGGACCCGCCGGTGTACCTGGAGATCGCCCCACCCTTCACGCCGCGCTGGGTTCGGCGGCTGGAGTCCGTGGGGGCCATCCCGATCACCGATGAGCTGCGTACCCGCCTCGAGGGCCTTTCCGAGACCGAGCAGCGGGCAGAGGGCTGGCGCGCCGCCAAGGAGGCGGCGGGCCGCGCGCGCGAGGCCGGATTCGCCGGAATCGTGCTCATGGGCCTGCGCTTCGAGACCGTCGTCGGCGAGGCTTACGACGTCTGGCACGCCTGACGGCCGAGCCGGCCGGGGCCGTCAGGCCTCGATGCGGTTGATGCGCGCCCCGAGCGCCACGAGCTTGGCCTCGATCTGCTCGTAGCCGCGGTCGACGTGCTCGATGCCGTCGATCACCGAGGTCCCGCTTGCGGC
>DATBRU010000056.1:0-9190 GCA_036560105.1 Candidatus Limnocylindria bacterium | reverse complement strand
TCGGCCTCGACCTTGCCACCGGAGCCGACGTGCGCGTAGAACGCATCGGCGTCGCCCGCCTCGTAGGGAGGACGTCCGTTCAGCGGCTGGATTGTCGTGGCGTCATCCATGGTGGCCAAAGGGTACCGCAGGACCGATGCGGGTTCCACGACCTCCCGATCAGTCGGGCAGCAGCTCGAGCGTGCAATCGAGGACGTCGGGCATGACCATGGACGCGAGCGATGCGCCCGCGCCAGCGTACTTGGCACGGAGCGCACGCGTGCATGCCTCGACGCGCTCGGGATCGCGCGCCAGGTCGGCCCGGACGCCGATCCGTGCGGCACCAACGACCAGCGCGCCGATCGGGTTCGCGAGCAGATCTTGGTACCAGCGCCCGCGACCGCCTCGCACGGAGCGCACGAGCACCCGGTCCGAGTCGTCCACCACCACCCAGATCGGCGTCATGCGGACGGGGCCGTCGTGAGCTCGCCGCGTCTCGATGCGGACCGTGCCCGTGTCGCGCACCGACTCGAGGAGGGGCGCATCGAACGTGGCGCTCATTCGTCGTGAGGCGCTCGCTTCAGCGGCCGATGCCAGCGTGCGTAGGCCTCGTCTCGCCCCACTTCCACCGTCAGCCGATCGCCATCGACCGTCACCTCGGGCCGTGGCACGTAGAGGTCGACCGGGAGGAGACCCGTCGTCCGCACGAGGAGGTAGTCCGCGAAGACCGCATCCACGCGCCCGATTCGGCGCCCGCGCTCACCTCGGACGACGGCGCCGACATGGATCTGCTCGGATCGCGACGCGGTCATCGGGCCAAGGCTAGCGCACGGCGACGCGAACGACGCCCGAGGCGAGCACGACCGACAGGGGCAGGGTCCCGAACGGCTCTCCGTCGAGATGCACGTGGGTCAGGTCAGCTCCCTCGATGGTGACCCTTGCACCGGAGTGCATGCTCACGGCGGGATGTTCGACGTGGGTCCCGCGATACAGGTTGCCGAGCTGCCGGAGTGCGGTGAGGCGCGAGATGTCGCCCACGACGCAGATGTCGAGTTGTCCATCGTCGAACCGCGCGCCGGGGGCGATCCGCATCCCGCCGCCGTAATACTCGCCGTTCGCGATCGCCACGAACAGGACACTGCGCTCGAGGACCTCCTCGTCGATTGTGATGCGGACCCGGCGATTCTCGAAGCGGCGCAGCTCGCTGAGCGTCGTGAGCAGATAGCCCGCGCGACCGGCCTGCCATCCCCGCCGCACCGCCATGGCCGTCGCGACCTGTGCGTCGAAGCCGATGCCGCCCGCCGAAGCGAACCAGCGCTCGTCTCCGGCACCGTTCGTCGCGCGAGCCGCGTCGAGCGGACGGGTCGTCGCGCCGATGGCGATGGTCCACGCTTCCGCAGGGTCGCTCGGCAATCCGAGGCTTCGCGCGAGATCGTTTCCCGTGCCGACCGGCACGACTCCCAGCTCTCCGATCCCCATGGATGATGCAAGGCCGTTGAGCACCTCCTGGATCGTGCCATCCCCACCCACGGCCACAACCCTCGTGCGCCCCTCTCCAAGCGCCGCCGTCGCAAGCTCCTGCGCCTCGCCGCGTCGGGTCGTGACCCGCAGGTCGGCCTCCGGCATGGGCTCGATCCTCTCGCGGATCCATTCCACCAGGCGCAGCGCGCGGCCGCCCCCGGCAGCCGGGTTGACGACGATCAGCGGGCCCTGTGGCACTCGCCGATTGTGCGGTTGGCGTCAAGCCGCCGGAGGCGCTAGGGTGCGGCACATGGACGGATGGCTCACACGCGTTGCTCGAGTGGTGGGGACGGCGGCCGGCGCCGCGCTCGGCGTCGTCGCCATCCAGCTGCTGCGCCTCCGACGCATGCGGTTCCTCCCTCCACATCCCGGCTTCGAGATCGACCACGTTGTCGGCCCCACCTCCGGCCAATCCGACGGCGACACGCTCCGTCTCGTGGTGCTGGGCGACTCGACCACGGCCGGCGTGGGCGTCGATCGACCCGAGGATGCGCTCCCCCACCTGATTGCCCAGGGCCTCGCCGATGCCGAGGGGCGCGAGGTCCATGTCGTCAACTACGGCTGGGCCGGTGCTCGTGCCGCCAACCTGGTGCCGGATCAGCTGCCGAGAGCCCTCGAGCCGATCCGACCCGACGACGCCTTGCCGTTTATCGCCAATGCCGACGTCGTGGTGATCGTGATCGGCGCCAACGACGCCACGCACCGAACGCGACCGGGGCGGTTCCGGGCCGATCTTCGGGCGACCTTCGAGGCGGTTCGCGCCGCGGCGCCGCGTGCTCGGATCGTTCACGCGGGCGTCCCTGCCTTCCGTGGCGCGCTTCGAACGCTCGAGCCGCTCATGCTCATCACCGACTCCTACGCGCGCCTGCTGCGGCCGATCAGCCGCCAGGAGTCGGAGCGGGGCCACGTGGCATACGCCGACCTGGCGCGCGACGTGCCACCCCGGATTCGCGGCCGGCGGGACGCCCTGTCCAGCGACCAGTTCCACCCATCGGCCGTCGGGTACGGTGCATGGGCCGACGTGATCGTCGAGGCACTGCACGGCGCGCCAGCGGACCCGGCGCCGAAGGTCGCTGCCGCGCTGGGCGCCTGAGCTCATCCCCTTGCGCGAATGTCGCGCGCGGAGGCATCCTACGCAGACCAACCGAGTGCCCGGGGGAGACCTGTTTGCGCCGCGCCGCCGCCATCATCGCGATCCTTGTTGCGCTCTCCGGCCTTGCCGCGCCGGCCGCGGCACGCGAGCGCGAGGAGCCGGCAACGAAGGTGGCGATCATCGTCGGCCCGGTCGGCTCCGAGCTGACCCCGGTCTACCTCGAGCTGGCGGAGCTGGCCGCCGCCGCGGCCGAGGAGCGTGGTGCCACCGTCGCCCGGGCCTATTCGCCCGACGCGACGGCTGAGCGCGTGCTGGCCGCCGTCGAGGACGCCAACATCGTCGTCTACTTCGGCCACGGCGTGGGCACGCCGAATCCGTACTCCGACCATCCGAGCCCGCGCGTCGTGAACGGCTGGGGTCTCAATGGGCGTAACCCTTCCGACGAACACGCCGATTCGGTCCGCGATGGGAGCCTTGCCTACTACGGCGAGGCCTGGATCGCCGACCATGCCAGGCCCGCTCCAGGCTGGGTGATGATCTACTCCAACGCCTGTTACGCGCCCGGTGCGGGCGAGGGCTTCGAGGAGCCCGCCGACGAGGAGACCGCCGCGGCCCGGGTGAGCGCCTACTCCCGCGCGCCGCTCGCCGACCTCGACGCGTCGGGGTATTTCGCCACCGATTTCTACGGCGGGGCCATGCACCTGGTGGCCACCCTGCTCGATCACCCCAACTCGGCCTATGGCGACGTCTTCGGCTCGGAGCCGCGCTTCGACGATGGCGGCGTGACCGTGCTCCCTCACGCGTCGGTCGATGGGGCCGAGACCTGGCTCCAGCGCAGCCCGTACTTCGACGGCGCGAGCGACTACTGGTATGCCTTCGCCGGCGATCCCGCGCAGAGCCTCAGCGGCTCACCGCAGCGCCTCGGCCAGCGTCCGCTAAGTGGCAGCATCGCCGAGCTCAGCACCGATAGCGGCTTCGTGAGCGGCATGGCCTCGAACTACTCGCACAGCGTCGGCTGGGAGGGCGAGGCGACCGTGGCGCTGCCCGTTGAGCTCGGCGGTCGGATCCCCAAGTCGACGCCGACCGAGGTCCTCGTGTGTGCCGACCACTGCGTCCTGCTCCCCGTCGTCGACTCGTGCCCGTGCTACGTCGGCACCACCGATCAACGGGTTGCGAACCTCTCGCAGGCCGCGTGGCGGCTGGTCACCGACGATCCGCTCGAGGAGGGCCTGGTCCGGGTCGAGGTGTACTTCGTGACCACGCTTCCAAGCGTCGCGCCAGGGAATTCTCCGAGGTCCTGAAGCGCCGCTAGCCCACGCTCACGTTGACCGTGTGGTGGCCGCGAGCACCGTCCCACTCTGGCGGCGTGCGCTGATCGGTCTGGACCTCGCCATCGCCGTCGATTGCGCGCACGCGCAGCGTGTGGTCCCCCGGCGTCGCCTCCCAGCCATACACGAACTGCACCCACGTTGCGTCGGAGATGGGGGTGCTCACCTCGGCCTCGATCCACGGCCCGTCGTCAACCTGGACCTCGACAGCACGAACGCCCCGATCGGGTGCCCACGCAACGCCGGCGATCGGCACGGATCCGGCGGCCGGGCGGTCGCCACCGCGAGGTGTGTCGATGCGTGACTGGGTCAAGATCGGCCCCTCCTTCGACCATCCCAGGCGCACCCAGTAGGCGTCGAACCCCTCCCACGTGGAGAGCTCGACCTCGGCAAGCCACTTTGTCGCGCTCACGTAGCCGAAGAGGCCGGGCACGATCAGGCGAGCGGGAAAGCCGTGGTTGGCGGGAAGCGCTTCATCGTTCATGGCAACCGCCACCATGGATTCACGCTCGTCGGCAAGTGCATGGGCCAGTGGGAATCCGACGGTGAACCCGTCGACCGAGCGGCCGACGACCTGGCTGGCTTCTGGCTGGACCCCCGCCTGCTCGAACAGGTCCTTGAGGCGGACCCCTCGCCACAGGGCATTGCCGACCAGGTCTCCGCCGACTTCGTTGCTGACGCACGCGATCGTGACGTACTGCTCGAAGAGCGGCATCGCCAGGAGTTCGTCGTATGAGAGCTCCAGCGGCCGATCCACGAGCCCGGTCATGCGCAGGCGCCAGGTCTCCATGTCCGGCCGCGGGACCAGGAGAGCGGTGTCGATCCGATAGAACTCGGTGGTCGGCGTGACGAGGGGGGTGATCCCGCCCACATCGAGGGCTGGCGGTGGCGACGGCGCAGGCTCCACCGGCGGCGGGACGATGGCCTGCGCGGAATCTGACGGATTCTGGACCAGGAACCGGCCCAGCAACCCGGCCCCGGCGGCCACACCGACGACGGCCAGCGAGGTGCCAAGGAACCGGCGTCGCCCCCAGTCGGGCATCCCGGCGGGCTGAACCTGCAGGCCCCGAGCGATGCCGATGAGGAACTGGTAGGTCCCGATCGCGACCGCGACGGCCGCCACCGAGATGATCAGCGTCATGATCGGATCCGCAAGGGGCTCCCGAAGGCCCGCGCCCAGGGCAAGGAGGCCAAAGGCGCCGAACCCCACCTGGGCGACCGCGGGTCGATCGCGCCCGACGACGCCGATGATCGCCGCCGCGGTCAGCGCAACGGCGGCGATGACGAGATTGAGGATGAGCTTGTCGGCCTCGCCGAACAGGTCGACCATCAGCTGCTTCGCGCCCGCTGGCTGAAGCGCGATGACCAGGTCGCCGACGGCGATGATCGGGCTCATCGCCCCTGGCAGGATGGCGGCCAAGAGCTCGGCGACGCCGAGCGCCGCCGCGCCGGCGGCGATGCCGGCAAGGGCGCCCTGGCCCGGAGTGGCTGCCCGAGGTCCGGGCTCCGTCGTGCTCATGCGGGTGGATACGACCATCGTTTCGTCTGCCCATCGTACGTCGCGAGCCTATGATCGGCTCGTGGCCACCCTGATCGACCTTCGTTCGGACACCGTGACGCGCCCATCGGCCGCCATGCGCGAGGCCATGGCAACGGCAGAGGTCGGCGACGACCAGTACGGCGAGGACCCGTCGGTCAACCGGCTCCAGGGGCAGGTCGCCGAGCTGCTCGGGACCGAGGCCGCCCTGTTCCTCCCGAGCGGCACGATGGCCAACCAGGTCGCGCTGCGCACGTTGACCCGACCGGGAGACGACGTGCTCGTCCCGTGGGAGTCGCATCTCGTGCTGAACGAGACCGGCGGCGGTGGCGCCAATGCCGGAGTCCAGTTCAGCGTCATCGGCTCACACGGCACCTTCGACGCCGATGCCGTCCGCGCCGCGATCAAGCCTCGCGGCCACATCGTTCATCCACCTACCACGCTGCTCGTGGCCGAGAACACCCACAACCGCGCCGGGGGAGTCATCCTGGACGCGGCCACCGTGACCGCGTCGCTCGATGCCGCGCGCGACGGCGGCCTCGCGACCTACCTCGACGGCGCGCGGCTCCTGAACGCCGCGGTGGCCTCGGGCGTCGCGCCGGCCGCCCTCGGATCCGGCTTCGACCTCATCGGCCTCTCGCTCAGCAAGGGCCTTGGCTGCCCGGTCGGGTCTCTGCTCGCCGGCTCGGGAGAGCTGATCGCTCGGGCGCATCGGTACCGGCGCATGGCCGGCGGCGCCATGCGTCAGTCCGGGATCCTCGCCGCGGCCGGGTCCTACGCGCTGGACCACAATGTCGAACGGCTGGCGGACGATCACACCAACGCGCGGTCCCTCGCCGAAGCGCTGAGCGCCTGTGAAGCGATCGAGATCGATCTCGATACCGTTCAGACGAACATCGTCGTCTTCGCGCTCGTGGACCGCCCGGAGGTCCCGGACGCGGCCACCTTCGTCGAGCGCTGCCGCGATCGCGGGGTGCTGCTGAACGCCTTCGGACCGCGCGTCGTGCGGGCGGTGACACACCTCGACCTCAGCGCCGACGACTGCCGTGAAGCGGCCGCGGTGATGCGCGCCGTTGCCGACGGAGGCTAGACCTGCTCCATCGGCTCGACCGGGCCGTCCTGTGGATCGAGCGTGAGCGACGCCGAATTGATGCAGTAGCGCAGCCCTGTAGGCTGGTCGCGGGCATCGTCGAAGATGTGGCCGAGGTGACCGCCGCAGCGGGCGCAGTGGACCTCGGTACGCTTCATGAAGAAGGCGCCGTCCGTCTCGGTCTCGACCGCCCCCGGATCCAACGGCTGATAGAACGACGGCCAGCCGGTCCCGGACTCGAACTTCGTGCCGGCGTCGAAGAGCTCGGCGCCGCAGCCGGCGCACCGGTACACCCCGCCGGCGTGCTCGTCCCAGTAGGCACCGGTAAACGCCCGCTCAGTGCCCTTCTCTCGGAGCACGTGGTACTGCTCGGGCGTCAGCTCGGCCCGCCAATCGGCCTCGCTCCTGGTGATCTTCTCGGTGGTCATGAGGACAGCGTACGCCTCGGCACCGATGTCCGCCCGCCGGGTGCCCGCCGGGTGCCCTTCGGCGGGACCCCTGCCCTATCCTGAGGTCGTGAGCGCGAACCACATCCTCCTGGCACCCGGGGCCTCGGGCGACCCGAAGCAGCTGGCCCGCCATCGTGCCGGCCTGGCCGGGCGCGGCTTCGAGGTCGAGCACGTGGCCCTTCCCCGCGGCTCGGCGGAGCGAGCCATGCCCGTCTATCGGGAGGCTCTCGGCGACCAGGCCGCGACGACGGTGATCGGGGGGCAGTCGTTCGGCGGACGCGTCGCGACGCTCATCGCTCCGGATACGGGGCCGGCGGCGGTGGTGTGCTTCAGCTACCCACTCCACGCACCGGGTCGACAGGAGAGCTGGGAGGAGCGCACGAAGCACTGGCCGGCGATCTCGTGCCCTGTTCTGCTCCTCTCGGGCGAGTCCGACCCATTCGCCGACATCGGTCTCCTGCGGCAGGCCGTCGTCCAGCTGCCGCACGCGACCCTCGTCACGTACCCGGGACTCGGGCACTCGCTCACATCGGTCCTCGAGCGGGCACTCGAGGAGGTCGAGGCGTTCATCGGCGCTAATACCTGACAAGTTCCGTCGTCAATTCGGGCGTATCCTGTGCCGATGCGCGCCTCCCGCCTCGTCCAGCTGCTGCTGCTCCTCCAGGCGCGCGGCCGGGTCACAGCGGCGGTGCTAGCCACCGAGCTCGAGGTCTCGGAACGGACGATTCATCGCGACGTCGATGCGCTCAGCGCTGCCGGGGTGCCGATCTACGCCGAGCGCGGGCCGCACGGCGGCATCCAGCTCGTCGATGGCTACCGCACGCGGCTCACCGGTCTCACCGGCGACGAGGCCGAGGCGCTCTTCCTCTCCGGCCTCCCCGGTCCGGCGGCCGAGCTCGGGCTCGGGACCGTTGTCGCCGCGGCTCGCCTCAAGGTCCTCGCCTCACTGCCGACCGAGCTGCGCGCTCGCGCGTCTCGCCTGGTCGAGCGCTTCCACCTCGATGCGGCGGGATGGTTCCAGTCGGGCGAGACGGTCCCCCACCTCGCGGCCATGGCCGACGCCGTCTGGGAGTCCCGCCGCATGCGGATCCGGTACCGGCGCGGCGATGCCGGGGTCGAGCGCGTCGTCGATCCGCTGGGCCTCGTGCTCAAGGGCGGAATCTGGTACGTCGTGGCGCTGACCGACGGCGACGTCCGGACCTATCGCGCGCGACGCATCCTCGAGGCCGAGCCGACCGGGGAGGTGTTCGGCCGGCCGGCCGGCTTCGACCTGGCCGCGCATTGGACCGAGTCGATCGCCGCATACGAGAGCGCGGCGCCACGGGTCACGGTCACGGTGCGCGTCAATCCCGACGCCCTCGGCGTCCTCGCCGACCTGGTCGGCGAGCGAGCGCTGCGCCGGGCGGAACGGCTCGACGGCGTCGATGCGGACGGGTGGTATCGGCTGCGGATCTCCGTGGACTGGCCGGACGAGGTCCCGGGCCGTCTGCTCGCGGTCGGCGGGGGCCTGGAGATCCTCGATCCGCCCGAGGTCAGGGATCGAGCGCTCGAGCTCGCACGAGGCGCCATCGAGCGTCACGCGCACCTCGCGCAATGACGTAGGCTGCGACCGATGAACGCGCGGACCACCGAAGCGGCCACGAGCATCCCGATGCTCGGCGTGCTGCGCGCCCTCCTGCTGATCGAGGCCGCGGCCATGCTGGCCGCGACGATCTTCCTGAGCATGCTTGCCGCCGGTGTGGAGAGCTTCCTGGGGGACGGCTCGGGCGAGACGACGATCCGATTCGCCGCGGGGGGCACGTTCATCTTCGCGATCCTGGCCGCGTTCGCGTCGCGCAGCGTCCGTCGCCGTCGGGGATCGGCCTGGACCCTGGCCGCCGTGCTCCAGGTGATCTTGGCGGTGGGCACCGGCGTCGCCATCCTCGTGTCGGAGTGGCACCCGGCCTTCCTCATCGGCTTCGCGCTGCCGACACTGGTCATGCTGGTCCTCTCGACGGCCTCGGTGCGGGAGGCGCTCGGCCAGGACTGAGGGGCGTCGAACGGTCGATTCCTTCACCGGAAGACAGCTATGCGGCGTTGGGCGGCGCGAACGGTCCATTCCGGCCGTGGGCGGTCATGCGGTGAAGATTCGGACGCTTGGGTGCAGCCGAAGCCGGATACCGTTCATGTGGTGAAGAATCGGACGTGGAGTCG
>DATBRU010000055.1:0-37045 GCA_036560105.1 Candidatus Limnocylindria bacterium | reverse complement strand
GCGACGGGTCGATCGAGGTAGGCGCCGTGTCGCGCGACCGTCTCGCGCAGCTCCGACAGGGTCTCGCCCGTGGCGGGTCGCAGCCCCCGAAAGTCACAGCCGCCGGGAACCTGGTCTCGAGGGAGGACGAGGACGCGTTCGGTCACGCCTCGACCGGACCTTCCCGTGCGAGGCGCAGCGCGACCTCGGCGGCCTCCCGGGCGTCGCGGGCGCGATGGACGCGCGGGCCACCCTGGCGATGATCCGACTCGATGCGCCACGACGCGAGCGTCACGACCTGGCGGCCCATCCGCAGGGCGAGACCGATCTCCGACAGCGTCCCATGCCGTCCGCCCACGGCGACGACCGCGTCGGCGGCGGTGACGACGACGAGGTTGCGCGCCACGCCGAGGCCCGTCGCGATGGACGTCTGGACGAACTCGTTGGCCTCGGACCGATCCGATCCGGGGAGGATGCCGATCGTCTCTCCGCCGGCGGCGGCGGCACCCTGGGACGCGGCCCGCATCACGCCGCCCAGGCCGCCGGTGATGACGATCGCGCCACCGCGAGCGAGGAGCTGACCGACCTCCTCGGCCCACTCGAGGATGCGATGGGCGTCCGGGCCGCGTGGATCCGCATCGCCGATCACCGCCACGTGGAGCGTTCGGGTCCGGGCCGGATGGTCGTTCACTGACCGAAGTGTGACGGACAGCGTGACCGGCTGCGTGCGCGCTGTGCGCGCTCGCCTCACCCTACCGAGCCGCACCGTCGAGCGGCGCAGAGGCCAGCAGCTCGTACCGCGCCGGGCCGTTCCTCGGGTGCGAGCGCATGAGGTCGACGCGGTTGACCGGCAGGACGCCCGCCGGGACATCGGCCTCGGTGACCCAGGCTCGCAGATCGGTCCGATCGGGAGTCGCACGGGCGACGGTCAGGTGTGCCGTGAACGGGCGATCCGGCTCGAGGTCCACCGCCCTGCCGACGTCAGCCGCCAGGCGCTCCAGGCGCCCATCGGGGTCGGCGACGCCGTACCAGGCGACGCGCGCCCGCGCATCGGACGGGAATCCGCCCAGGCCGCCCGTCGGCAGCTCGAAGCGGCGGTGTCCCGACGCGGCCGCGGTAAGGCGTTCCGTCAGCCGCTCCACCGACCCCGGCGCGGTGTCACCGATGAACGCGAGCGTCAGGTGCCAGGCCGCCGGATCGCTCCAGCGCAGCTTCGAGAGGTCGGAACGGGCCTTCCAGCCCTCGAGCGCATCGGCGAGGGCGGCGCGCAGATCGTCATCGATCGGGACCGACACGAAACAACGCCACGGCGTGGTCATGCGGCCCCGTTGCGGGCATCAACCAGCGGGACGAGCTGGTCGAGGGACGTGATGACCTCGGTCTCGGGCGGAATCTCGTCCGGCGCGTAGCGGCCTCGTCGATCGATGAGGACACCGGTGATCCCGACCGCCCTGGCGCCGAGGACATCGGCGTCGACATGGTCACCGACGTGGATCACGGCCGACGGGTCCACGCCGGCGGTCTCGAGCGCCCACTCGAAGATGCGGCGATGCGGCTTCTCGTATCCGATGCGGGCGCTTGCGGCGATGAAGTCGAACTGGCCCACGAGGTCGAGCGAATGGAGCAGCTCGGGAAGGTTCCAGACCCAGTTGCTCACCGCGCCGATGGTCAGGCCACGCTCGCGCAGCGCTGCCAGGGCCGGAATCGCATCGGGGAAGATGTGCCAGTGGCTGGTGATCATGAACAGCTCCCCGAGGCGCCGGAAGAACGCCTCGGGCATCGGCTCCAGACCGAGCTCGGCGATGGCGTCCGCGTCGATCGCCACGGTCCGACGAAAGCTCGTCTCCTCGGTCGGGTCGAAGCCACCGGCCATCCCCCACCCGCCGTGGTGGTAGGCGCGCCGCAGCGCGACGTGGAGGTCGTCGATGTCGACGTCCACCCCGAATTCGCGGAACGCAATGGCGTAGACCGCCTCCCACGACGGGTTCGGCCGCATCACGGTGTCGCCGATGTCGAGGAAGACGGCCCGTACCCCGAGGTGGGTCTGGCTCATCGTCGCACCAAGCCTAGCGCCAGCCGAGCCCGCTCAGGCCGCGCTGACGCCCATCGTGCGGAGGATCCCGTAGATCTCGGTGCGATACCGGATGCCGGACGAATGTCGGGACAGCCACAGCACATAGTCGGGATCCCGGCGTGCCAGGTCCCGCAGGCTCCAGCCGGTGTAGCGCCCGAAGGATAGGACGCTCCCGCCGCTCGAGACCGGTGGCGGGGCGACCCCGGACGACTTGGTGATCGAGCCCGCCACCGAGACGCCGGCCACCACGCGACGGCGTGATCGATCGAAGGCGGCGCGCGAGCGCTCGTCGCGCAGCAGGGCGTACGCGCGGTTGAGCTCGGCCATCTTGTCCGCGGCTCGGCGCGTCTGATCGTGATCGGGGTGGTACTTCAGCGCGAGCGCCTTGAACGCGGCGTGCACGACCTCCTTCTCGGCGGTCGGGACTACCTGGAGCACCGCGTACGGGTCGATGTTGGGCGCTGACGTCATCGGCGTGGCGTCCGCTCAGTCGTTGTAGAGCCGTTCCTCGATCAGCTTCTCCGCGGTGATCCGGCCGGTCGGATCGAAGCAGCTGTACTCGAAGAGCTTCTCGAACTCCAGGTCGACGTTGTCCTGCCCACCACGGTTCTTCTCGATGCTCGCCACCACCCAGTCACGGTACCGCTGCGCCTGGTAGGGATTGAACTCGATGTTGACCTTGGCGACGATGTGGTACTTGTCGTTCAGGATGAGGATGATGTCGGACTCGTAGTTGATGGCCGATGAGCCGCGCAGGTGATGGTTGCGAAGCCGCTTGGCCTTCAGCCCCTCCCGGTCGGCGGCAACGATCGCCACGACGGGGACCGACTCGGCCAGTGCGATGTCCTTGAGCCCGGAGACGATCCGCGTGACCTTCTCCTCTTCGGTCGCGGGCTCGGGGATGACCGGCACCTTCTGGAGGTAGTCCACGAAGAGCACCAGGCGTCGCTCGTCGTCGGAGCCGCGGTGCTCGCGGACCAGCTGGCGCATGTTGTCGATCGTCGAGTGCGTCGCCGTACCGCGCATGAGGTAGAGGTTCGATCCGTACCGGGCAATGCGCTCGAGGCTCGGTCGCAGCCGCGGATTGGCGCCCAGCTTGGCGCGCGTGCCGGTCTCGGCGGAGGCCGTGTAGGAGCTGACGACCTCCTTCTTGACGTCCTGGATCTTCACCGCGCCCTGCTTCTGCGGCAGGTGCGCGAGCGCGGACTCCATGGCCACCATGCGCTGGATCAGGTACTCCTCGTCATGCTCGAAGCAGACGTAGAGCACGGTCGCCTGGCCGGACGCGGCCATGTTCCGCGCCATCTGCAGCGCCATGGTGGTCTTGCCCTGGCCCTGTGCACCGCCGATGAGCAGCAGCTCGCCGGGTCGCAGGCCACCACCGATCGTCTTGTCCATCGGCACGAAGCCCGTTGCGATCGGCACGAGGTCGTCGATGCTTCCCTTGGCGACCCGCTCGTTGAGCTTCGTGAGCACGTCAAGTGCCGAGCGAGGCATGAGCGTTCCTTCGCCGGCATCCAGCTTCCATTCCGGGTCGCTCTTCTTGGGAGCCGCCTTCGGCTCGGCGACGGGCTCGTCGATCATGGGATGAAGGACTCCGTGCGATGAATGCTCGATGTGGATGCCTGCATGGTGCGCGCAGGGGTGCCTGCACGCAACACGCGAGCGAGTATACGGCCCACTTCCCATGCCTCCCAATGACCCGAAAGGGCTAGTCCGCGCCGCCCGCGGCGTCGCATTATCTTGAGGCCAATGCACCCGACGGCCTTGTTGGGTGTCATTCCCGCAATGGACTCAAGGCCTGTGAGCATGAGCTACGCCGATGGGTGCCGTTCGTGCGGGGCCACCTTCACCAGACTGCGGAAATCGCGCCGGAAACCGCTCACCGGCGAGAATCCCGCAATCGATTGAGGCGGAAGGCCGCTGGTCCTGATGAGGCCAATGATCGGCCGGACGAGACAGGCGTGACTCAAGCCGGTACGCTTCGCCCGCCGGCATCGCCGGATCTCTCCGGAATCATGAACGAGGAGGCGCGCGTTGCACTGCCCACGAGACCAGGCCGAGCTCACGGTCGAGACCCAACGCGGAATCGAGGTCGACACGTGCCCGCAGTGTCATGGCCGGTGGCTTGACGAGGGCGAGCTCTCGCAGCTGGAAGCAACGGTCGACTCGACCGAGGAACAGCGCAAAGGCATGATCGAGTACGCGACGCGCGAATCGAAGCTGTCGTGCCCGAAGTGTGGCGCCGTCATGACCACGTTCAACTACCGCGCGTACAACCTCGAGCTCGACACGTGCGAGCAGCGACACGGCTTCTGGCTGGATGCTGGCGAGGGCAGCCGCGTCCGCGACATCATCGAGGAGCGCGTCGAGGGCCTCGAGCGTTCCGCGAAGGCGGAGGCGGGCTGGGCGCGCTTCCTCGACGACCTTCGCGGAAAGCGCTGAGGCCTGACGGCATGACGACGGCCCGCCTTCGGGCGGGCCGTACGGTCTCGGTTGGTGGCCTGCGTCAGGCCGGCTGCGGTGCCGGACCTGGTCGACGGCGCTTGGTGCCCTCCTCGTCCTCGGTGCCAGGCTCGATGTCCGGCTCCACCCCATCGGCATCGGCTTCGGTGGCGCCAATCCGCTTGGGGGTCGGGCCGCCCGTTCGGGGAGGCAGAATGCCTTCGAACAGGGACTCGAACTCCTCGTGCTCGATCGTCTCCTTCTCGACCAGGAGAGCGGCAAGCCGGTCGAGCACCGCCCGGTGCGTCGTCAGCGCATCGGTGGCCCGGTTGTAGGCGCGGTCGATGATCTCGCGCACCTCGGAGTCGATCTTGGCGGCGACCTCGTCGGAGTAGTTGCGCTGCTCGCTGATCTCGCGGCCGAGGAAGACCATCTCCTCCTTCTTTCCGAACGCGAGCGGCCCGAGCTTCTCGCTCATGCCGTACTGGGTGACCATGGCACGCGCGAGGTTGGTGGCCTTTTCGATGTCGTTCGACGAGCCGGTCGTCGTGTCGCCGAACACGAGCGTCTCGGCCACGTTTCCGCCAAGCATGCCGGCGATCTTGTCCTCGAACTCGGTCTTGCTGTGGAGGTATCGGTCCTCCGCTGGCAGGCTCATCGTGTAGCCGAGGGCCATGCCGCGCGACACGATGGTGACCTTGGTGACCGGGTCGCACTTCGGGAGCACGCGCTGCACGACGGCATGACCGCCCTCGTGGAAGGCGATGATCTCCTTCTCCTCCTCGCTGATGATCCGGCTGCGGCGCTCCGGCCCGGCGATGACGCGGTCGATCGCCTCGTTGAACTCGTTGGCGCCGATGCTCTTCTTGTTCCGCCGCGCGGCGAGGATGGCGGCCTCGTTGACGAGGTTCGCCAGGTCGGCGCCGCTGAACCCGGGCGATCGGCGCGCGATCGCCTCGACGTCGACCGTCTTGTCGAGCGGCTTGCCCTTGATGTGGACGTTCAGGATCTCGCGTCGCCCCTTGATGTCGGGGCGGTCGAGGACGACCTGGCGGTCGAATCGGCCCGGACGCAGGAGTGCCGGGTCGAGGACGTCGGGCCGGTTCGTGGCGGCGACGACGATCACGTTCGTGTTCGTGTCGAAGCCGTCCATCTCGACGAGGATCTGGTTGAGCGTCTGCTCGCGCTCGTCGTGCGAGCCGCCCAGGCCGGCACCACGCTGGCGGCCGACCGCGTCGATCTCGTCGACGAACACGATGCACGGCGAGTTGCGCTTGGCCTGCTCGAACAGGTCGCGCACCCGGGATGCGCCGACGCCAACGAACATCTCGACGAACTCGGAGCCGGAGATGCTGAAGAAGGGCACTCCTGCCTCGCCTGCCACGGCGCGGGCCAGGAGCGTCTTGCCGGTGCCGGGCGGGCCGACGAGCAGCACGCCGCGCGGAATGCGCGCGCCGAGGCTGTTGAACTTCTCGGGGTACTTGAGGAACTCGACCACCTCGGTCAGCTCCTGCTTGGCCTCGTCCACGCCGGCGACGTCGTTGAACGTGACGACGGTCTTGTTGCCGAGGAACATGCGGGCCCGGCTCTTGCCGAAGCTCATGGCCTGGTTATTCGTGCCCTGGGCCTGCCGCATCATGAAGAAGATGAACCCGCCGATGAGCAGGACCGGCAGAAGCGCGGTGATCAGCAGCGTCAGGATGCCGCCCGCGGCGCTCGGCTCGGTGGCCTCGAAGTTCGCGCACTCGAAGGCGGCGCCGTTGTCGCCACCGGGAGCACAACCCAGGTCGTCGAAGACCATGGTCAGCTCGCTCGGAACGACGGCCGTCGATTCGACGCCGCCCTCGGTGGTGGCGGTGAGGTGCGTGCCCTCCTGGGTGACCGTCTCGAAGTCACCATTGCGCGCCTGCTCGATGAGCTGGCCGTAGGGAATCTCATTGCTGGTCTGGGGATCGCCCATGAACGTCCACAGGACCGCGAGTCCGAAGACGGCGAGGACGACGAGCACGACGCTGTTGCGTACGATGCGGCTTGTCAACGTGGGTCTACCTTCACCTCGTGCGATCGGAGCCGGCGTGACGCCGTCACCGGCCCGCTTCCTTCCGGCCGCGAGCCCGGCAAGTATAGGTGCGGCCCCGCGACCGAACAAACGGTCCATCGGGTACGGGTCGCCGTTAGCCCATACGTCACGGGTGACGCTCGAGACGGATCTGCCGCTGCCTGACCGATGCGCTCCGTCCCCCGCCCAGCTCGATAGTCACGCCTCCTCGTTCACCCGAGGCGGCTTCCAGCAGCGCTTCGATGCGCTCGGCCGCTGGGGCGGGATCGCCAATCGCCAGCCGCAGGACACGTCGGCCGATGGCGGGGGCCGGAGGGTCGCGCCAGTCGACCTCCCCTTCCAGTCCTCGCCGGCGCGCGAGCTCCGCGCCGGCCAGCGTGGTGAGCACCTCGTCGTCCTGGCCCGCGAGCCGCGCGAAGTCGCCGATGCGATCCACGGCTCCCGGGCGCAGCGCTTCCAGAAGAGGCACAAGCTCGGCGCGCACCCGGTTGCGGAGGTGCACCGGATCATCGTTCGAGGGATCGAGCCGATAGCCGATCCCGGCTTCGTCGAGCAGCGCCCGCAGCGTCGCGCGGCGCTCGCCGAGCAGGGGACGCACGATGCGGCCCCGCCGAGCCGGAATCCCACGCGCCCCGGCAAGCCCGCTCCCCCGCACGAGGTTGAGCAGCACCGTCTCCGCCGCGTCATCGGCCGTGTGGGCGGTGGCGATGAGGGCGTCGTGGGGCGCCAACTCCTCGAGGAACCGATAGCGAGCCTGGCGCGCGGCGTCCTCGATCGAACGGCCGTCACGACGCGCCTCGACGGCCACGTCGACCCGCCGCAGCTCGCAGGGCAGGCCGAGATCACGGGCGGCATCGGCCACGAAGGCCGCATCGGCTGCGCTGTCGGGTCGGAGGGCATGGTCAAGGTGCGCGACGGTCACCGCCGTCCGGCCCGCGGCACCCCACATGAGGGCCATCGAATCGGGGCCGCCGGAGACGGCGAGGACCATCGGCGTCGAGTCGGCGATGCCGAGCGCCCGCGCTCCGCGCTCCACGAGCGCCGAGAGACCTGGATCCCGCTGCGTCACGGCGGGCACGCGCCTGGCAAAGATGCCTTCACTGCCGAAACCTCTCGCCCGGCGCTGGGCGCTCGACGGGCAGTCGATCGTCGACCGCGATGCGGAAGGGTGGTAGCGGAGGGCGGATTCGAACCACCGGCCAAGGGCTTATGAGTCCCCTGCTCTACCTCTGAGCTACTCCGCCATGAACGTGGCCGTTCGACGGCGCGCTGATCCTAGGGTACCGGCGCGATCGTCGCAGGGTCAAACTCTTCACCACCGCCCGATCCGCCTGATCTCTGCCGCCCGCGCGGACCCTTCGGGACAGGCGCCTGTGGCGACTCGGGCGAGCCCTCGTTGGCGATGAGCTCGAGCGTGGGCCGCAGCACGGCCGCGGTGATCGCCACGAAGGGCACCACGAGGAACATCCCGAGCACGCCGGCCACCTCGTTCCCCGCGGGAATGGCCAGCAGGATGATCGCCGGATGGAGGCTCATCGTCCTGCCGTAGACGATCGGCGTGACGAAGTTGCCCTGCACGATATTGAAGACGACCGTCCAGATCAGCATGACGATGACGTCGCTGGTGGTTCCGACCGCGATCGCCACCAGGGTCGCGAGGCCCGTCGAGAGGAACGATCCGACATACGGGATGAAGCCGGCCGCGAAGCTGAGAATCGCGATCGGAATTGCGAACGGCAGCCCGAGGAGGATCATGATCACCGCCCCGGTGATCGCCCCGAACAGCGAGATGATCCCCGTCCCGATCATGTATCCACCGAGGATATGGACCGTCTGCATGCCGATGGCGTCCGCACGTTCCCGTCGCCAGGGCCCGACCCTCTCGAGCAATCGGTGCCAGAGAGCGCCGGCATCCCGGAGCAGGAAGAACGTCAGCAGCAGGCCGAGGAGCGCGGTCAGCATGAACGCGGCCAGGTCGCGAAGCACGCCAGCGAGGTTCGCGATGAGCTCCGTGCCGATCGCGGCCACGATCGTCGACAGCCATTCGAGCCCGGTGAGATCGGCGCCCTCGAGCGCCGTGTCGATGATCTCGCCGAAGGGGCCAACGCTGAAGACCACCGTGGCCACGACCGCACCGACGGCGATCACCACGGCGGCCACGGTGGTCACCGCGGCTGCCATCCCGGCCGACCAGCCGGCTGACCGCAGCCGGCGCACCGCCGGCGCAAGGCTTGCAGCGAGCACACCGGCGAGGACGGTCGGGATCACGACTCCGGGAAGCAGGATGCTGACCTGGATGACGAGCCAGATCAGGCCGGCGACGATGAGCCCGCGCCAGCTCCACTGCGCGAGCCGGTCGAGCCAGATCGGGACATCGCCCTCCACAACGGTCGCACTCGACCGCGGTCGGACACCGAGCGCCACGACGATGGACCGGCTGATGGTGAGGAGGAAGACGACGACCGGGAGGACGGCAAAGAGGCCGATCACGCCGAAGAGGGCGACACCGGTCGGGATCGCGATAAGGACCAGGAGCGGGTGGACGTCGGCGTCCCGACCGAGGTGCGTTCGCGAGATGAGGCGTCCGGTCGCGATCCCCGCGGCCGCGATCGCCGCGATGGTGAGGAGGCCCGGCCAGATGCCCGCGTGGGCGATCACCGCGAGCGCAACGACCGCCGTCGCGACGACCGAGCCGATGAACGGAATCAACCCGCCGATGAAGGCGATCACGACCAGCGGCCAGATGAGGGGCACCCCGAAGATCGCGAGGGCGGCGGCGACCACCATGGCGTCGACGCTGGCGAACACCGCCGTGCGGCCCAGGTACGCGGTCACACGACCCAGGCCGGTCCGTGCCGCCCCGGTGACGGCGGTCGCCTGCCACGGCGCCATCGACCCCATCGCCCAGGCCCATCCATGCTCCCCGTCCTGGAGCAGGAAGAACGTGAGGAAGGTGGACAGCAGCGCGACCGTGACGATGCTGGCGATCGGACCGATGAGAGCAGCCACGTTGACGCCGGCTGCGGCCGCAATGGCCGTCGCCAGGCGGTCGTATGCCTCGAGGACCCAGCTGGGCACGCCCACGTCCACCAGGCTGTCGCGGAGGTCCGACAACCCGGTCGAGGCGGCCGCGGCAACGTCCCCGGCATACGGCAGCAGCGCGATCGCGATGAGGAGAGCGCCGAGAATCGCAACGCCGGCACCGACGAGCACGCCGTAGATCGCCGCCCCGGTCGGCGACGCGCCGCGACTCCTGAGGCCACTGACCAGGGGGAGGAGCGAGACGGTGGCGAGAAGCGACACGACCACTGTGGCCGTGACGGTCTCAAGGTTGATGGCGGCGACCGCCAGCACGAACGCGAGCGCGAACGTGACGAGGACGCGCCAGCCGACCGCCGCAAGGCGGTCGAGCCAGCGCGGAACCAACGCGGGGAGAGCCGGCGGTGCGTTCACCACGCGCCGGGCAGGGCGCTCAGCCCAGGGCCTTCGCCTTGAGGGAATTGAACTCCTCTTCGGTGATGGCACCGGCAGCGCGCAGCTGCTGGAGCTTGGCGATCTGGTCCGCCGGCGTGACGTTCGCCGCCGCCGTGTAGGCGGCCTCGGCCTGCGTCATCTGCTCGATGTCGCTGGCGGTCACCTTCGGCCGGGCGATGATGTAGATCAGCGCTCCGAGGAAGGGCAGGATCACGAGCAGGAAGATCCAGCCCGCCTTGCCCCCGCCGGAGAGGTCGCCTCGCCGGAAGATGTCTCCGAACAGCGAGATGAAGATCCAGATGAACATGAACCAGAAGAAGAACGCGATCATCGAGAAGACGATGTCCCAGAAGGTCAGGGTCGACGTCCCGACATCGGCGCAGCCGGCGAGCAGGGCCGCGAGGACCCCGAGCGCCGCGACCGACTTCGCCGGCGATCGCCGGGCGAGCGAGAGAGATGCCATTTTGGTTTCCCTTGTTGCAGTCAGGTCGGTGCCGCCGACCGCGGTTGTCATGCACGCGACCTAGAGCGTACCCGGTGTGGGCAACACACCTGGCCCACGAAGTCGCGGGCCGTCGATGGCCCTACGCGCGGCGACGGCGCGCCGGATGCGATCGCGTTGCTCGATCGTCGCCCGCCGCACGGGGCGGTGGCGACTCAGAACGGCCAGAAGACGGGCACGAGGAATACGGCGACGAGGAAGAAGACGACCATCACCGCCGATCCCAGCTTCCAATAGTCGCCGAATCGATACCCCGCGGCCCCCATCGCGATGAGGTTCACCGGCGTCGCGACCGGGGTCAGCAGCGCCGCCCCGGCGGCGACCGACGTCGACATGAGGACGGGCAGGACGTCGACGCCGAGCTCGGTCGCCGCCGCCGCGGCGATCGGGATCACGATGAGCGCCGTTGCCGTGTTGCTGATGAGCTGGCCGAGGAGCGCGGTCACCACGAACAGCCCGGCCAGGAGACCGTAGGGCCCGAAGTCGCGCACGACGTCGACCAGCCACCCGCCGATGAGATCCGCGGCGCCGGTCTCGAACATCGCCGTCGAAAGTGGAAGCAGTGCCGCCACGAGGACGACGGTCGTCCACGTGATCGCCCGATAGGCCTGCTCGATGGTCAGGATGCGGATCACCAGCACGACGCCAGCGGCGAGCAGGCCGGCGACCGCCGGCGGAACGATGCCGGTGACGAGGAGGATGACCATGCCCACGAGGACGAGGATCGATTCCCACGCCCTCAGCCCGAGGGGCACGGCCTGGCGGCGAACGAGGTCCGGCTCGTCGACCACGATGATGCCCGGATCGGCGGCCTTCAGATCGAGAGCCTCCCACGGACCCTGAAGCAGGAGGGCGTCTCCCACGGCAAGGCGCACCTCCTTGTCTCCGAGGTCCTTTCCCTTGCGCTGGATCGCCGCGACCACCAGGTCGCCACTGTCGGTCACCATTCCGGCGAAGACCGCCTCGCCAACGAATGGGGACCGCGGCGGGATCAGCACCTCGACAAGCCCGATCTCGCGGTTGATGGCGATCGCCTCGGCCACGTCCCCGGCGCCCAGGCCGTACTGGCGGACGAGCGTGCGGGCATGACGGCTGAGATCGGCCGAGATCTTCCTCGGGGTGCGGATCGGGAGGAGCCGATTGCCGAGGAGGGCGACCACGGCGATCGTTCCGACGAGCAGCGGAAGCCCGACCAGTCCGAACTCGAAGAAGCCGAACGCCCGGGACCCGTACTCGCCGGCGGCATCGGCGATCAGGAGGTTCACGTTCGAGCCGGTCAGCGTGAGCTGTGAGCCGGCGTGTGCTCCGAAGACGAGCGGGATCATGAGCTTCGATGGCGGGAGGCTGAGCCGCGTGGCGGCCACCACCGCCACCGGGAGCAGCGCAGCCACGGCTGCGTTGACCGTCACGATCGCGGTGAGGACGGCCACGACGACCATCGTGAGCACCAGCAACCGCCTCGGACTGGCGCCGGCGCGGTTGATCAGCTGCTGGCCGGCCCAGGCCGACACGCCGGTCGCGTCGAGGCTCTCGGAGACCACGAACAGCGACGCGATGAAGATCACCGTCGGGTCCGCGAAGCCCGCAAACGTCTGCTCGAGCGTGAGGACGCCGGTCGCCCACAGCGCCAGCGCGGCGCCGATGCCGACCACCTCGACCGGGAAGCGGCCCCAGACGAAGAGGACCACGATCGCGGCGATGACCGCGAAGGTGATCGCGATCTCGCTCACCGATGCAGGCCTCTCAGAACGATGACCTCGATCGTCAGACGGTGATCGGGTAGCCGGGGCCGAGCGGGAGCCCGAGCACGAACCACAGGATGAAGAGGATGACCCAGACGACGGCGATCGCGATGACGTACGGGATCATCAACGCGATCACCGTCCCGATTCCCGCCTTCGGCTCGTAGCGCTGCGCGATGGTCACGATGAACGGCAGGTACACCATGAGCGGGGTCACGACATTGAGCGGTGAGTCGCCGACGCGATACGCGGCGAGCAGGGTCTGCGCCGGAACGCCAAGCTGCACGAAGAGTGGGACCAGGATCGGCGCGAAGATCGCCCACTTCGGGACGAGGCCGGGCATGATGAGGTCGAGCACCATGATCACCAGGATCATGCCGATCAGGAGCGGGAGCGCTCCGATGCCCGCCGTCTCGAGGAACTCGGCGAGCGAGATGCCGAGGACGTCGGGCATGTTGGAGTAATTGAAGAAGGCGATGAACTGGCTGATCATCAGGAGCATGAAGACCATGCCGCCCAGGCCTGCGAACGTCTTCGTGACCGCCGCGATCACGTCGTTCGGACCCTTGAACGTGCGGGCGCCGAAGCCGAAGCCGATGCCCGAGACGAGGAAGAACATCGCGATGATGAACAGCAGGCTGTCCATGAACGGCGTGGTGCCGATGATGTCGCCGGTCACCGGGTCACGCAGGGCGGAGCCGTCGGGGATCGTGATCAGCAAGATCAGCGCCAGGAAGCCGAGGAACGCGAAGAGCGCCCAACGCAGACCGCGGGCCTCGGCCACCTTGTCGACCCCGGGGTCCGTCGGGCCGCTCGGCGTGCCGGTGTAGGCACCGAGCCGTGGCTCGATGAGCCGCTCCGTAACGAGGTAGGCCACGACGGCAAGGACCACGGATGAGACGACCGAGAACCAGTAGTTGGCGACGATCGTGATCGGCTCGGCGCCGGGGATGAGCCCGAGCGCCTCGTTGGTGACCTCGGTGATCATCGCGTCGATCGGGCCTGGGATCGGATTGACCCCGAAGATCGCGCCGACGCCGGCGAAGCAGGCCGCCATGCCGGCCAACGGGTGGCGTCCGACGCTGAGGAACGCCGCGGCGCCGAGGGGGATCAGGATCAGGTAGCCGGCGTCGGACGCAACGCTCGCCAGGACGCCGACGAAGATCAGGATGAACGAGAGCATGCGGCGCGGCGACGACGCGACCAGGCCGCGGATGAGGGCGCCCATGAGGCCACCTGCCTCCGCCACGCCGGCGCCCATGAGCGCGATGAAGGTGACCGCGACGACACCGAAGCCGGCGAAGTTGGGTACAAAGCTGGTGAAGATGAAGCGCACCCCCTCGGTCGTGAGGAGGCTCTGGATCGGGATCGTGACCTCCTCGATGTGCCAGTCGCCCTCGTAGTCGAGATCACCGGCTCCGGGCTCGATGATCGGCTGCGTCGAGTCCTCGTAGTAGTCGGGGACGACAGGCACCTCGTTGGGAACCGCGATCTGGTCCGTCACGCTGACGCCCATCAGGAACAGGACGTGCGACAGCACGATGACGATGATGATCAGGTACAGGAACATCAGGACCGGGTGCGGGACCTTGTTCCCGAAGCGCTCGATTCCGTCCAGCAGGCGCTGGGTGATCGACGGCTTGGACGCTGGGCCGGATGAGGCGGTGGCTTCGGTCATCACTCTCTCCGAGGATCGTGCGGGCGGGCCCGGCTACGCCGGACGTCGGAAGTTGATCGCGAAGTCGGCAAGAAGCCGCGTGCCGAACGCCGTGGCGCCGATCGATCGCCACGAGTCGTCGGTGTCGGTCATCATCGGACCGCAGATGTCGAGGTGGCCGAACGGGATGCCACCCGCGAACTCCTCGAGAAAGAGGCCCGCGGTGATGGTCCCGGCGTTCTCGCCTCCCATGTTCTTGAGGTCGGCGATGGCCGAGTCGATCTGTCTCCGGTAGCGGCGGATCAGCGGCAGTTCCCAGACCTGCTCGTCCGTGGCCGACCCGGCGGCCCGCAGCTGCTCGGCGAGGGCCGGCCGATTGGCGAGCATGGCCGCCATGGCACTCCCGAAGGTTCGCATCGCTGCGCCGGTGAGGGTGGCAACGGTCACGATCGCATCGGCCCCTTCCTCGGCTGCCATGTCCATCCCATCGGCCATGACCAGGCGGCCCTCGGCGTCGGCGTTGATGACCTCGATCGTCCTGCCGCTGTGGGTGGTGAGCACGTCGCCGAGGCGCGTGGCCGTCCCTGACGGCATGTTGTCCGTGCACATCAGCCATCCGGTCACCGCCGTGCGGCAGCCGAGATCGCGCAGCGTCGTCATCGCGCCGAGGATCGCGGCGGAGCCCGACATGTCGAGCTTCATCGCGGCGTGCATGGCATCCGACGGCTTGAGGCTGATGCCCCCCGCGTCGTACATGATCCCCTTGCCCACGAGATGGAGGTTGCCTCGCGGCCGCCCCGGCGGCGTGTATGTCAGCTTGATCATCCGCGCGGGCTCGGCGCTCCCTGCGTTCACGCCGAGCAGGCCACCGCAGCCGAGCTTCGCGAGCTGCTTCTCGTCGAACACTTCGACCTCGAGCCCCGATTCGGCACCCAGCCGCTCCGCCAGATCGGCGTAGCGGCGCGCGGTGAGGTGGGTGGCCGGGGCGTTGCACAGGTCCCGTGCCGTGTTGACCGCCCGCGCGGCGATTGCCCCGCGCTGCGCCCCGGTGGCCATCGCACGACCCCGATTGGATGGCGCGATGAGCGTGAGACGGGCGAGGTGCTCCTCGTTGGGCCGATCGATGAAGGCCCGGTAGCGGTAGCGCGCCATGAGCACGCCCTCGACGACGGCCTGGCCCGCGACCCTCGCCTCGACCTCCGAGGCGACGCCGGTCAGGTCGATCGCCAGGTCGGCATGGCGCACCGCCGCCCGGGCGAAGGCGGCAGCCGCATCCCGGATCGCCGCGGGCCCCAGCTCGGCCCGCGTACCGACACCGATCTCGATGATCGTGGGGCCATCGGCCCGCGGCAGGACGAGCGTCTCGCCCACGGTCGCACCGAACCCCGAAGCCTCGAGCGTGGCGCGGTCCAGGTCCACCCGCTCGCGCGGGACGCCGCCGTCGGCCGCGACCGGCACGCCGATGGCCGACGCCCCGTCGGGTGCGGCGCGAGCGACATCAACCGTGACATCCATCGACGGGTGCCGGGATGGCAGTAGCTCGAAGGCCGATCCGGCCCGAGTCACACGGCGGGAAGGTCGATCGCCCATCCGCCGCAGCGTAGCAGGGCCGGACTCGCGGACGCCGGCAGATCGCGACGCTACAATGCACGCGACTGCGGAAGCCGACTCCGGGCGTTGTGCCCGTCGACGCGCGGCCGGTCAACTCGCATCGCCGACCCCATCGTCCCGAGAACCGGGAGGGTGGTCGAGGACGAAGGGAGAAGGCCGTGAACATCGCCCCGCTTGGCAGGATCCGATCGGCGATCGAGGCGACCCATCGCAACCTCTCGACCGCCGCGCTGTACGAGCACGCCATGCGCGGTGGCGAGGGCCTCGTATCGGCGCACGGATCGCTCGTGGTTCGGACCGGGCGGCACACGGGACGATCCCCGAAGGACAAGTTCGTCGTGCGCGAGCCGAGCAGCTCGGGCAAGGTCTGGTGGGGCGAGGTCAACCAGCCGCTCGACGAGGCGCGCTACGACCGACTTCGGGCTCGCCTGATGACGTATCTCGCGGAGCGCCCGATCTATGGCCAGGACCTCTTCATCGGCGCCGACCCCGAGCACCGGCGCTCGCTGCGCGTGTTCACCGAGACGGCCTGGGCGAGCATCTTCGCGCGCAACCTCTTCCGACGGCCCTCCGCCGACGAGCTGCGGGCATTCGCCCCGAACTTCACGATCATCGACGTGCCATCGTTCAAGGCCGATCCCGCGACCGATGGCGTCCGATCGGAGACGGCGATCCTGCTCCACCTCGATCGGATGGAGATCATCATCGTCGGCACCGAGTACGCCGGCGAGATCAAGAAGTCGGCCTTCACCGTCATGAACTACCTCATGCCTGACGAGGGCGTCCTGCCGATGCACTCATCGGTGAACGTCGGGGCGGACGGGGACGCCGCGATCTTCTTCGGGCTCTCGGGAACCGGGAAGACGACGCTCTCCGCCGACCCGGAGCGCAGTCTGATCGGCGATGACGAGCACGGCTGGGGGCCGAAGGGGCTTTTCAACTTCGAGGGCGGCTGCTACGCCAAGACGATTCGCCTCTCGCCGATGTACGAGCCGGACATCTTCGCCACGACCCGGCGGTTCGGCACGATCCTCGAGAACGTCGACCTCGACGAGACGACACGGGAGCTCGACCTCGATTCCGATCGATTCACGGAGAACACGCGCGGGGCGTACCCCCTCGAGTTCATCGGGAACGCCAACCCGACCGGCGTGACCGGCCACCCGCGCGCCGTCGTCTTCCTCACCGCCGACGCGTTCGGCATCCTGCCGCCGATCAGCCGCCTCGATCGCGCGCAGGCCCAGTACCACTTCATCAGCGGCTATACCGCGAAGCTGGCCGGCACCGAGATCGGGGTCACGGAGCCGAAGGCGACCTTCTCCGCCTGCTTCGGCGCCCCGTTCCTGCCCCGTCACCCCGGCGAGTACGCGCGCATGCTCGCCGAGCGGCTCGAGGAGCACCGGATCCCAGTATGGCTCGTGAACACCGGGTGGACGGGCGGGCCGTACGGCGAGGGTCACCGCATGCCGATCGACCACACCCGAAACATGGTCCGCGCCGCGCTCGACGGCTCGCTCGAAGCTGTCGGGTACCGGCCGGACCCCGTGTTCGGCGTGCAGGTTCCGCAGACGGTGCCGGGAGTGCCGTCCGAGGTGCTCAGGCCCCGAGACACCTGGTCGGATCCGACCACCTACGACGCCAAGGCACGGGAGCTCACCACGATGTTCGCGTCGAACTTCGCCGCCTACTCCGATGGTGTCTCGGGCGAGGTCCGAGCGGCCGGGCCAGTCGCGGAAGCGGGAGACGAGGCATCGCGGCCCGACATGGACCTCGACGCGGGCTGACTAGCGGCTGCCGAAGAAGAGCGCGAGCCACTGCTCGAGGAGCGGCTGCTGCGGCGCAGCGGCGACCAGGTCAGCCGGAACCGGAGCCTCCGCGCCCGGCGGGATGATGAGGGCCTCCTCGCCGCGAACCCCGACGTTCGCAAGCCGGCGCGCCTCCGCTCCGACGAACGCGTCGCTCTCGAGGTAGTCGAGCTCGGCCTGGAGCTGGGCGTTCTCGGCCTCGTATCCGGCGATCTGGGCGGCGAGCTCGTCCGCCCGCTGCCCCATCTCCCAGTTCGCGTACACCTGGCGCCCGAACTGCACAACCAGCAGTGCGCCGATGATGACGAGGACCGCCAGCCACGCCAGCCCGCCTCGCGACGACGGCATGCGCCGGCCGATACGGCCCGCTGGTGGGGGCGTTGCGGTCGCCGGCAGCTCCATAGCGCTCATCGGCGGCCAGTCTAGGGACTCCCGTTTCGCAGCGTCAAACGATTTCGACCCGCGCCGCGACAGCGTACCTGTCGCATCGGCTCCTGAAGATTCGAACACCTGTGCTATGTTCGCGTGCGAACAGATGTTCGGTTTGAGGAAGATCCGTGCTGGAGGAGCCGATGCTGACCGCCCCACCGACGAGTGCCGACGAGGCGATTGCGGCGCTCCTCGCCAGCCCCGAGTTCGCGCCTCTCATCGTGGCGCATCGTGAGCTGGAGCCTCGGCCTCCGCGGCATGCCCCATGGCCGAAGGGCATCGATCCACGCCTCGTCGAAGCGATGCGCGCGGGCGGGATCGAGGCGCCGTACACCCACCAGGCCGCGGCATACGAGGCCGCCCGGGCGGGCCGCAACGTTGTCGTCGTCACGCCCACGGCGTCGGGCAAGACTCTCTGCTACAACCTGCCGGTCGTCGATGCGGTCGCCCGGGACCCGACCGCTCGCGCGCTGTATCTCTTTCCAACCAAGGCGCTCGCCGCCGACCAGCTGGTCGCCCTGCGTGCCCTGGCGGAATCGGCTGGGATCGGGCTGAAGACCCATACGTACGACGGCGACACGCCCGCGAACGTGCGGAGCGTCGTGCGAGCCGCGGGGCAGGTGGTGATCACCAACCCGGACATGCTCCACGCGGCGATCCTCCCCCACCACACCAAGTGGTTCAAGCTCTTCGAGAACCTCCAGTACGTGGTTATCGACGAGCTTCATACGTATCGCGGCCTGTTCGGCAGCCACGTGGCGAACGTCATCCGGCGACTGCGCCGCATCTGTGCCCACTACGGGGCGGACCCGGTCTTCATCTGCGCCAGCGCAACGATTGCCAACCCGGCCGAGCTCGCCGAGCGCGTGCTCGAGGCCCCGATCGAGCTCATCGACGACAACGGTGCTCCGTCAGGGAGGCGTCACGTCCTGGTGGTGAACCCGCCGGTCGTCAACGAGCAGCTCGGTGTCCGCGGCTCCGCCCTCCTGACCGGTCAGCGCCTGGCCGAGAAGCTCATCGGCGGCGGCGTGCAGACGATCGCCTTCGCACGATCCAGGACCGCGGTCGAGGTGCTCACCAGCTACCTCCGCGAGACGTTCGCTCCCCACCCGGGCCATCCCCACTCGATCCGTGGCTATCGCGGCGGTTACCTGCCGAACGAGCGGCATGCCATCGAGGCCGGGCTGCGTGACGGCCGCGTCCGCGGGGTCGTGGCCACCAACGCGCTCGAGCTCGGCATCGACATCGGCAGCCTCGACGCCGCGATCAGCGTCGGATACCCCGGAACGATCGCGTCGACGTGGCAGCAGATGGGCCGAGCGGGGCGGCGCAGCGGAACGAGCCTGTCCGCGCTCGTCTGCTCGTCCGCTCCCATCGACCAGTTCCTGGCGGCGCACCCCGAGTACCTCTTCGATCAGTCCCCCGAGCACGGCCTGGTCAACCCGGACAACCTCCACGTCCTGCTCAACCACCTGCGCGCCTCGAGCTTCGAGCTGCCGATGCCGGCCGGCGAGCGGTTCGGAATCGACGAGACACCGATGCTCCTCGACGTGCTCGAGGAGGACGGGTACCTGCGACGCGCCGATGACGACCGCTACTACTGGAGCCACGACAACTTCCCGGCCAGTGACTTCAGCCTGCGAACGGGTGCCCCGGAGAACGTGGTCATCGTCGACACCACCGGGGACCGGCACAGGGTGCTCGGCGAGGTCGACCTCTTCGCCGCCCCGCTCCTGGTCCATGAGAAAGCGATCTACATCCACGAGGGCGTCCAGCACCACGTGGATCGGCTCGATTGGGACGAGCGCAAGGCTTACGTGACCCGCACCGATGTCGACTACTACACGGACGCCGACCTCGGCATCACGCTCAAGGTCCTCGACGTCTTCGACACCGCGGACGAGGCGCCGGCCGGCCAACGGCAGCGGGGCGAGGTGATGGTCGCCTGGAAGGTGACCATGTTCAAAAAGATCAAGTTCCACACCCACGAGAACGTCGGGTGGGGCTCGATCAGCATCCCCGAGCAGTCGATGCACACGACGGCCACCTGGCTCGTGCCGCCGGCCGAGCTCGTGAACCGGTACGACCGCGACACGCTCGACGGCGCGCTCATTGGGCTCGCACGCGTGGCCCGCACGACGGCAGCCCTGCTCCTGATGTCCGACCCGCGGGACCTCGGCGTGCTGGCACAGGTCCAGGCTCCGTTCACCGGGCGGCCGACGCTCTACCTGTACGACGCCGTCCCCGGAGGGGTGGGTCTGACCGAGCGGCTCTACACGTTGGTGGACGACCTCGTGAAGGCCTGTCGCGAGGCCGTCGACTCGTGCGGCTGCGCCGATGGGTGCCCCGCCTGCGTGGGGCCGGCGATCGAGGTCGGCCCGCGGGGGAAGGCGGTCGTTTCCGAGCTGCTGGCCGGCATGTCCTGACCGATGACTCCCCAGCGCACCCTGGCCGACCGGCTGGCGACGCTACGCGCGGATCGGCCGGCTGCACCGGCGAAGCGATCGGCGGACGACCGGCTGGCAACGCTCGCTCGCTGGTTCGACGCGCGCACCGACGTGGTCGAGGGCGGGACCTCGCTCGTGGTCGAGCGCAACCTCACGCTCCCCGCAGGCGTGGCCGAGGCGCTGGCGCCGTACCCCGATGGCGCCTACTTCGATACCGAGACGACGGGGCTCTCGACCGGCGCCGGAACGGTCATCTTCCTCGCAGCCGTCGGGCGCGTCGTCGGGAGCCGGATCGTGGTGCGCCAGTACCTGCTTCCCGACTATCCGCATGAGCCGGCCCTGCTGCGGGCCCTCGCCGCCGATCTCGCGACCGCTTCACGGCTCGTGACGTACAACGGGCGGACCTTCGACATGCCGATGCTCGCGAGCCGCCTCACCGTGCATGGGCTCTTCCGGCACCAGGCCGCGCTGCCCTCCGAGCATGACGACCTGCTTCCGGATGCGCGGCGCCTCTTCCGCAGGCCCTTGGGCGGGGCGCGCCTGGCGGATGTCGAGAGCGGAGTCCTCGGGGTCCATCGTGCCTCGGATTGTCCCGGCAGCGAGGTTCCGGCACGGTACTTCGGCTACCTGCGCGGCGGTTCGCCGGACATCCTGGCCGAAGTTCTCGACCACAACTTCCAGGACGTCGTCAGCCTTGCCCTCCTCGAGGCCGAGCTCCATCGGCTGCGGGCCGGCGGCTGGCGGGACGCTCCGATCCTCGACGCCCGAGGCATGGCGCTGGAGCTCCTGCGTGCCGGAGCCGTGGACGACGCCCTCGAGCTCGTCGAGGCCGCCCAGGCGATAGCACCCGACCCGAAGGAAGCCAATGCGCTGCGTCGCGTGGCCTCACGCCTTCTCGTCGCGCTCGGCCACGCGGAGCGAGCCGAGGAGCTCTGGGAGGTGGGGACGCGTCGCGCGTCGGTCGATGCCGCCTCCGCGTGGATCGAAGTCGCGCGCATTCGCGAGCGCAATCTGGGCGACCTGCACGGGGCGATGGAGGCCGCCGCCGCGGCCTCCCGGGTCCTTGACATTGCGCTCGCTCTCGGCCGCGGCGGCTCGATCGCCGAAGTCGGCCGCGTCAGGCTCGTCGTCGAGCGACGCCTGCGCCGGCTGCGACGATGGGTGGCCGCGGCCGATCGACGTGAGGCCGCCGCCACCAGGCGCCGCGTCGCCTAGCCGGCGGCGGGCCGGCGGCGACCCAGCGGGGGCCCAAGGTCAGCCAGCGTCGCCGGGGTCGACCTTTCCGAAGGCGTCTCGCACTTCGCCCGTGTTGAGGTACAGGATGATGATCAGCGGGAGGACCGCCGCGCTGAAACCAACTCCCGTGCCGGGGTACTCGAGGAACCACAGGAACGCCTCGAGCAACGCAAACCCTGCGACGATGATCGCGAAGGTCCACGCCCAGGGCTGGAGCGACCAGAGGCCGAACGAGGCCGCGATCCAGGCGATTCCCGCTCCGATCGCGAGCCATGCCCACAGGCCGCTCTGCTCGTATGCCGGCAGGTCGCCCAGCACCCCGAACCAGTCGAAGCCGAGAACCCTGAGCCCCAGATACAGCCAGTAGAAGCCGGCCAGGACTCCGAAGAAACCAAGGACCGAAATGAGAATTGGCGGGTTGCGCATCCGTATCTCCCTCACACCGTGAACCCCCGGACTGGAGGATATCCCACGACCGCCAGCCGATGCGGTTCCATCGGCGGATGGGCGAACGCCACGGAGGCTGCCGCGGGTCGCTAGGCGCGCCGGCTCTCGAGGACCCGGATCACGCGCTCGGTGGCCGCTGCTGCGGCGACTTGCGGCGATGCGCCCCGGCCCAGGTGAATCGCCAACGCGGCGCCGAAGGTGTCGCCGGCACCCACCGTGGGCACACCGGCAACCACCCGGCGCGGGACGCTGGCGACGACGCGATCGGCTCCCGGGTCGTCGAGGAGGTAGCCCTGCGCCCCGAGTGTCAGGACGAGAAGCGGCCGAGGGCCCAGGCGCTCACGCAACGCGGCGGCCTCGACGAACGGGTCCTCCGGCGACTCGGCGAGGTCTTCGGTCGAGACGACGATGGCATCGGCCGCGGCGAACGCCTCCCAGGTCGCGTCCGGGATCTCCCCGAGCGCCAGCGGACGCGCCGGCTCGCCGATCCCGAGCCGGCGCAGCCACCCCTGGACGAGGAGGACGGTGAGGCGGGGCCGGACCGAGTCGATGAGAGCCAGCACCGCTGCCGCCGGCAGCTCGTCGGCGATCGGGGCCAGCAGCGCCGCTTCGATCGCACCGACCGGTCCGACCGCCTCGAGCGCGATCGAGCCACCCGCGCCCTCGTAGACGAGGACGCGACGACCATCTACCTCTTGATGGGCGTACCGCGTCGTTGCGCCGGCAGGACGATGGTCGACACTTCCCATCGCCGCCAGGATGGAGAGGCCTTCTCGAGCCTCGGGCTCGTCGCCCGCGACCGTGACGAAGGTCGGTCGCACCCCTTCGGCGGACGCCGCCCGTCCGGCGTGGATCACCGATCCGCCGGGGGCGGTGGAGCCGTCGGCGAAGCGGTCGATCGTCAGGCCGCCCGCGATGAGGAGATCGGTCATCGGGCTATCATCGGCTCATGCAGCTGTTCTTCTACGAGCTCCACGAGGGCGCCACTGACCTGCTCACCGATGCCCTCCTCGTCTCGGAGCGCGACCATACCCCAGCCGAGTTCGAGGCGATGGTCACTGCGGCGCGGGCGGCCATCGTCGAGACGTTCGAGGAGGACACCCTGGTGGAAGCGATTGCCCGGGAGCTCGAGCGCTCTCACGGGCTCACGTACATCAGCGACGAGAAGCTGCGCGCCTCAATGAGCGTCGGAATCGAGGACGCGGACACGTTCCTGGTCGAGCCGAGCGACGAGTTCCGCTCGATCGTCGCCGAGCTGGAACTACCCTAGCGCCCGACGTTGAACAGCACCTCGATCACGTCACCGTCGGCAACGAGGTAGGTCTTCCCTTCCTGGCGCAGCGTGCCGCGCTTGCGCGCCTCGGCCATCGAGCCCGCGTCAAGCAGCTGCTCCCAGTCGATCACCTGTGCGCGGATGAAGCCGCGCGCGAGGTCGGAGTGGATCGCACCGGCGGCATCCACCGCCGTCGATCCGCGCCGAAGCGTCCATGCCCGGCACTCGTCCTCGCCGGCCGTGAAGAAGCTGAAGAGCCCGAGCAGGGCGTACGTCAGGCCGATCACGCGACCGCGTGATGGCTCGGCGATGCCGAGGTCGTCCATGAACAGGCGGGCGTCCTCGTCCGGGAGATCGTTGATCTCGGCCTCGATCCGACCGGCCAGGGCCGCGACGTCCGTGTGCGGCTCGGCGTAGCGCTCACGCCCGGCCGCCTCGAGCGCCGCGGCCTCGCCAAGCTGGGCCTCGTCGATGTTGAGCACGACGAGGGCCGGCTTCTGCGTCAGGAAGCGATAGCCGCGGACGAGGAGCTCCTCGTCCTGGGTGAGGCCGAAGGAGCGGATCGGACGGCCATCGGACAGATGAGGCTCGATTCGCCGCAGCAGCTCCTCTTCCCTCTGGGCGGCCTCGCGCTCGGCCTGCGAGCCATGGCGCCCCTGCGTGGCCAGCCGCTCCAGCCGCTTCTCGATGACCGTCAGATCGGCGACGGTGAACTCCACGTCAAGGTCCGCGACGTCGCGCCACGCGTCCGCCGGCCCGGCAGCCGGATCGTCGAAGGCCCGTGCCACGTGCACGAGCGCGTCGGCATTGCGGATCTGGGCGAGGACGTCGGGATTGACCGACCCCTCGCCCGTGGCACCGGCCGGGAGGGCGACGTCGACATAGGTGACATCGGCATGCGTCGTCTTCTTCGGAACGAAGAGGGCGGCCAGCCGGTCGAGGCGCTGGTCGGGGACCTTCACGACACTCAGGTTCGGTGCAGCCCGCCCCCCCGAATAGGCACCGGTCTCGGCATGCCCGCCGGTGAGCGCATTGAAGACCGTCGTCTTGCCGCTGCCGGGCAAGCCGACGATGGTGACCTGCAACCTAGTACCCCGCCTCGAGATCCACGACGTTGCGCAGGGGCTCGCCGGCCCGGTCGCGGCGCAGGTTGTCCACGAACAGATCCACGGTCCGCTCGATCACGCGGTCCGACGCCCACGAGGTGTGAGGCGTGATGATCACGTTCGGTGTCCGATACAGGGGCGACTCCGGGCTCAGCGGCTCCTCGCTGAACACGTCGAGCACGGCGCCGCCGATCCAGCCCGACTCGAGAGCGCGGCGCAGGGCGAGCTCGTCGATCAGCCGGCCGCGCGCGATGTTGATGAGCCACGCGTCCTCCCGCATCTCCGCCAGCTGCTCGGCGCCGATCATGCCGGCCGTCTCCTCGGTCAGTGGCGCCGCCACGACGACGATGTCGCTGGAGCGCAGCACCTCGTGGAGGTCGTCGAGCCCGAGCAGCTCGACACTTTCCGCGTTCCCGCTCCCACGGTCGGGGTGGCGCCGCGTCGCGAGCACGCGACACCCGAACGGGGCCAGGAGCCGCGCCACCTCCTCGCCGATGCTCCCGTACCCGACGATCCCGATGGTCAGCTCCGACATCTCTCGGCCACGGAGCGGCTGCCACGTCCGCTCGCGCTGGAGCTCGAGCAGCTGCGGCAGCCGGCGCGAGATGGCGAGCGACATCATCACGACGTACTCCGCGATCGGCCGGCTGAACACCCCGCGCGCGTTCGTGACGACCAGGCCTCGATCCCGGACCACCGCGGTCGAGATGCGATCGACCCCTGCCGACGCCGAGTGGATCCAGCGCAGCCGCGGGGCGCGGCTCACCACGTGGTCGAGCACGCCGGCCGGCACCCCACCGAGCAGGAGGACCTCTGCCTCGTCGAATGCCGATTCGTCGGCGTCGCCATGGATCCGTCCGTCCGCGGCGATTCGGGCGCACGTGACGTCGTCAACGGCCTCGATTCGTCCAACCAGCTCTCGCGACAGCGGCGCGCCGAGGATCGGTGTGGCGAGGACGGTGATCGGCTCCGTCAGCTCGCCGTCCCCCCGATGCGCGCCATCCAGCGCTCCGGTTCGCGGATCTCCTCCAACGAGGGGAGCGCATCGGGCCCGCTCCAGACCCGGTTGAGGAAGTCGCGGCCGCGCGCCGCGATGACGGCCTCGGCGAACCGCTCGCCCGCGACGTACTGCTCCATCTTCAGGTCGAGCCCGGTGAGTCGCATGATCGCCCGCTCGACGGGGCCGCGCCGTTCGCCGCGGCGTTCGAACCGCGCGTGGATCTCCTCGAAGTTCGGAAGGATCCGTGCCCCGGCGGCGTTCATCACGTGGTTCGAGTAACCCTCGAGCAGCGACATCAGCGCCTGGGTGCGTGAGAACGTTTCCCGTTGGCCCGGTGTCATCATTCGCTCCAGCCAATGCCCGCCACCGCCGGCCAGGGCCTGCCGCAACCGCTCCATCATCCCACCCGAGTCGCTGGCGAGCTGCTCCATGGTGCTGCCAACGAGGTCGGCGAAGTACGGACGCAGCCAGGCATGCGCCTCGAACTCGAAGGCGTGCGTGGCCTCGTGCAGCGCGATGAACGTCCGGAACTCGTCACGCGGAATGCGCATCGTTGCGGCGGTTCCGATGATATTCGGCTCGACGAAGTGCAGGCGGCCTCGAGCCGGACCGGCCGCAAGAAGGCTGACGTCGTACTGGCCCAGGACCTTGCGGCCGAGGAACGCCAGCATGAAGCCGAGCTGGCGGTTGCCGACCGCCCGGTTGAACCAGCGCGACATCGCGCGACCGGTGGTGTCGGGCCCGGTCTGCGACTCGAGCAGGATCCGCTCGATCCGCTCGAAGAGGCCGCGGAACGTGGCGAGGTTGAGATCAACCCATTGGAGCCGATCCACCACCGCCGGCGTCTCGAGCGCGGCCGGCAGCTGCGACCCGATCTCCTCCGCGACGATCGGCTCGATGCGCAGCAGCGTGGCTCGGTAGAACGCCTCTGCCTCGGCGCGCTCGGCGTCGGAGATCGGCGCCGCGGCCGTGCCGAGCCGCTGGTGCGCGATCTGGCGCACCGCGTCCCAGTCGATGAGTCGGGTCCCGGCCCGTCGCATGATCTCGCGTGATGCGATGCTCGCGCCGACGGCGATCAAGCCGCCGACGACGATGCCGGCCGTCAGCTGTGCCGAGTTGCGCGCCATGGCCGCTCAGTCTATCGGAACGGCAGCCGCGGGCTCGAGGCGCACGGCTTCGACCTCCGGGAGCTCGGTACCGAAGATGCGCTCCGCGATCGTCACGAAGGCGCCGACATCGCCGGTCGTCGCAGTCCTCCGGTTCGTGGTGGCCCCGCCCGTGGCTCGCCCGTTGAGCGCGTCGAGCAGGTCCTCGACCGCAAGGGCCGTGGTGAACGCCGAGTCGACGACCGCGACCGACGGGCCGACGATCAGCTCGATCGGCGCGCGCAGCAGCGGATAGTGGGTGCAGCCCAGGAGCAGGGTGTCCATCGCCGGCCGGGTCGCGATCAGCGGGTCGAGATAGGCCCGCACGACGGACTCCGCGCGCCGGCCGTCGATCATCCCGGCCTCGACCATCGGCACGAGCTCCGGGCAGGCCACCTGGGACACGGTGATGCGCGGATCGGCCTCCTCGATGGCTCGCCGATACGCGCCGGACTCCACCGTACCGGCGGTCGCAATGACGCCGACGTCGCGGCTGCGGGTCGCCGCGGCTGCGGCCACGGCTCCCGGCCGAACGACCCCGAGGACCGGGACCGAGGCCACCTCCCGCACGTCGTCGAGCGCCTGGGCGGTGGCCGTGTTGCAGGCCAGCACGAGCAGCTTCACGTCCTGTGCCAGGAGCCACTCGACCGCCTCGAGGGTGAAGGCGCGCACCTCGTCCGCACGCCGCGGCCCATATGGCGCGCGAGCGTTGTCGCCGAGATAGACGGTGGGCTCAGCCGGCAGCCGCCGGTGGAGCTCCGCCAGGACCGTGAGGCCGCCGACTCCGGAGTCAAAGACGCCGATCGGACGCGGGTCGCCCGCCTCGGCCACCGGCCCGGTCAGCCCTGCGCGAGCGCCGGCGACCGCTCACGGAGGTGAGCGGCAAGGGCGTTGGCGACCTGGCCGACGTCCTGGGCGATCTGCGACTCGGGGCTTGAGCTGACGAAGGCGATGCCCTCGTTGTTCGAGGCCAGCACGAGCCGGCCGTCGGAGACGACCTCGAAGTCGATGCGGTTGCCGAGGGCCTGCTCGACGTCCCCCTTGTCGAACCCACCGGCCGCGTCCGCGCGGTTGAGGATCGTTGCCAGCTTCGTGGCCGGATACCCGATCGCCGCAAACGTCTCCGCCGACATCGCCAGGCTCCGGATGGCCATGCTGTCGTAGGTGAGCACCTGGAGGATGAGGTCGGCGGTGTCCAGGAAGACGAGCACGTCCTCGCTCAGCGCCGCGCGCGTGTCGATGATGACGAACTCGTACAGCTGGCGCAGAAGCGACAGGACCTTCTCGATGTCGCGCGTCGTCACCATCTCCGCCATCTCGACCCGTGGAGGAGCCAGCAGGATGTCGATCCCCGAGGGGTCGCGCCACATGACGTCGGCGAGGTCCTGTTCGCGAATGCGATCGGTCGGCAGGTTGACGATGCTCGGAGCGACCGCGGGCACCCGCAGAAGCCCGCGAAGGTCGCTGAACTGCAGGGATCCGTCGACGAGGCAGACGCGATGCCGCTCGCCGAGGGCGACCGCCAGGTTGTAGGCAAGCGTCGTTCGACCGACGCCGCCCTTCGGGCTGAAGAGCGTGACGACCAGCGAGCTCGACCGGGCCGATTCGGCCGACCGGGTCTCGCCGACCTTTCGAATGAGCGTGGTGAGATCGAAGCCGGAGAACGGCATCGTGAGCACCGCGTCGACGCCGCGCTCGGTGCTGACCTTCACCGGGTTCTGCGGGACGGTGAGCATGATGAGGCCGACCTGTGGCTCGACCTGGCGAATCTGCTGCGCCACCTGCTGCCCGCTGACGCGGCCCTGGAGCAGGGCGTCGACGATCACGACGTCCGGCTTCATCTCGCCGACGCTGGCCAACGCGCGGTCACCGGCGGTGACCACGTCGAGCATCTTGATCTGGTTCTGAGCCTGGAGCATGGATCGAACGTGCGACGCAACCTGCGGCACGTCCTCCACGACCAAGAGCCGGATCTGTTCGCCTGCCATCTCACCTCATGCCTGAACGCCTGACTGGGCGCAGCACCAGAATGCAGCGCTCACTCCGTTCGTCAAGCGGGTCCAGGTCATGGGACCCGAACGTCGCGTCGACGGCCAGTTGCGCCTCGCCGGCAAGGCCGAGCAGGGCACGCACCGATGGATACCAGAGGCGAAAGCCTGCCGGAAGCCGGTTTATCGTACCATCGGCCCCCAGAAGGTCCGTAAGGGTCGAGTACTCCACCCTGAGCCCTTCCGGCGTCTCTCGGCGCACGAGGCTGCTCCTGCGTACCACGCGCCGGTCCCCCATTTCCCGCTCCCAATCGATGCTGAGCGGCAGGTCGCGGCTCGGCTGCCCGCCCGGACCCAGGCTGTCGACGATGAGGGCTCCACCGGGCTCCAGGAGCCTTCGGACCGCGTCGAGTACGCGCACTGCGGCCTCCGGTCCGTCGAGATGTGCGAGGACGCCTGCGAGGACCGCGAGCCCGAACCGGTCACGCCGGCGCACGTTGCGAAGGTCGGCGTGCATGAGCTCGATGCGTCCCGCCTCACGCGCGGCGCTGAGCCGTGGATCCGATCGGATGCGCTCCTCGGCTCGGTCCAGCAGGGCTGCCGATCCGTCGACGCCAACGAGGCCGCGCCGATCCCCGACCAGGAGCGAACTGAAGAGGCGCCCGGACCCGCATCCGAGATCGATGACTGACCCGGATGATCGCCGGGCCTGCTCGCGGTAGAAGCCGATGTCCTCGGCGATCTCGTCGTGCTCGAGGTCGTAGAGCTCGGCCAACAGCGCCTGGTCGGCGGGATGGCCGGCAAGAATGTCGCTCAGCTCGAGCGCTCCGGTGGTCGGGCTCCGGCCGCTCGCAGCTCCTCCCACGCCTGCGCGACCAGTGCCGGCTGCTCGATGAGCTCGATCGCGGTGGCCGCGAGCACCCGGATCGCGAGCGGCAGCACGCGATCACCGTCGGGGCCTCCGGCGTGCGCCGCGAACTCCCTCGAGTGGCCGGGGGTGCCACGCGGCGCGATCTGGAGATACGGGTGGATCGTGGGGACCTCGTGGCTGACGTTGGCCATGTCGGTGCTGCCGGCATTGGGATCGATCGGGTCGTCATCGATGCCCGCATCGGCAAGATGGCGGCGCCAGATCCGGAGCAGGGTCGGGTTGTTGATCATCGTCCTGCATCGGTTCACCGGGTCGATCGTCAGCTCGGCGGTGCACCCGGTGGCGGCGGCGGCCGCATCGGCCATGGCGGAGAAACGAGCGACCATGGCGTCGAGGTCTTCGTCGATGGGCGTGCGCAGGTACCAGCGACCGGACGTCAGGTCAGGCACGATGTTCGGCGCGGCGCCACCGTGCGTGATGATGCCGTGGACTCGCTCGCCCGGCTTCAGGTGCTGTCGCCATTGCGCGACCATCGTGTGGAGCAGCACGATCGCATCGAGGGCATTCTTGCCGAGCCATGGGTCACCGGATGCGTGAGCCAGCTTGCCGTGGAACGTGACGCCGACCTCGGTCACAGCCAGCGCGAGGACCTCGGCGCTGTTCGAGTCCGATGGATGGATCTGGAGGCAGACGTCGACATCGCCGAAGATGCCGGCCGCCAGCAGCGTGACCTTGCCGTTGCCAGCCTCCTCCGCCGGCGTGCCGACGAACCGGATCTCGCCGCCGAAGTCGCGGCCCAGGACATTGGCGGCGGCGATGGCCGCTCCGGCGCTCGAGGAGCACATCAGGTTGTGGCCGCACCCGTGCCCGACCTCGGGGAGCGCGTCGTACTCCCCTGCCAGCGCGACGACCGGTCCCGGCGTCGACCCTCGCCAGCGCGCGATGAACGCCGTGTCGAGCCCACCCACCGGCGCGGTCACGTCGAATCCGTGGCGACCGAGGAGCTCGGCCGTCCAGCGAGCCGCGTTGTGCTCCTCGAACGCGATCTCGGGGGTGGCATGCACCCGGTGCGACAGCTCCAGTGCCTCGACGGCAACCGCGTCGATCGCGGCCTCGAGAGCGGGCGACGAATTGGTCATCGAGCCTCCCTAGTCATCATTGCGGACGAAGAACCACTCGATCACGGCGGCGAGGATCACGGTGAACAGCGTGGTCGGCACGCTGAGCACGCCCGCCAGCCGAAGTCCGGCAAGCGTCGCCACCACGAGCCCGGCGAGGATGCCGCGTCGAACGGCTCGGCCCCACGCGCCACGATAGACGATGCGCCGGCGCGCCAGGACCTCGCCCATGAACGCGAACGGCGTCACGATCAGGACGACCGCGACAACCGCGAGGATGACCGCCACCACGACGTTTCGCCCGGCGTCGGGGCACGGCTGGCCCTCCGTCTCAACGGGACAGGCGTTACCGGCGAAGGCGACCAGCACGACGAGGGTGAGGACGCCGAGCAGGATGAGCCCGGCGATGATCGTGCGGTGGCGACCGCTCATCTCGAGGCGTCGGGGCAGATCTCACGGAACGGGCAGTAGCCGCAGCGCATCACCGAGGGTGTCGCCTCGAACTGACCGGCGCGGATCCCGGCGGCCACGGCGGTCAGCTTCTGCTGCGCGCCAACGAGCCGCTTCTCACTCGGGACGCTGCGACCGACGAGGCCCGTCTCGAGGAAGTACAGTGCCAGCTCGTCCGGGAGCGATCCGGTCTCGGCCTCGTGGGCCAGCGCGTAGATCGAGAGCTGAAGTGATTCCCTGGCTCGCTTGTTGGCCGTGGCCAGGTCGCGGACGTCGCTGGACTTGTAGTCCGTGATGACGGACCGGCCTGCGTCATCGCGATCGACGCGGTCGTATCGACCCCGGAGCCGATCCTGGCCGAAGGCCACGGTGAAGTCCCGTTCGACGGCGATCGGCCGAGCTGGCTCGCGCTGCTGGGCCTCCCAGAAGCGTGCCACGACCTCGTGCGCCGCAGCGCGCCTGGCTTCCTCGTGCTCGCGGGTCAGGAACCCGACTGACTCCCAGTTCGCATCGAGGGCGGCATCGAGGTCGGCCAGCGAGGCTGGCCGACCCGCCATCTGTCGTCGATGGAAGGCCTGCACGGCGGCGTGGAGGGCCCGTCCGTAGACCATCTGATGCGAGACCGGCGTGGGAATCCTCACGACATGCCCGTACCGGTAGCGGGCCGGGCAGTCGAGATAGTCGCCGATCTGACCGTACGACAGGTTCAACGGCCGGTCGGAGAGCGCCGACCGCGGGATGGTCGGTGCCTGGTCACGCGGCGAGCCATCGTGACGCGCAAGCCGTTCGAGCGCATCCGGCCGGACGACCTCGGCAGGCGTTGCCGGAGACAGGTCGAGCGCCTCGGACACGAACTGGCTCACGGCCCGGGAGCGCCGGCCGCCGTAGTCCTGGGCCCAGCTCATCTGGAGCTCCTCCCGCGCGCGCGTCATGCCGACATAGAAAAGCCGACGTTCCTCCGCGGTGTGGCGATTGGTGTCGTCCGACGCCGGATCACGCAGGAGCTCCTCAGGCATCTCGAGGGCATCGGGCCGATCCCAACCGGGGAACCGATCCGCCACGAGGCCGACCATGTAAACGACGTTGAACTCGAGACCCTTGGCCTTGTGGTACGTCAGGACGTGCACAGCGTCCCCGGCGTCGGGCTCGACATCGGCGGTCGACGGGTCGTCGCCGGTCTCGATGAGGGTGTCGAGCTGCGCGACCAGGAAGGGCAACCGGTCGTCGCGCAGGAGGGCGCCCTGGCGCCTCACGATCTCGAAGAAGCGGCCCACGTTCGCGAGCCGCTCGTCCCCGGTCTCGCGCGCCTCGGCCGCGAGGCGTCCGAGCCATCCGGACCCGGTGATGAAGTGATAGAGAAGCTCGCCGCAGCTGCGCTCCGTGCTCATCGCACGATGCGCGTCGATGCTCGACAGCAGGCGCTGCACGACCTCGACGGCCCGAATGCCGAACGGTGAGTCCTCCGGGTGCTCGGCCGCCTCGCGCAGCGCGACGGCCAGGGCCGACCGGCGCCGGCGCGCGCGACTCAACGCCAGGGTCACGTCAGCGGGCGCCAGCCCGAAGATCTCGCTGGTCGCGAGGTCGTAGAGGCTGACCGAGTCATCCGGATCGTTCACGGCCCGGAGGAAGCTGATGAGGACCCGGACCTCGGGCTGCCGATAGAGGCCGGCCGTCCCGCTGAAGCGCCATGGGACGCGTGCCATGTTGAGTGCGCGCAGGTAGGGATCCGCGTCCCGGTTGCCCCGCACCAGGATGGCGTGCTCTCCCGCCCGGCGTCCGCCGGCGATCGAAGCGCCGATGCGGTCGGCGATGGCGTCGGCCTCGTCCGAACCGGTGGTGTGGACGGTCAAGCCGATCGCGCCCTCGGCGGGCTCGGGTCGCCCGAAGCGGGAGCGCGCCTTGAGGCGCTTGTCGATTCCCTCGCGCGCCTCGAGCCGCTCCGGGTCGTTGTGGCGGATGAGCCGGTGAGCGGCATCCAGGATCGGCTGCCGGCTGCGGAAGTTGTCGACGAGGACGACGCTCGCCGCCGTCGGGTACGCGGCACGGAAGCCGAGGATGTTGCCGAGCGCCGCGCCCCGGAAGCGGTAGATGCTCTGGTCATCGTCACCGACGACGGTGACGTTGCCATGCGGCTCGGCCAGCAGCCTGACCAGCTCCCACTGCGCGTGGTTCGTGTCCTGGAACTCGTCCACGAGGATGTATCGATATCGGCCCCTGACCTCGGACAGCACGGCGGGGTGCTCCCGCAGGAGGCGGAGCGCCAGGCTCACCTGGTCGCCGAAGTCGATCCGGTCGGAGCTCCGCATCAGCCCTTCGTAGGCGGCATACGCGGCGGCCAGCTCGGCCTGTGTTGCGGCGCGCTCCGCAAGCGCCTCGTCGTCGGGTGCCGCGGCGGCGGCATCGGCCATGACCGCCGCGGCGGCCAGGTACGCATCCGGGCTGACGTCCTCGTCCCGCAGCCGGCTGATGAGCGTCACCAGGGCGGACAGGAAGCGCGTCGGGTCGCCGAGGGGGCGGTATCGGTCCAGCGGCAGGTCGAAGAGACGCTCCCGCAGGAAGATCACCTGCTCCGCGCGGCTCAGGACGGTGGACTGGTCGGAAAGGCCCGCCTCCAGGGCATGGTCCCGGAGGAGCCGGTCACCGAAGGCGTGGAACGTGCTGATCCGCGCGTCGTTGTGCCCGTACGGCACGAGGCGGTCGACGCGCTCGATCATCTCGAATGCCGCGCGATCGGTGAAGGTCAGGGCGAGGATCTCGGACGGCGCAGCGCGCTTTTCGGCGATGAGCCACGCGATGCGCCGGGTGATCACCGTGGTCTTGCCGGTTCCGGCGCCGGCAACGATGAGCAGCGGTCCCTCCCCGTGCGTGACCGCCTTGCGCTGGCGGGCGCTCAGATCGGCGAGGAGCGGCGGCTGGATGCGGAGGTGCGGCCGGCGAGGGGTCGGCGGTGCCGGGGCCAGCTCCTCGAAGATCGGGAGCTGGTCAGGCGACGGCACGACCGATGGCATTTCTTCGATGGTAGTCGAGGACCGATTCACCCCGCGGTTATCACTCGCTTACCGGACAGCTCGACTGTCGCGCTGGCTCCTCAGCCGACGTACCGATGCTTGATCCGATCGGCGTCCCCGACGAAGGGACCCGTCGCCGCAGCATGCAGGCGAACGATCGGCACCATCATCTCGGGGTACTCGCCGGCGGCCTCGCGATAGTCCGTGTTCGTTGCCAGCAGGTGCGCCTCGATCACCGCAGCCAGGGCCTGCTGCAACGACGGGTCCGGCTCGTCGCGCTCGAGCTCGATGTCGATCCGCGGCCGGGTCTCACCCGGTCGCTCCTCCGCCAGCGACAGCCGGAAGGAGCGGACCCTTGACGCCAGCGCCGGGTCGGCGTAGACGCCGGCCTCGACATCGCCGGGATAGATGTTGGCGCCCATGACCGAGATCGTGGAGTCCGCGCGGCCGAACACGTACAGGTAGGGCATCCGAACGAGCCGGCCGAATCCGGGCGGAGACAGCGCCTCTGGAGTGACCCCGAAGGGCGCGAGGCGAGCGCGGAGCTCATCGTCGCGCAGGACCCCGCCCTCGTCATGAACGTTGTACCGGACCTTGGGCGACAGGGTTGACGATCGACACACGGTGAAGAGCAGCTCGCCACGCTCGTTCGTCTCGATGTGGTGCAGCAGGGGGTTGTACTGGAAGACCATCGGCACCCGGTCCGTCTCGCCGAAGAGCGCCTCTGCGATCTCGCGCCGCTCGAGCGCGAGGCGGCGCAGGGCAACAGTGACCGGCGTCTCGGCCGCCAGGCCAATCTCGACGTCGGTCGCCCCGTACCCGCTCACCACCGTTCGGAAGTGGCGGAGCAGGTAGTCGCGCAGGCCCTCCGAGTTGCCCTCGCCACCCATGAGGGCGTGCATCGTGTAGCGGCTCCAGTCGAATCCGCGCTCCTCACCCTCGTCGAGGAGGAGCTTCAGGAACGGCGGGTACCCCACGATCAGGTACCGATACTCCGGGCCGAGCTCGGTCATGACGCCCACGATCTTGTCGACGTGAGGCCCCGTTGCCTTGACGAGGCCATTGGCCTCGAGCGCGGCGGCCGTGGTGAGCCCGGTCGCCCAGGCCCCCATCGAGAAGGCGTTCAGCACCACCAGCGGCTCCTCGCCGAACGAGTAGCGCGCGAAGAAGCCGATCATGCGCCGAACGTGATCGCGCTCGTCCGCGCCGCGCACCCAGTTGTACGGCATCCCGGTGCTGCCCGACGACTCGTCGATGGTGGTGCCGATGAGGGGAATGCGCCCGTCGACGCATCGGCTCGAAAGCGAGTGGAGGTCGATGTAGCTCGCCTTGTCCGTCTCGGGGAGATCGATCAGGCTGTCGATGTGCGCCGGGTCGATGGCGTGGCGCTCGAGATGCTCGCGATATGCCGGCACGCGGCGGGCCGCCTCGCGAGCCGTGCGCAGCGCCCGTGCCTCCGACAGGCTCGACGCGATCGACGGCGGCGTCCGCTCGAGGGTCCAGCGCATCGAGCCGTAGCCGCGGCCGAGGACGCGCAGCGCAGCATCCGCCGCAGCGACCGTTACCGCTCCGGGTCGCCATCGAGGACGGGTCACGACGGCCGGGTTCGACTGGACGAGCGTCATCGCAGGTGCTCCTTGGCTGGCAGTACGGCGCTTCGTGTGCGCTGGGCGGACCGTGGCATACCCGGACTGCGGCGGGACTGCGGAGCATTGCCGCGGGGCACGCACACGAGTACCGTGAGCGCCCGGAGGTAGCGGGCGTTGAGTCTGGCCGAGCAGCTCGAGGTCGTTGCCCACGCGCTGACCGCCATGCTGGCCACCTGGCTGGGGCTGACGGTCGCGATTCGCGCTCCCCGCCAGCCTGGGGCACGGGCCTTCGGCGTCCTCGCCGTGCTCCTCGTGGCCTGGTCCGTTGCAATCATCATCCGACGGCTGACCTCCGACCCCGCGGTCGACGAGGCCGCACGCTGGATCGAGGTCGTCGGATCGTCGCTCCTGCCGCCGGCGGTCCTCACCGTCGCCACCGCGGTCACGGTCGAACGGCAGCCACCACCCTGGATGCGACTCCTGCTCGTCGGGTTCTGGGCAGTCTCGATCGCAGTCGCCCTCCTGACGATCGCCGCGCCACACCTCGAGCCCAAGGTCGCGCCGCCGCACCTGTCCCTGCCCGGGATCCCGGGCGAGGTGATCGGCTGGGCCTGGATCGGATTGCGCATCGGCATCTTCACCTCTGCGCTGGTATGGATCGGACTGACCCTGCACGATGCCGGTCAGGACCGCGCGAGGCAACGCCAGCTCCAGGTCACCCTCCTGGCGCTCGTCGTCGGGATCGCGGGCGGCGTGGCTCGCATCGTGCCGGTGATCTCCGACGCGGATGCCTGGATCGGCCTCTCACTTGTCACCGTGTCGATGGTCCTGACCGTCTATGCGGTCTTCGCGCAGGGGATCTTCTTCGCCCAGGACGTCGCCGCTCGCGCATTTCGGTACGCCATCGTCATCGGGCTCGGCGTGACCGCCTATGTCGCGATCCTCGTCGCGCTCGACAGCTTCGTCCGTCGAGCGCTGTCCATCGAGCTGCCAATCCTCATCGGCCTCGCGCTCGTCGCGACGATCGCCATGTTCGAGCCGGTGGCCGCTCGTGTACGCGGGTGGGTCGCGATATCGGATGACACCGATCCCGCCTACGACCGCCTGCTGCTTGCACTCGGCGAGGGCGCGCTTACCGCCCAGCGGCCCGAGGATTCGATCCAGCCGGCGCTCGATCGGCTGGTCCGCTCATTGCGCCTGACCGGCGCGCGGGCCATGGCGGACGACGGGTCGACGATCGCGGCGAGCGGGGCCATCGACACCGATGGACCGGGTGTCGAGCTGCCGCTCGAGAGTGACGGCAACGGATACGGCTCGGTCGCCTTCGGGGCCAAGGAGAGCGGCCTGCCGTACACCTCGCGCGAGCGGGAGGTGTTGGGTATGGCGTGCGGGTACCTCGCGGCCGTCCTCGAGCTCAGCACGCGCCAGGACGCGCAGGCTCGAGCGCTCGACCGGCTGTCCCACGAGCGCGCTGAGCTGCGGACGTCCGGATCACGCCTCCACGGGGCGCTGGCCGCGCCCCAGGGCCAGGACGGAGCCGGCCTGCACGTCTACGCCCTCGGACCGTTGCGGGCCGAACGCGATGGTGAG
>DATBRU010000054.1:0-5106 GCA_036560105.1 Candidatus Limnocylindria bacterium | reverse complement strand
TGCCGCGGCCTTGGCCAGCATCCGGCGAGCAATCGAGCTGCGCGACTCGCGGCCGGAGTCGGTGATCAGCAGCTGGCTACTCTTCGAGGCTACCGACACGCTGTCTGCCATCGCCGCCCGGGACCGATCGTCGATGGTCGTGCGCGAGGGCGTCGAGACCCTGGCCGCGTTTGCCCGAGTCCTGGGCCCCGACGTGGCAAGGGGCGGCGTGCTGGTCCAGGTGAAGGTACGCCAAGTGGCCCTCGGGGCCGCCGTCGAGCAGCTGGCCCGACTGGCTCGCGATGCCGGCATCGCGGTCGAGCCGCCGGCAGAGCCGTTTCCGGACACCGCTGAGGCGCTCGCTCTGCTGGAGCAGGAGCACCGAATCTTCGACGTGGCGCGAATCAACCTCTGGATGGCGGAGGCGGGGGAGTCTGCGCCGGACCTGGCAGGAGCGGCCGCGCTCTTCGAGGAGCTCGGGGCCCATCCGTGCCTCGAACGGGCGCGGAGCCTGGTCGTCGCCTGAAGGCACGTGAGAAACAACGCCCGATCGTTCCCTCCGACGCGAGTCCCGGGGTCACGACTGTTCCCTGGAATGTCACGCCCTGTCAGTAGACGCGAATGCGACCCGAAACCGAGGCGCACGCGCAGCACATCGACAAGGAGACATCCCGATGACCCGCCTCACAGATTCGATCTCGACGCCGGCCGTCAAGGCCGAAAAGGGCTCGTTCCATATCGACCGCCTCGCTGCCCTTGCGATTGGCACGCTGCTTCTCATCGGCGCGCTGGCATTCACCGCCTTTGCGTTGTCCTCACTGGATGCGACCCCGGCGACGACTGCTCAGAACGCAGCGGCCGCCATCGACCCTGACCGACTCGTCGATGGATGGCAGCTGTCGCGGGAGCAGCCCGCTCCGGTCGTCGTCGACGGATGGGCCATTGCCCGAGAGCAGCCCACACCGGTGGTCGTCGACGGATGGCAGCTGACGCGGGAGCAGCCCACACCGGTGGTCGTCGACGGATGGCAGCTTTCCGGTGACGACTGAGGCCATTCGAGAACCGATGCGCGCCGGCGCTGGAGCCGGCGCGCTTCACCGGTGTCCCGATGTGATTTCGGAGCGGCAGTATGCTTCCGACCGGAACCCACACCTTCGACCCGAGTAATGGTGACGCCATGAGCGGTCAACGGGGCAAGCTGCCGCTCCTCGGGCGCGAGGAAGAGCTCGCTACGATCCTCGCGCGACTCGAGGAGTCGGAGGCCGGACGCGGGAGCCTCGTCCTCATCGGAGGCGAGCCTGGAATCGGCAAGAGCCGGCTGGCAGACGAGGTCGCCGCCCACGCGCGGGACCGAGGCTTCGCGAGCCTGTGGGGCAGGGGCTGGGAGGATGCCGGGGCGCCACCGTACTGGCCGTGGGTCCAGGTGCTCCGCTCGTACCTGCGCCAGGCCGATGCCGAGGTCGCTCGTCGACGCTTGGCGACCGGTGCTGCGGACATCGTCCAGATGCTGCCCGAACTCCGTGACCTCATCCCGGACCTGCCGGAAACGGCACGGCCGGACTCGGACGCGGCAAGGCCGGACTCGGACGCGGCGCGGTTCCAACTCTTCGACTCGACCGTGGGGTTTCTGCGCGGCGCCGCGCTCGATCGCCCGCTGCTCGTAGTCCTGGATGATCTCCAGGCCGCGGATCCCTCGTCGCTCCGCCTGCTGCAGTTCCTGGCCGTGCAGCTGGTGGACATGCGGGCCGTCGTCGTTGGGACGTATCGGGACATCGAGCTCACGCCCGATCATCCGCTGACCCCGGCATTGGCCGAGATGGCGCGTGAACCGGCGACCCGCGTCATCAGCCTGCGCGGCCTGGACCCCGAGGCATTGCGGCAGCTGATCGGCGCGAGCGCGGGCGTCGCGGTGTCGGAGCCGCTGGTGGCCGCCGTGACGCGCAGCACCAAGGGGAATCCGCTGTTCGTCACCGAGGCGCTTCGCCTCCTTTCCGCGGAGGGACGGCTCGACGAGGTCGCCCTCGGGACATCCGCGCACGTGGCCGTTCCGGCCGGCGTGCGCGCGGTGATCGGTCGTCGCCTCGAGCACCTGGCGCCGGCGACTACATCGGCGCTCACCGTTGGCGCCGTGGTTGGCCCGGAGTTCGACGCCGCCCTGCTCGACCACATCGGCGAGCGGGACCACGAGGCGGCCGAGGCTGGCATCGACGAGGCCGTCCGCGAAGGGCTCCTCCTCGAGGTGATCGGAGCGCCGGGCCGGTACCGATTCAGCCACGACCTGGTGCGCGAGACTCTGTATGACGAGCTGCCGCCAGGTCGGCGACGAGGTTTGCATCGGGTGCTGGCGGAGCATCTCGAGCGACTCCATGCGGCCGATCCGGAGAGCCATCTGGCGGAGATCGCGTATCACTTCTACGAGGGGGAGCGGGACGCATCGGTCGATGCGAAGACGGTCGACTACGCGCGCCGCGCGGGTCAGCAGGCCTCCCGGTCCCTTGCCTTCGAAGAGGCGGCCCGTCTGTATCGGCTCGCGGCCGCTGCGCTGGAACGCTCGAGTGAGCCGGACCCCGCTACCCGGCTGGACATTCTGCTGGCGCTCGGGGACACCCTCAATCGCGGCGGCGACGTTCCCGAGGCTCGCACCGCGCTCATGGAAGCGACGCAGATCGCGACGTCGCTCGGTGCCTCGCGAGAGCTGGCCCAAGCAGCGCTGAGCATCGGTGGGCGTCTCCCCTGGGCTCGGCCGGGCCGCGACACCAGGCTCGTCCCATTGCTCCAGGATGCGCTCGTTCACCTCGGCGGATCCGATGACGGGTTGCGCGTCCGTCTACTCTCGCGTCTCGCATGTGCGTTGCGAAGCACGCCGGATCAGCGGGGCCAGTCGGACGCGCTCAGCCGCCAAGCCGTCGAGCTGGCGCGCAGCCTCGGCGACCCGGACGCCCTGTCGTACGCGCTTGCGGGTCGCTTCTGGGCGATCTGGGGGCCTGACAACTCTGCGGAACGGTTGACCATCGCCCAAGAGATGAGCGAAATAGCCGACCGCCTCGGTGACGGCGAACGGCTCATCGACGCGCAGCTAATGCTGTGGCTGATCCACACCGAGATGAGCGACATGACAGCCGCCCGCCGAGCGTACGGGGAGATGCTTCGGCTCGTCACGGAACTGCGACAGCCGGGGCATCTGTGGTTGGGCATCGCGAATGGCGCGCTCCTGGCGCTCCTGGAAGGGGACTTCGCTGCCGCGGAAGCGCTCATCGATGAAGAGACCGATCCCGGAGCCTACTTCACGCTCGCCCACGACAACGTTTCGGCCGCGCGGTGTCACCTGTTCCTCCTCCGCCGCGAGCAGGGACGCCTCGCCGAGGAGGAGGCGAACGTCCGACTGTCGGTAGACGAATTCCCCTGGTATCCGCTGCACCGGTCGGCCCTCGCCTGCCTGCTCGTCGAGCTCGAGCGCGATGGGGAGGCGCAGGGCGTGCTCGACGAGCTCGGTCAGGACGACTTCAAGGCGCTCTACCCAGACAACGAATGGCTGCTGGGCACCGGCCTCGCAGCCGAAGCGGCCGCTCGCCTGGGTGATCGCGACGCGGCGGAGACGCTGTACCAACAGCTCGCGCCGCTGGCCGGTAGGCATGCCATCGGCCACACCGAGGGCAGCATCGGCGCTGTCGACCGGTACCTCGGGCTGCTGGCCGCGACGCTCGACCGGCTGGACGATGCCGCGCGGCACCTCGAGGACGCGGTCCATCTCAACGAGCGGATGGGCGCGCGGCCCTGGACTGCGCACAGCCGGCATGACCTCGCCGATGTGCTCCGTGCTCGTCACGCCCCCGGAGATGCGCAGCGCGCCGTCGATCTGGATGCGCTCGGGCTGGCCGCCGCGCGCGACCTCGGCATGACGGCACTCGGAGCCCGGATCCTCGCGACCGAGACCGATGCAGCCGACGCCGCCTCAGGCCCGGCGACCGGCACGTTCCGACGCGAGGGGGAGTATTGGACGATTGCCTACGAGGGCGAGTCCGTGCGGCTGAAGCACTCGAAGGGACTCGGCTACCTCTCGCGCTTACTCGAGCGACCGGGGACCGAGATCCATGCCGTCGATCTGGCGAGCGTGGGCGTGAACGGCGCGACGCCCGCGGTGCTCGCAGAGCTGTCCATTGGAGCCGATGCCGGCGCCGGCCCCGCGCTTGACGATGCCGCCCGGAGCGCCTACCGCGAGCGGATCGAGGACCTTCGCGCGGATATTGCCCAGGCCGAAGAGTGGAACGATTCCGAGCGAGCGTCGATCGCGCAGACGGAGCTCGATGCGCTTACGGCCCAGCTTGCCTCGGCCGTTGGCCTGGGCGGCCGCGACCGCCCGACCTCATCGACCAGTGAGCGTGCCCGCATCAGCGTGACGCGGGCCATCCGCAACGCCCTCGAGCGGCTGTCAGGAGAGTCGCCGGCGCTGGGACGCCATCTCGAGGCCACCGTTCGAACCGGAACGTATTGCTCCTACACTCCCGATCCGCGCGCACCGATCACCTGGCAGCGTTGACCCGCGCGGCACCGCCGCCGATACTCGCAGGCGGTCCCATGGAGACGATCGTGGACTGTCCAGCATGCGGTTCCGCCAACGAGGCGGGCCGCAAGTTCTGTGGTGAATGCGGCACGGCGCTGAGCAGCGCCTGTCCGTCGTGCGGCACCTCCAATGCGCCGGGCACGAAGTTCTGCGGCGAGTGCGGAACCGCCCTGGCACAGGGGGCCTCCCCACGGACCGCCGAGACGCCGGCGGCGGAGCGCAGGCTCGTATCGGTCCTGTTCGCTGACCTCGTCGGCTTCACGACCCTGTCAGAGACCCGCGACGCGGAGCAGGTGCGCGACCTGCTGAGCCGCTACTTCGAGACGGCACGCCAGATCATCGACGCGTACGGCGGGACGGTCGAGAAGTTCATCGGCGACGCGGTCATGGCCGTGTGGGGCGCGCCAACCGCATTCGAGGACGACGCCGAGCGGGCGGTGCGCAGCGCACTCGACCTCGTTGCCGCGGTCGGGGCACTGGGCGACGAGATCGGCGCGGAGCTCCAGCTGCGCGCGGGCGTCCTGACCGGCGAGGCCGCCGTTACGCTCGGCGCGACGCAGCAGGGG
>DATBRU010000053.1:0-18137 GCA_036560105.1 Candidatus Limnocylindria bacterium | reverse complement strand
GCGCTCTGACGCCTGGATAGCAGGCCTCACAGCCGCAGCGGGTGTTCGCGCGTCGCGAGCCACAGGGCCGGGATCGCCGCCAGGCTCGCGATCAACGCGGCAGCGAACATGGCCTCAACACCGAACCGGGCGGCGATCGTCGAGCCGAACGCCGGGCCCAGGATCAACGCCAGGCTGAAGACGGTCGCGGAGAGGATGCCCTGCGCGGTGGCCGCAGTCGCCTCGGGCGCGTGCCGGGAAACGAAGGTGACGCCGCCCACGAGCACGAGCGCGTAGGCGACGCCATGGATCGCCATGGTCGCGGCGGCGAGGAATGGATCTGACGTGACGAGAAGCGCGAGCGCGCGCAGGGCAAAGGCCCCGGCGCCGATGGCGATGAGCCGCTGACCTCCGAATCGCGTGGCAAGCCACGGGTACCCGGCCATGATCGGGATCTCGACCAGCGCGCCGATTGCCCATGCCGAGCCAACGAGCTCTCCCGGAGCGCCCAGTTCGAGGAGGTGAATGGAGAAGTACCAGTTGATCGCCATGGATGCCGACCATGCCAGCAGCACCGCCGGCAGGAAGCGGGCAACCGGACGATGTCGGAGCACGACGCCGATGGCGCTCAGTCGCGAGAGCGTCGGACCATCGATCCGGCCACGCAGCGGAAGGCAGACGACGGCGAGCACAAGGAGCAGCACCACGTACACGACGAAGAGGCTGGCTGCCCCGGCGCGTTCGATGAGACCTCCGGTCAGGGCCACCACGACGATGAAGGATGCCGATCCCCAGGCGCGCAGGCGCCCGTACTGGTTGCGATCGCTGCCGACGGTGTCGAGCGCCCGGGCATCCAGCGTTGGCCCGATGCCGGCGAAGGCGATCGTGGAGATGGCGAGCGCCAGGGCCATGGCCCCGAGGCCATTGACGATGGCCAGCGCCGCCGCGCCGCCGGCGGTGATCAGCGCCGCGACCGAGATCATCAGCGACGAGCCCGGATAGCGGTCGGCCAGTGCTCCCCACAGCGGCGCCGCCAACAGGCCGGCTGCCGCCCCGAGCGCCGTCAGCAGGCCGATCGCGCCCAGGTCCAGGCCACGCTCCTGGTAGAAGACGCCGAGGAACGGGAACGAGGCTCCGACCGCACCGAACAGCGCCACGTAGCCCAGCCGCGCGGCGAGTCGAGGGTTGGTGGACATGGGCGCCGATCTTATGACGGCTCGGCGCGATCGGCTGACTTCCGGCGACCGGTGTGCGCGGATCGCTACACTCCCCGTCGTGAACAGGAGCGTGGTTCGCAGCTTCGCGACCGCCGACGACCATGTCGAATTCTCAGGTGGGATCCTCGACCTGATCTCGATGGGAGCCCTCACCTTCGGGCGGGAGGTGCTCGAGCCGGGGTGGCGCTGGTCCAAGGATGTCCGACCGATCGCCGGCACCGATCGATGCGAATTCCACCACGTCGGATACCAGGTGAGCGGTCGATGGATCTGCGAGGACCGCGACGGGACGCAGGTCGAGATCGGTCCCGGAGACATCTACGACACGCCGCCAGGCCACGACAGCTGGGTGCTCGGCGACGAGCCCTGCGTGGCGATCGACTTTCAGGGGATTGCCGGCTGGGCCGCGCGCGGGGCGGCCGCCCGGATCCTGACCACCGTCGTGTTCGCGGACATCGTCGACTCGACCGCTCTCATCGACCGCATCGGCGACGCGGCGTGGCACAGGCTCCAGTCGCAATACTTCGAGAACGTGCACTCGACCCTGGCGACCCATGGTGGAGTGCTGGTCGACACCGCAGGAGATGGCGTCCTGGCCCGATTCGACAGCCCGGCGGCGGCGGTGCGCGCGGCGGCCGGGATTGGCCTGGCAGCCGACCGGATCGGCCTCCAGGTGCGAGCCGGCGTTCACACTGGCGAGGTCGAACAGTCGACCGACCAGATCACTGGGATGGCCGTCCATATCGGCGCCCGTGTCCTGGCCGCGGCCGAGCCGGGCGAGGTGCTGGTCACGGCGACGACGCGCGACCTCACCCTGGATGCCGGGCTCGCGTACGACGAGCGCGGGCCGGTCGAGCTCAAGGGCGTGCCGGGACCCCGGCAGCTGTATCGCCTGCGCCCCTGAGTCAGGCCTGGTCGGCGGGGCCGTCCGATCCGTACGGGTTGTAGCGAGTCAGGAAGGCGGCATCGCTCTCGGCGAGGCGCTGCTGGACCCGGACCCAGTACACATCGCGCGCGTCCGGCTCGCGGATCGCCCGACGGTCGAACGGGCGCAGGCCGCGGATCCACGCGGCGAGCCCTGGCGAGGCGCGTCGGTGACGGAGTGCGGAGAGCTCGAGATCAAGTTCGGTCATGTCGGTCGGAGTGTGGCGGCCGTCATCGGCCTCCTGTATCCAACCTCTGGCGGGGTCCGACCGGTACCTTTCGAGGGCGCGACGCGACGCCGCTACTCGCCGAGCTTCTCGATGCGCCTCAGCTTGGCGAGCACGGTCTCCGAGATGTAGCCGAATTCGGTGCCGCGTGCGGTGGGAGCCCAGCCGGCGAACCAGCGCTTCGACCCGTTGGCCACCCCGCCCTCGACGAGGAAATCGGGCACGAACACGACCCCTGCGGCCAGCTCCGCGAGCGGTGGGTCACTTGTTCCGGGGCTCGGTCGGAGGCGGGTGCCATTGCCGAGCGTCTTGGTCTGACGGTTCACGATGCGACGGATGAGGGTGCCCTTGAGCACGTCGGCCTCCAGGTTCTGCTCGAGGAGGGGCCAGGACGGAATTTCGACTCCATTCAGCTTCAGGCCGAGGTGGAGGTGGCATTCGTCCGCGCCGGTCTTCCCCAGCGTTCCGATGCGTTCCCCGCGCTTGACGGACACACCGACCTTGATCCGCCTGGCGATCGAGTCCAGGTGAGCGTATCCGCTCTCGTGGCCGGGGAACTGCGGATGAGCGATGCGCACGACCTTTGCCTCTCCCAGGGGGCCTGCCATCGTGACTTCGCCGCCCGCGATCGCGAGGATCGGGGCGCCGCACTGGCCGTTCCCGATGTCAGTGCCCTCGCCTCGGCCGGACGCGACGTGTTCCTCGAACGTGCTGGTCACGCGGAAGCTCCCGACGATGACCGGGCTGCCGGGAGGGCGTATCCGGCCTTTGACCGGGTTGCCGAACATCGGGTCGCCACCTCTCGCTGGACCGAGGACGGTGTCGAATCGGCTCCGAGTATCGGCCGCGAGTGCCTGATGTCAAGAAGATCTTGTCGTGGCAGCTGGTCGGGCGTACCGTCAGTGCGCGATACAGGAGGGCACCCCATGGCGATCGCATCGGAGTCGACCCGGCAGGAGCTGCCGATCATTCTCATTCGCGGCTTCGGCGGTCTCGACGCCGCCGACGAGAAGAAGCAGACCTACTACGGCTTCAACGACGGGACCGTGTACCCCCAGCGGCAGGGGGAGAACTACATCTACGAAGGCATGGTCCTCAAGCTCATGAAGTCGACGTGGCGCTACCAGGACGCCACGAATGTCATCGGCTACTACGACAAGCCCGGGACCCCGCGCGAGATCCTCGATGAGCTGAAGGGATTTCCGAAGGAGTTCTTCTTCGGCGACAAGGTCGTGGTCGACCCGGCCATGGCGGCCGCGCTGCGCCGCAACCGCGAACCGCTGCGAACGTTGTGGGTCTTTCGCTACTACGACCTCAACGACCGATCCTTCGCCCAGTACGGGGTCGCGCTCAAGCGGCTCATCGAGCTGGTGCGGACCCTGGTCACGAAGCGGACGGGAGCTCCTCTGCCGAAGGTCAACATCATCGCCCACTCCATGGGCGGGCTCATCGTGCGCGAGGCGATACAGGTCGCCTACAAGCCCGGCGAGGCGGAGAAGGCGATCAACAAGGTCGTGACGCTCGGGACGCCCCACAAGGGAATCGTCTTTCAGCGGCTGCGCAGCCTCAAGTGGCTCCCGTTCATCGACGCGGGCGAGGAGATCGAGCGCTTCAACCCCGACCGCCAGGCCGATCCGAAGAACCCGGCGGGCTACACGAACCTCGCCAAGGCGTTCCCGCTCGATCGGCTCCTGACCGTGGTGGGGACGAACTACCGGACGTTCGGCGTGGGGCCGGCCACCCTGCTGAACAAGCTCTTCTCGGTCGACGGCGAGTTCGGGATGAACTACAACCGAAGCGACGGGCTCGTGAAGATCGACAGCGCGCAGGTGCCCGGCGCCCCGCGTGCCTACGTGCACAAGTGCCACGGTGGCGAGGACTCGCTCATCACGTCGCGCGAGGCGTTCGAGATCGCGACGCGCTTCTTCCACGGCGACATTCATGCCCGCCTGCGCCTGGTGGATGCCCAGATCTCGAAGGGCAAGGACTTCCTTGGCAAGAGCGAGTTCTTCATCGGTATCTCGCTCAAGCCGCGTGGCGTCGACTTCGAGCTGTGGCACCAGAGCAAGGCGGCCGAGAATTGCTACGGCCCGTTCAACAGCGACACGCTCGATGACGAGAAGGTGGCCTTCGACTGGATCGGAGCGGATCGCAAGGAGCGGGTGCTCTACGAGGGCTGGCTCGACTCCGGCCAGTCACCGGTCGGCCGGGACGACCTCGTCATGCGCCTCGAGACCTATGTCGGGGAGCGCGACCTGTTCGGCGTCGGCTTCAGCGACAACATCATCCACCACGACCACTGCTACATCCAGGCCAGGCTCAAGCCAACGCTGCGCCTCGCGAAGCACACCGGCGAGAAGTTCATCGGCGCGGGCCAGGCGCTCACGCAGACGGATGACCAGACGTGGCTCCTCCCGATCGAGGGCCCGGGGTTCAAGGCCACGTTCGGGATTCAGCTCAGCTTCGTCCCCGAGGTCGGCGCGCGGGTCCTGGTCTAGGCACGCAGGATCATCACGATCCCGACCACCCCGATGCCGATCGGCGGGGTCACGTACGGGGTGACCGGGGTCGGCAGGACGGCCAGCACCAGGAATGCGACCGGAAGGCTCATGAGCAGGAGCGCTGGACCGCTCGCGAGCAGGCCCGTGCGCATGGCCCGCCTGCCCAGGACCCCGAGGTACACCACCGTGGCGATCCCACCGAGGAAGGTGCCGAACAGATAGCTCAGGTTCCGCCCCAGGCTGTCCGGTCCGGCGTAGGGATCCTCGGAGAACAGCCAGAACTCCGCCGCGGTGCCAAGTGCCGTGGCGGCCAGCCCGACGAGGAGGCCGGTGGCGGCACGCCTGGTGTCTCGATCGGCCACCGCCACCGGCCACAGCAGCGCCAGCGGGACGCCGATCATGAGCGCGATGGGCACCACCGCCAGGCGGTTGATCAGCTCGTACGTGTCATAGCTCGGAGACCCGGGCGGACCCCAGTCAGCGACGCTGAGCGCGATCGCCACGACCAGCGCAAGCGCCGCGCCCAGCAGGCCGACGAGGGTGAGCGCGCGCGTCGCGAGGGTCAACGATGCCTCCTGCCGCTGCGAGCAATTGACCGGGCTGCGTGCTCACGGTAGCAAGTCCGACACCGGTCGAGTTGAATACGTCGATGAGATGGCTCGAGCTGCACGGCTGGTGGGGGCTGGCCTTTCTGACGGTCGTGATCGCGCTGTTTGGCGCGACCGACATCGTGAGCGGGGCGTCGGCTGACCCCGCGATACCGATGAGCCTGACCGGCATGACGCTCGCGGAGCTCGAAGCCGAGAGCGCGGCGGTCTATCTGCTCTTCGACTTCTTCACGCGGGTGAATGGGTTCAGCCTGCTGCTGCTCGGCCTGTTCGCCACCGCCGTGCTGGTCTTCGCGTACCGACGCCAGAAGCGCTGGGCGTGGTGGACGATGTGGCTTCTGCCGGCCTGGGCGGCAGGTGCGGCGCTGTTCTACGTCGTCGCGGGACTCGCCCCGGGCCAGCCCCCTCCGCCGCCGATGATCTCCGGACCGATCGTGGCGGTGCTTGCTTCGGTGCTCCTCCTCGCGACCGCCGGTCCCTTCTTCCGAGCCGCTCCTTCCGACCCGTCGAGCTAGCACCGCCCCTCTTCCGAGGCCGCAGCCGGCCCTCTTGCGGGGCCGCGTACACTGGCCAAAGTGAACATCCGTTCTATTGTGGCGCCGACCCTGTCGCGCTATCCGACCGAGTACCAGTGGGAAGAGCTCGAAGAGCTGCTGCGCCGGGCGCTGGCAACCATGCCGAGGCAGACGCTGCCCGAGGCACTGGCCGACGAGCCTGCGCGCAGCGTCCTCGACGAGTGGCGGCACCGGCACTGGCTGGACGAGAGCGCGTCGTACCTGCCGTAGCCTCATCGGCCATCCGGTAGGCTCTCCGGATGATCGGCCGCGAGGGTGAGCTGAGGCTGGTCGAGTCGTTTCTCGATGCCGCCGCTCCGGGAGCGAGGGGCCTCGTCATCGAGGGCGAGGCGGGGATCGGCAAGACCACCATCTGGCAGGCAGCACTGGACGCCGCGTCGCTTCGCGGATACCGCGTCGTTGTCACGCGACCGACCGAGGCCGAGGCGCGAATCCCCTTCGCCGGGCTGAACGACCTGCTCGGTGAGGTCGTGGATGCCTGGGGGTCCGAGCTGCCCCTCCCGCAGCAGGCGGCGCTTGACGTGGCGCTCATGCGCGCCAGCGGATCCGGTGAGGTGGCGCAGCCGCTGGCACTGTCGCTTGCCGTGCTCGAGCTGCTGCGGGTCGGATCGGCGGCACAGCCGTTGGCCCTCGGGATCGACGACGCCCAGTGGCTCGACGAGTCGTCGTCGACCGTCCTCCAATTTGCCTTGCGGCGGCTCGACGCTGAGCCGGTCATCGTCATCGCGACGGAGCGACGGGCCGGGTCCTCGGTCCGCCCGGCGGTGATCGGTGACCTGCCCACGGAGCGGGTCGCCCACGTCGCCGCCAGGGCGCTGACGGCGGAAGAGGTCGATCGGCTCCTGGAGTCGTCGTTCGACCTGCGACTCGCTCCCACAGCGCTGCGACGTGTCCAACGGCTCTCCAGCGGGAATCCGTTCCATGCGTTGGAGATCGGTCGCGCCCTTGCAGCTCGCGGCATTGATCCGACGGGCGGGGACGTCCCGGTGCCGGACACGGTCGGCGAGCTCGTCCGGGCTCGCCTCGCGGCACTGCCTGACGAGGCGCGGGAGGTGACGACGCACGTCGCGGCCCTTTCCCACCCGACGCCGGCGCTCCTGGAGGCAGCCCTTGGCCGCGACGTCGCGAGCCCCGGGCTCGGCGCGGCGCGCGAGGCCGATGTGCTGGCGCCCGACGACGATCCTGTTCGCTTCACGCACCCATTGCTGTCGTCCGAGGTCTACGCCGCACTGGAGGATGCCGAGCGGCGCGACCTGCATCGGCGGCTGGCGAGCGTTGTGAGCGAGCCCGAGGAGCTGGCTCGCCACCTGGCGCTGGCCGCTGCCGGGCCCGATCCGGAGGTCGCCGATGCGCTGGACGCCGCCGCATCCCACGCGCTCGGCCGCGGTGCGCCCGACGCCGCCGCGGAGCTCGCGGAGCTCGCCGCAACCATGACAACGGAGACCGATCCGCTGCGGGCGCGTCGAATGGCGGCCGCGGGACGCTATCGGCTCATGGCGGGCGACGCCGGTCGTGCACGGGAGCTGCTCGAAGGGGCGCTTGCCGAGCCAGCGGTTCAGGACGGGCCCGCTCGAGCCGAGCTGCTCTTCCGCCTGGCGGGCGTCAGACAGCTGCTGGATGACTTCGTCGCCTCGGCCGAGCTCGGCGAAGAGGCACTGCTCCATGCGCACGACGACCTGGCGCTGACCGTGCGCATCAAGCTCCTGCTCGCCGGGGCGAGCTTCATCAGCGGCCGGCAATGGGCGGCAGGATCGCGGCATGCCTTCGAGGCGATGGAGCTGGCCGAGGAGTCCGGTGACCCAGCTCTCGTGGCGGCCACGATCGGTCCGTACGCGAGCTGGCGGTACGCGACCGGCGCCGGGTACGACCCAGGGCTGGCCGCTCGCGCGGCCGAGCTCGAGCCGTTCACCGTGCAGCTGCGGACGCTCGACCTGCCGGACTTCGACCTGGCCAACATCGAGCTCCAGGAGGGCGAGACCGCGGCCGGGATCGCCCGGATCGGAGCGCTGCTGGATCGCGCCGAGCGCGACGGCGATTACTCCAGCCTCCCGTTCCTGCTCGCGAACGCCGCGCTTGGCGACTTTCTCGAGGGCAGGAGTGAGCTGGCGCGGGCTCGGATCGACCAGGCCGCACGGTTGGCTCGGGCGACCGATCAGCGCGTTGCCCAGGTGCACACGCTGGCCTCGGATGCGCGGCTGTCTGCACGGCTCGGGGATGCCGATCGCGCCATCCAGGCGGCCGCCGATGCTTCGGCGCTCATGGCTGCCACGTCGTGGAGGTCCGGCGAGTGGATGATGTGGGCGGACGTCGCCCGGCTCGAGCTTGGTCGTGGGGATGCCTCGGCAGCCCTTGTGGCTGTCGGCGGCGCGCTCGATGCATCCGGAGCCGACGAGTCGGACCGCCGGCGGTGGGCACTCGGGACGGCAGCCGAGGCGCTGGTCATGCTCGGGCGCCACGACGACGCCGGCTCGGTGCTCGCCGACCTCGACGATCAGCTACGGAGGCACCCGTCGCCACGACTGGCCGCCGATGCGCTTCGGGCTCGGGCGCGGCTGCACGCCTCGGAGGGCGACGTGGAAGCCGCCGATGCCGCGGTCGCCGAAGCCGAGACGATCCATCGGCACATCGGCGATCCGTGGGAGCTGGGCCGGACCCTCCTCGTCGCCGGCGAGCTGCATCGACGTGCACGCCGCCGCGCGATGGCCCGCGCCAGCCTGAGAGAGGCGCTGGAAACCTTCACGTTCCTCGGTGCCCGGTCCTGGGCGAAGCAGGCGCGCGAGCAGCTCGGACGGATCGGCGCGACCCGCACCGACGCCGGGCTGACGCCGACGCAGCGCGGGGTCGCCGAGCTCGTCGCGACCGGGCTGACGAACCGGCAGGTCGCCGACCGCCTGTTCATGAGCGTGCACACGGTCGAGGCGCACCTCAGCGCGATCTACGACAGGCTCGGGCTCCACTCACGCCGTGAGCTTGCTGCGGCGCTCGCCGGCGAATCGGAGCCGATCCGGGATACGCCGGGCTGATCCTGGGGATACGACTGCGTCAAAGATCCAGTCGCGCACGGAATTTCGCTCCAGGTCTTCAGGCCCGATGCTCAACGCAGAGTTCGCCGGGCCCATCCGGCGACGAAGACAGGAGCGAAATCCAGTGACCATCGCACGTCGGGTGGAGCGCGGCATCCCGCACTTCCCCACCTACACCATCACCAGGGTCGCCGCGGTCGCCGCGGCACTCCTGGCGGCAGTGATCCTCGCCGTTGCGGCGATCGAGCTGTTCGGGTCCCAGCAGCCGGTGAACCGGCCGGCGGACCACCGCCTCGTTCTCGAGGCAGAGGGCCGCTGGGAGCTCCAGCACATGCTCGTGAGCGGCACCCTCGATCCGACTCGCCAGGCGGAGCGCGAGTGGGAGCGGCAGCACCGACAGCTGAGCTACGCGCTCTCCTAGTCCCCGTCATCCGGTCCGGCCACGGAGCTCTCCGCGGCCGGACCGGCTTTGTCTTGCCATCCGGGCTCGTCATCGGCTTCGCATCGCGCCTTCACAGTTCGCGCGGATTCCGGCCTCAGCCTTCACGTCGAGCGGCCGATGAGCGGCCCGCCTGACACAGGAGGTGCATGACATGCACGCAGCAACGCGAGTCCACGGCCCTGGCGAGCCCAGCCGAGGCATTCGGGGAACGTTCTACCCAGCCAGGTCCGAAGATCGGTCGATGGGAGCGGCGATCCCCAAGCTGATCCTCATCGTCGTGGCGATCGGCGTCGTTCGGAGCATCGCGGGAGCGAAGCGCCATCACCGCGAGGGGTCGCCATGGAGCCGGCGACGTGAGGCGATCGCCCAGCTTCATCGCGAGCTTCACGCCGGAGACGACGCGGCCGAAGCCAAGCCGTAGACGCGTGCGATCGCCTACCTCCTCGCGTGGGTGGAGATCCCGGCGGGCTAATAGAGCCCCCGCTTGGCCATTCGCGGTAGGCTCACCGCCGTGGCAGACCGGCCGAGTGGGACCGTCACCTTCCTCTTCAGCGATGTCGAAGGGTCGACTCGGCTCCTGCGCGCCCTGGGGGCCGAGCGGTACAGGTCGGTTCTCGATGCCCATCGCCGGATCGTGCGGGGTGCGATCGCCTCTCACCGCGGCGAGGAGGTCGACGTCCAGGGCGATGCCTTCTTCGTCGCCTTCCACTCCGCGCAGGATGCCGTGGCGGCGGCCGCCGATGCCCAGCGGATGCTGGCGGCGCACGAGTGGCCCGACGCGAATGACGTTCGCGTTCGTATCGGCATTCACACGACCGAGGCGATCGCGACCGACGAGGGCTATATCGGCATCGGCGTCCACACCGGCGCTCGGATCTGTGCGGCGGCGCACGGTGGACAAGTGCTTCTCTCCCAAACGGCATCGGAGCTCGTGGCCGAGGAGCACGGGATCGAGCTGATCGAGCTGGGTTCCTTTCGGCTAAAGGACCTTGCCGCCCCGCAGCAGCTCCATCAGCTGGCGATCGACGGCCTTCCAGCCCGATTCCCGCGGCCCCGCACGCTGGACAACCACCCCACCAACCTGCCTTTGCAGGCGACGCAGCTCATCGGTCGTGCGCGCGAGGCGGCGGAGGTGGCCGCCCTGCTCGAGAAGGACGAGACGCGGCTCGTCACGCTGACGGGGCCCGGCGGCGCGGGAAAGACGCGGCTCGCGCTCCAAGTGGCCGCGGACCTCGTCGATGACTTCCCGGACGGGGCCTTCTTCGTAGCCCTCGCAGGGGTCGCCGATCCGGAGCTCGTGATCCCGACGATCGGCCAGGCGCTCTCGGTGAGCGAGGCTGCCGGCCAATCGCTCAGCGCCTTTCTGGGACCCAAGCGCCTGCTGCTCGTTCTCGACAACCTGGAGCACATCATCGGCGCCGCTCCAGCGGTAGCCGCGCTGCTGAGCCAGGCGCCAGGGGTGCGTGCCATTGCTACAAGCCAGGAACCCCTGCACATCGGGGCAGAGCAGGTGTACCCCCTTGCGCCGATGAGCCTGCCGAACCTCGCCCGATCGCCGGACGCAGCCACGGCGCTGGAGTCGGAGGCTGTCGTGCTCTTCGCCGAGCGAGCGAGGGCCGTGCAGCCGGGCTTCGCCGTGACCGACGAGAATGCGGCGGCCATCGCGGAGCTGTGCGTACGCCTCGATGGGCTTCCCCTGGCGCTCGAGCTCGCCGCCGCCCGGACCGGCCTCCTCTCGCCGGAGGCGATACTGGCTCGGCTCGGGCAGCGGCTGACGCTGCTGACGGGCGGCTCACGAGACCAGCCGGCGCGTCTCCAGACGCTGCGGAACACGCTCACCTGGAGCCACGACCTCCTGACCGATGCAGAGCGCGGCCTCCTCGCGCGGCTCTCGGTGTTTGCCGGCGGATTCACGCTGGTGGCGGCCGAGCAAGTCGGCGATGCGGACCTCGACCTCCTTGGCTCGCTCGTCGATCGGAGCCTGGTCCAGCGACAGGGCGACCGGTTCTCGATGCTCGAGGCGGTTCGCGAGTTCGCCGCCGAGCAGCTCGATGCCGCAGGCCATGCCGAAGCGATCCGCGAGCGGCATGCCGCGTACTTCGAAGGGCTTGCCGTCGCAGCCTTCGACGCGCGGATGCAGCGCCCCAAGGTTGCAACCGAGCTGGAGGCCGAGCTCGACAACCTCCGAGCGGCGCTTGACTGGCTGAGCGGAACCGATGCGGCCCGGTACGGTCGCCTCGTGGGCAGGCTCGGCTGGTTCTGGCACGTGCACTCGCATTTCGCCGAGGGCCGCGCACGAGTCGAGCGGGCATTGTCCGCGGCGTCGACCGAGGGCGAAGACCGTGCGCAGCTGCTCTCTGCCGCGACCGAGCTGGCCGGCTGGCACGGGGATATCGCCGGAGCGGAGCGCGTCGGTGCGGAGGCAATCGCAGCATGGCGTGATCTCGGTCGTGAGACGGAGACAGGGCTGGTGCGCTACGACCTTGCCTGGGGCCATTTCTTTGCGGGAGGCGACCTCGCGGTGGCTCGCCGCCTCATGGAAGAGAGCCTCGAGCTGAGCCGATCCGTCGCCGACCCGTGGCTCATCAACCGCTCGCAGCTGGGCCTGCTTCAGATCCTGGTTGCCGTCGGCGACGTCCAGACCGTCAAGCAGCTCGGCCCGGAAGCCGTCGAGGTGTCTCGGCGGCTGGGCGATCGGTGGTCCGAGCACTTCGCGGAGCACTTTCTGGCTGACTGTGCCCTGATCGAGGGTGACGTCGCGGAGGCACAGCGCCGGTATCGGCTGAGCCTCGAGGCGGCGTGGGAGAGCGGGGACCAGGTGGAGACGTGCTATGAGCTCCAGGGAATGGCCATGGCTGCCGCTGGCGATCGGCCCGAGCACGCGTTGAGGATCATGTCGGCCGCGACCACGAAGCTGGCCGAGCTCGGAGTGGAAGCCGCCCCGACCTTCTGGTCGGAGCTCATCGAACGACACATCGCGGCCGCTCGTCGCGATCTTGCCGAGGCAGAAGCCGACACAGCGTGGCGTGCAGGCACGGATCTCTCGCTTGCCGGCGCCGTTGAGGAAGCCCGTTCCGGGGAGGCCCTCGATGCACCGCAGGGCAGCGTCTGAGAGGCCGATGACCGAGGCGGTCGTTGTCAGGCCGTATCGGACGTCGCCGATCCCCAGAAGCTCGGCCAGGCCTCGACGAGCCCGATCACCACGAGCATCGGCGGCGTGACCACGAAGATCGCCACTGGCTGCCGGGCGACCGGGTCGCTGCTGAAGAGCAGAACCATCCAAGCGCCGAGCGGCACCATGCCGATGCCGAGCGCGAGGAGATACGCGACGCGCGAGCGGAGCGCCAGCCCGACCGCCAGCCCGATCAACAGGCCGCCGGCGAGCAGGATCTGCGTCAGCATCGACTGGAGGCCGAGCTGATGCGTCGCGAACACTTCGGATGCGATCGGCGCGGAGGAGGGCGCGACCAGGACGCTCTCGAGCGCCACGAGCCCGAGCCCCAGGATGGCGAGCCAGGTCGGCCAGGTGCGCAGCACCGTGTTTCCTCCGAGCGAAACCCCTCCACCATGCGTACCCGGGCCTCGCCCGATCGGTTCAGTCGGTGAGTCCGGTGCGCACCGCGACCGCGGCCGCTTCGACACGGCTCGCCACTCCCATCTTCCCGAGGATGCGCGACACGTGGACCCCGGCCGTGCTCTGGCTGATGAAGAGCGCCTCGCCGATCTGGCGATTCGTGTAGCCGGCCGCCAGAAACGGCAGCACCTGCAGCTCGCGCTCGGTCAGGTCGAACGGGTTGTCCCGTTGGCCCCCGCCTTCCGGCGAGACCACGTCCGGCGCCGCGGGAGGGATGGCCGGATCGTCGAGGCTGATGCGCGCCAGTGATGCCAATCGCTCGCAGTCCGCCACCAGGACCGTTGCCCCAATGACGAGCGCTGCCGCGTGCGCGGCCCGCGCCGCTTCGGCTCCCGCATTCCTCTCACCCGCGGTCAGCAGCGCCTCCGCCTGGCGAAGCCGGCACACCGCCGATGGGTACGGCCGACGCAGGCTGTCCCAGAGACTGGCGGCACGCTCCCAGCCGTCCGCGGACCCCTCGCCGACGACGCCGGCATGCTCGGCCTCGGCGCCCGCAAGCAGCGCTTCGGCCTCGCGGAGCGCGAAGGCTCCGGAGGGCGGGGTGGCAGCGACGTGCGCGCGCAGCTGCTGGATGCGCCGATCGGCATCTTGACGAGCTGCGTCGGCTGCCGGGAGGTCCCGGGCCGCCCTGGCGGTGAGCGCGCGTTGCCCCGCTGCTCGCACGGCGAGCGCCATCATCTCCGCGCGGTACTGGATGTCCTCCGTGTCCGACATGAGCGCGCAGCCCTCGTCCACGAGTGCCTCGACGTCGTCGGCGCGGCCATCCGCGAGAGCGAGCTCGACGAGACCGGCGTAGATCGGCCCGGTGAACTGCGCGTCGCGCAGGGTGGCCAGTCGCGGCCTGGCCGCGAACAGGATTCGCGCGGCGTCGTCGTTGCGGCCGGTTCTCACGGCCAGCGGTCCGGCCGTCAGCGCGTGGTTGAGGGCTGCGACCCCGGACACGGTCATGACGTCCGTCTGCAGGAGGTCGGTGGCCTCGGCCCAGCGGCCCGCCTCGAACAGCACGTTCGCGGCGTTCCCCTCGAGGAAGGCGCCCTGGAGTCGCCACATGCCGCGTCGGCGCGCCCACCCCTCGCCCTCGAGTGCCACGACGACGGCCTCGTCCGAGCGGCCGCAGTCCTGCAGCGCGGTGGACAGGCAGGCGTACGCCCGATGCATCTCATCGGCGGACTGGACCTCAACCGCCATGCGCAGGCCCTCGCGCCCACACTCGATGCCCTGCTCGCAGCTGCCTACCTGGGCGAGGGCGGCCCCGAGCGTGTTCAGCGCGTGCGCCCGGGCATCCATCGAGTCGACGGCATCGGCGAGGTCGAGCGCTCGTCGTCCGACCTCGATCGCCCGGGTGGGGACTCCTCGCAGCATGAGCACGCTGGCGAGGCCGCCGACCGCCTTGGCCGAGACCGCGGTCGGCGGACCTCCCTCGACGAGCTCCACGGCACGCTCGTACGAGGCGGTCGCGCCGACGAGGTCGCCGGACAGCCACTGGCTCCGCCCGAGGCGGAGGAGGAGCTGGGCTGTCCTCTGCGGATCAACCCCGTCCTCGAGCGTCACGGCGCGGCGGGCGAACTCGACCGCCTTCTCGATGTCGCCGGTACCGCTCAGCGCCTGCGAGGCCTCGGACAGGACGTCGACCAGGTCGGCCTGGGCCGGTTGCTGGTCAACCGGCACGGCGTCCCACAGGTCCAGGCAGCGCGAGTACGCGTGCGAGGACTCCGCCGAGGCGTGGACATTGAACGCCGCGCGTGCGGCCCGGAGCCATGCCGCGACGGCGCGCGGGAGGTCATGGGCCGCCTCGGCGTGATGGGCCACAGCGGCCAGGTGCGTCGCTCCGGCGCCGCCGCCTGGAACGTCCGCGGCCTCGAGGACGCGGGCATACTCACCGTGGAGCCGACGTCGATCACGCGGCAGCAGATCGTCGTACACCGCCTCGTGAAGGAGCGCGTGGCGGAACGCGTAAGCCGTGCTGGCGCCGTCCGACGACGGGACGAGCACGTGCGCCGCCACAGCCTCGCGGAGCCACTTGCCGGCCGCGCCCTCATCGGTCTCGCTCACGGCGACCAGGACATCGTGATCGACCACCGGGCCCGCGACCGAGGCGACGCCCAACAGATCCTGGGCCTCATCCGAGAGCGCTCCGACCCGCGCCAGGAGCAGGGCGCGCAGCGATTCGGGAAGCTCGCCCTCCGTCGAATCGGCCGCCAACAGCTCCTCGACGAAGAACGGGTTGCCGCCCGAACGTGCCTCGATCGTGTCGACCTGGCCGATGTCGGACGGTCGTCCGGTGATCGCCTCGATCTGCCCGCGCAGGTCGTCCCGTCCCAGGCGCTCGAGGTCGACCCGCTCGATGGCGAGCCGATCCAGCTCGCCGGCCCACGCGCGCAGCGGATGGCGCCGGTGGAGCTCGTCGCTGCGGTAGGTGCCGACGAGGACGATTCGCTCGTCGCGCAGGTTCGTGACGAGGAAGGCCAGCAGATCACGGGTGGAACGATCAGCCCAGTGCAGATCCTCGACTACGAACACGGCAGGGCCTTCCGATCCGAGCCGCGACAGCAGGACGAGGAATGACTCGAACAGGCGGGTGCGAGCCCAGTCCGGACGCTGGTCGGGCCGGCCCGCATGGTCGGCCTGGCCGAGCTCGGGCACGAGCGAGGCGAGCTCCGCGGTGGACTCGTCCAGGATTCCGCGCACGCCCTGCACGCCTCGCTCGCGAAGGAGCCCGCGCAAGGCCTCGACGACGGGTGCGAACGGCAGTCCCTCGTCTCGGCCGAGTCGCACGCATCCCCCATGCAGGACCACCGCGCCCGATGCCCGAGCGTCAGCCGCGAATTCGCGCACCAGTCGCGTCTTGCCGATGCCCGCTTCGCCGCTGACCAGGACGGTCGTCGTCCGGCCGCCGGCCGCGGCGTCCAATGCGCCGAGGAGCGCGGCCAACTCGGCGGCGCGTCCCACCAGGATCGGGCTCGAGACCCTGAGCGCCATGCTGCCGATCATAGGCTTCCTCGATCCGCTTGCCAGTGGGCTGGCAGGTGGCGAGCCATGAGGATGGTGCCACCTGCCGATCGACGGTTGCGGCTACTGCGGCTGGGGAACGACCCGCAGATACGGTCGGGTCGCCGACCATCCTCCCGGGAAGAGGTCCCGTGCCTCGTCGTCGGGGATCGCCGGCAGGATGATCACGTCCCCGCCGGGCTTCCAGTTCGCCGGCGTCGCGACCTTGTGCTGTGCGGTCAGCTGCATCGAATCGATGACTCTGAGGAGCTCGTCGAAGTCGCGTCCCGTGGACATCGGGTAGGTGAGGGTCAGCTTGATCCTCCGGTCCGGCCCGATGACGAACACCGATCGGACGGTCGCATTCGTGGCCGCCGTTCGGCCCTCGAACGTTCCCGGCTCGTCGGCGGGAAGCATGTCGTACAGCTTGGCGACCGCCAGATCGTCATCGCCGATGACCGGGAAGCCCGGACGGGCGCCCTGGGTCTCCTGGATGTCGTCGGCCCAGCGATCGTGGCTCTCGACCGGGTCCACGCTGAGCCCGATGAGCTTCACGCCCCGCTTCGCGAACTCCGGCTCCGCACGTGCCAGGTAGCCGAGCTCGGTGGTGCAGACGGGGGTGAAATCCTTGGGATGGGAGAAGAGGACGCCCCACGAGTCGCCGAGCCACTCGTGAAACGAGATCGTCCCGTGGGTGGTCCGGGCGGTGAAGTCGGGTGCCTCCGCATTGATGCGCAGCGACATGGATGTCCTTTCCGGGCGCGGCCCGATGGTTGAATCGTTGGCCAGCAGCATCGACGCATTCGCACCGCGTGCCATCCGCCGACCACTTCGAATTCGGTGGACGAGACCTTTACGCGTCGCGCGGGATCTGCCGCAGCGCCTTTAGCGCGGCCGGTCAGCGGGTGACGTAGAAGATCAGCTCCCCGTCTTCGCCGCCGCGCGATCCCTCGGTGAAGATGTAGACCGTAACGACCAGGGCGTCCCGACCATCGATCTTGACCCAGGTGGCCGACGGGTTGCCGATGGCGAAGCTGCCGGCATGGGTCTGGAAGTCCACGTGCTCGGCCTTGCCGGTGATGTCGTCGTAGAGGTACGTCCACACCGAATCGAAGACGTCCAGCTCGCGCTGGCCCTCGATGAGCATCAGATCGACGCCGTTCACGTCGATCAGGTCCCGATCGCCGATGTGCCCGTTCACGCCGAGGTCGATCAGCGCCCGGTCCAGCTCGGTCTCCTTGCGGGACTCCCATGTCTCCCAGTCGGTGGATCCCCATGCCTCGAGGTCGCGGGTGCAGTCGCCGTGGTAGTGGAAGCTCAGCTCCACGCGTTCACTGCTTGCGGACTCGATGGACGGCGTGCCCTCGCCGCAGGCCGGCATCGTGATCGGAACGTCGAACCGCTCGACGGCCCGTGCGGCGAGCAGGTCCTCCCACGACTCGTACCGGGCGATCGTGGTGTGGATCCGATCGGGCTCCTGCTCCCAGGCCACCACGTACCCGCCGTCTGCGGCCGCGACGATGTCCGGCATGGCGGCTTGGCCGGCCAGCTCGGTCCGGAACGTCCAATCGAGCAGGTCCGGGGAGGTCATGAGCTCGGCGCGGTCGATCCCGGCCTCATCGGTCGTGAAGGTGACCGCGGCAAACGTGTTGGCCTCCGGGATGGGGATGATGGTCATCGGACCGAGCCAGCGGCCGCGGTCGTCGATCACCCGGTACCGATGTGCGGTCGATGCTGTGACATCGCTGATCATGCTGAGCAGCTCGGCGCGCGCCCCATCCACGTCAGGAGCCGGACTCGGCGAGGACTGGCACCCGGCCAACACGAGCGCGCCGGCAAGCAGCCCAGCCAGCCACGTTGTACCCCGGCAAAGCCCGCTCGGCGGTGACGACGGCATCGTTCGAGCCAGCCTAGCAGTGGCGGCGACAGGTCGGGACTGCGGCCGAGATTCTCCATCAGGCGTTCACATTTCTTGCGCAACCGGGGCCCAGGCTGTCCTCATCGGTCCATGGATGGACC
>DATBRU010000052.1:0-7303 GCA_036560105.1 Candidatus Limnocylindria bacterium | reverse complement strand
GACGCGAGCAGTCATTGACCGAGCGCGACCTTGATCGGCTCCTCTCCGATTGGCTCGGCGACGGACCTGGAGGCGCGTCCGATGAGATTGCCGACCGAGCGATCCTCGAGATCGCCGACATGGGCCAGGCCGGTCGCGGGCTCTGGCCGATGTGGACAGGGATCGCTCGGCCGCTGACCGGGCGCCCGGACGGGGGGTCCCACCTCCTCCGGACGGTGGTGCTGGGAGCCTCGGTGATCCTGCTGGCCGTCTCTATCGGGATCGGCATCGGCTTCCAGACCGGTGTGATCCGTTATCCAGAACCGGCTCCCGGCCCGGTCGAGGCCTCGCAGGAGCCAACACCATCACGGACCGATGAATCGCCAGCGCCATCCGAAGCAGCGGCCGATCCCCTGACGTTATGGAGCAACCCGCGCCTGGGCTACGAGATCCTGTTGCCATCGTCCTGGACCACGACCCTCAACCCTGGGGAAGCGAGCTTCCTCCTCTTCGGCCCCTCCCATGACGGGAACGCGGCGCTCGGCATCATGATCGGCCAGCCGGACGGTCGTGTGGCGATGTGCAGATTGAGGCCAGGGCCCTGCTTTGAGCACACCGTCACGACCGCGGCCGAGATCGGCGAGCTACTCCGCACCGGCGATTGGCCGGAGACCCATGTCGATACATCGTTGAGCGGATGGCCGGCCACGATCGAATATCTCGACAGGGACGAGTCGGGCCTGCCACAGGGCGCCTATGCGGTGATCGACGGGCGACCCGTTGTCCTGCGGTTCAACCCAGCTACGCTCGAGCGGCTAGGCATCACGGACGACGTCGTGCGGGACATCATCGCGAGCTTCCGCATCCTTTTCGAGACTGACGATCCGCCGCGCCCCAGTGGGTCGCCGGAGATCGTCCAACCCGAGTCCGTCAATGGGTTCAGGACGTTCGTCGCGCCTGATGGCAGCTTCGAAGTCAGGCTTCGGGAGGCCTGGCGGACGGTGGCCGGGCCTGACCCAGTGGCACTCTACCTCCGCGACCGGGGCAACACCATCACCATCCGTGGCGCCGACTCTGAAGGCAGCGTCGTGACATGTGATGATCCTGCTGGATCGTGGGAGACGTGCGAGACGATCAGCCCCTCGACGCTCGTCGAACTGGCCGACGGCATGGGGTTCAGATCTGGTGGACGGACTCTCTTCTACGGACCCATGAAGTCTGCCGCGACGCTGGGTGGTGAGCCCGCGCTCGAGATCAGAGCCATCGGGTGCTGCGTCAAGGCGGTGACCTACCTGGTGGCGCTGCATGATGGCCGATCCATCATCGCACGGCACGTCACGCCAGGAGGATCGCCGATCGACGTTGAGGAGTTGCTCGACGAGCTTTCGTTCCTCGCGGGCGCCGCGGACTAGGGACCGCCCCCGGTTTCGAAGATTGAACCGACTGGGTCTCCCGAGCGCCAAGCAGGTCGAACATCGACGGTCTGGCCGCCGATGCAGTGCCGGGCCATGATGGCCTCGCGTCGGAGGTGAACGTGGATCGTGGCCTCGTCGAACTCGCGCAGCACGGGGATCGGGAGGCCTTCGCGCGCCTGGTCCCGCAGATCGCTGATCGCCTGTTCGCCGCGGCACATCGCATCCTCCGCGACTACGACGCGGCCGGAGACGCGTACCAGTCGGCGCTGGTGCTGATCTGGCGGGAGCTGCCAATGCTGCGGGACCCTGACCGATTCGAGGCGTGGGCCAGCCGCGTGCTGGTGCGACAGTGCCACACCGAGCTGCGGCGCAGGCGCCGACAGCCACCGGCGTTCGACCTGATGCTGTTCGACGTCCCCACCGCCGATGACACGATCTCGGTGTCGCTGCGAGATCAGCTCGAACGGGCCTTCTCACGGCTCACCGCGGAGCAGCGAGCGGTGCTGGTGCTCATGTACTACCGCGACCTGTCGGTGGCCGAGATATCAGCTCACCTCGGAATCTCGGCCGGCACCGTGAAGTCGCGTCTCCACTACGCCCGCGAGGCGCTGCGCGGTGCCATCGAAGCCGATGCGCGCACCACCATCCAGGAAGGACGACCGGCGTGACCAGCAAGACCGACACCGATCTGATCATCGCCGCCTGGCTGTCGGAGGGCGCCGAGCAGGCGCCCGATCGTCGGTCCCGGCTCGCGCTGGACGAGATCGCCACGACGCCCCAGCGCCGGCCACGCGCATGGCCCGGCAGCACGGATGAGCCCGCCGCCAATCGGCTTCGGCTGCTGGCGTTCATGGCCGCGACTGTGGTGCTCGCGGTGACCCTCGGCGTGGCGTTCCGCGCCGGCTTCATCGGAGTCCCGAGCCGGAGCGCGATTCCCGTCCCGTCCGCCACAGCGACGACATCCGAAGCAGACCTTGAAACGTTCGTGGCTGACGATGGAAGCTTCGAAATCCGCCTCCCGGATGTCTGGAGGCGGGACGTCGGTCCAGACCCGTCCGCTACCTACCTGCGCACAGCAACCTTCGAGCTCTCGATCCGGGCAGGCGACGCCGATGGGAGCCTGGTGACCTGTGACGACGGCGCCGGACCTTGGGAAACCTGCAAGCGGGTCACACCGACGTCGCTCGACGAGCTGGCCGAAGAGGTCGGGTTGACGTCTGCGGAGGAGGGCGGCGCGATTCCGGTGGGTCCAGTCCGCTCTTCCACGACCCTCGGCGGCGAACCGGCAAGGGTCGAACGGATCGAGGCGTACGAGGCTCCGGCCCGAGGTGCGGAGTCGGTGACCTATATCACCGCAATGCACGAGGGTCGTCCCTACATCCTGCGTCTCTGGTTCCCAGGCGCGGATCCAGGGGATGTGGTCCTTGATGTGGTGGTGGCCGGGTTCCAGTTCCTCGCTGCGGACGCCGCTCCCAGCCCGCCGCAGATCGAGCAGCCTGAGGCAGTCGAGGGCCTCCGCACGTTCCTCGATCCGAACGGAAGTTTCGAGATCCGACTTCCGGATGACTGGTCAGCCACGGTCGGCGAGGATTCCTCGGCGCTGTACCTGACACGCGGGGCCCTGAGCATGTCGATCCGCGCCGGAGACGGAGGCGGTGAAGTCCGCACCTGCGATCGTGGCGCAGGAGGATGGGAGACCTGCGAGTCGGTCGTTGTGGCGGACCTGGAGGAGCTTGACGCATCCATCGGGCTCGCGGACGACGGTCAGGCCTTCCAGGGCCCACTTGAGTGGTCCATCACCCTCGACGGCGAGCCAGCCACCATCCACTGGATCGTGACGAGCACCAATGGGCGTCTATCGGCGGTGCAGTATGTGGCCGCAATGCACGAGGGTCGGCCCTACGTCATGCGCATCACGGGCTCACAGCGCTTCAGGGAAACTCCGTATGGGATGGCGGTCGGGTTCGATTCCGAACTCCTGGACGGATTCTCCTTCCTGCCGGTTCGGGCGCCATCGCAGTCGGAAGGCAGCAATGGGTTCCGCACGTTCACGGCTGCCGACGCAAGCTTCCAGATCCGGCTGCCGGAAGCCTGGACGCTGGATCGCGGTCCTGGCCGGGACACGCTGTACTTGGCGAATGGAACCGACAGACTCCTGGCCCGCGCGGGCGACGCGGAGGGAAAGGTCCTCACGTGTGACGAGGCACAAGGCCCCTGGGAGGAGTGCCTGACGAGTACGCCGAGAACGCTGACGGAGCTCGGGCGTGACGTCACCCTGCAGGCGACAAGTACTTCGACAGACCCAACGAGATCTGATGCGACGCTCGGTGGCGAGACGGCTCGAATCGAAGCGATCGAGGCCGCGGAGTTACCAGCGAGCGGTGGTCAGTGGGTCTCCTACGTCATCGCAATGCACGAGGGCCGCCCGTTCGTCATTCGCCTGTGGAGCCCCGGGGCGCCGTTGGACGATGATGTCGCCGAAGTCATCGACGGATTCGCCTTTCTCGACGACTGAGCAAGGAAGCTCCTAGGTGGAGTCGGCCTTCTCCTGGTCGAACAGGTAGGCGACCTTGTCGGCCCAATTGGCGAGCACGACTCGGTTCTTCGTCTTCAGTGACGGCGTGAGCTCCCCCGCTTCCTCGGACAGCAGCCGCGGCAGCAGCGCCACCCGCCGGGGACGTTCGTAGACCGCGAAGCCCTCGAGCGTGCGCTTCACCTCGGCGTCGAACAGCTTGTCGACGGCCTTCTCCTCGATGAGCTGCTCGGGCGGCATCTCGCCGATGCCATTGGCCGCGGCCCATGCGCCGAGCTCGTCGAAATCGGGCGCGATCAGCGCACCGGTGTACGCCTGCCGATCGCCCAGGACGACCGCCTGCGCCACGAAGCGCGACGTGGACAGCGCGGCCTCCATCGGCGCGGGCGACACGTTCTTGCCGTTGCCGAGGATGATGATGTTCTTGAGCCGATCGGTGATCCGGATGCGGCCGATGTCGTCCAGCTCGCCGATGTCGCCGGTGTGGAACCAGCCGTCCGGCTCGATCGCCTTCGCCGTCTCCTCGGGCGCGTTTAGGTAGCCCTGCATGATCTGGGGCCCGCGGACCAGGATCTCCCCCGTCTCGGGGTCGATCTTCACCTCGGAGCCGGGGGCCGGACGGCCGACGGTCCCGAAGACGAAGTCATCGGGACGGTTGAGACTCACGAACGGCGAGGTCTCGGTCAGCCCGTACCCCTCGAGCACCAGCATGCCCATGCCATAGAAGAACTCGCCGATCTCGCGCGCCAGCGGGGCGGATCCGGAGACGAAGTATCGGACTCGACCGCCGGTTCGCGCCCGGATCTTGCCGAAGACGAGGGCATCCGCTATCCGCAGTTGGACGTTGAGCCAGGCCGAGTTCGACTGACCGGCAATGTGGTTGGCGTACTTCTTCGCCCCCAGGCCCGCCGCCCAGTGGAAGATCCGCTGCCTCGAGTGCGGCCCCGCCTCGACCGCGGAGAGGACGCGGGCATACACCCGCTCATAGAGGCGCGGCACCGATCCCATCACGGTCGGCTGGACTTCGACCATGTTCGCCGGGAGGCGCTCGATGAGCGCCTCGGCGAAGACGACCGCCGCCCCCCGTCCGAGCGCAACCACCTCGTCCACGATCCGCCCGTAGATGTGGCTCAGGGGGAGGAAGGCGAGGAAGACATCGGTCTCGTAGAAGTCGACGACCTGATTGGCGGCCTCGTAGTTGAACAGCAGGTTGCCGTGGCTGAGCATCGCGCCCTTCGGGTTGGCCGTGGTGCCCGAGGTGTGGATGACCGTGGCCAGATGGTCGCGCTCGATCGCCTTGATGCCGTCCAGCCAGGCCACTCGATTGGAGGCCTCCATGTCGGCCCGAGCCATGACGTCGTCGATCGTAAGCGTTCCGGCGGGCAGCTTGCCGCTTTCCTCGAAGCTGATGACGTGCTCGAGCGTCGGGCACTCGGCCCGGATCGAATCGATCTTGGCAGCCTGCTGGGCGTTCTCGACAAAGATCGCCTTCGCCCCCACGTTATTGATGACGAAGGCCGCCTGGCCCGGCTCCGACTGCGGATAGACCGGGCAGGTCACCGTGCCGAGCGCCAGTGACGCGAGGTCGCTGATCGTCCACTCGGGCCGGGTGCGCGCGATGATCGCGACGCTGTCGCCGTCACGGATGCCAAGGTCCTTGAGGCCGAGGGACAGCTGCGTCACCCAGTCCCACATCTCGCGATACGTCCGGCTCGTCCACGCTGCCTCGTCCGTGCCCTCGGCCCGCTGCGACTTGGGCAGCTTCCAGCGCATTGCCTCGCGCGCGGGGCCGCGCTCGACGGCGCGGTGGATCAGGTCGACCACATTCAGCGCCGCGTCCTGCGGAGCGACGACGAGCGGCTCGATGGCCGGCGTCTGCATGAGGCGCGGGCGAGCCTGGGCGACCGGTGGCTGGGCCGGCGCCTCCGACTCGGCGGCGGGCTCGGTGGTCGTCGTCATCGGTCCGTCTCCTCTCCCGGTGCTGGCCTGGTCATCCGCTGCGACGCACGGCGTCGAGAAGCCCCTGCGCCACGATCAGCCGATGGATCTGGTTCGTGCCTTCGTAGATCTGCGCCCCCTTCGCGTCGCGCATGAGTCGCTCGACCGGATTGTCGCGCGAGTATCCCGCCCCGCCGTAGATCTGAACAGCGTCGGTCGAGACCCGCATGGCCACATCGGAGGCGTACCACTTCGCCATGCTTGACGCCGAGTTGATCGGCTGACCGGCGTCACGCATCCGGGCGGCCTTCCAGGTCAGGAGGCGCGCGGCCTCCACCTGGACGGCCATCTCGGCGAGCATCGCCTGAACGATCTCCTGGTCGGAGATGGCCCGGCCGAACTGGCGCCGCTGCAGCGCGTACGCGGCCGCCAGCTCGAGCGCCGATCGGGCCAGGCCGGTGCAGGCGGCGGCGATCCCGATCCTGCCGGCGCCGAGCGCCGAGAGCGCCACGCGCAGGCCATCGCCCTCCGAACCGAGCCGGTTCTCGGCGGGGACCCGGGCGTCCTCGAACACGAGCTCGCCCCCCGTCGTGCCGCGGATGCCCATCTTGCGTTCCTTGCTGCCGAGCCGGAATCCGGGCGTGTCCGACTCGACCACGAAGGCGGTGATCCCGTTCTTGCCCTTCGTGCGGTCGACGGTGGCGAAGACGATGTAGCGAGCGGCCTCCCCCGCATTCGTGATCCAGATCTTCGTGCCGGTCAGCAGGTACGCGTCCCCATCGCGGCGCGCGGCGAGCGAGAGCGACGCGGCGTCCGAGCCGGCCTCCGGCTCGGTGAGCGCGAAGGCGCCGAGCTCGCGACCGCCGGTCATCGGCGGCAGGAAGCGTTCCTTCTGCTCGTCGGTGCCGTTCGCGAAGATGCACAGCTGGCTGAGGACGTGGACCGAGAGGCTGACGGCCATGGCCATGTCGGCCGCGGCGACCTCCTCCAGTGCCAGCGCCCAGGCGAAGGTGCCCATGCCGGCGCCGCCGTAGCGCTCCGGGTACGGGAGCCCGGTGATGCCGAGCTCGCCCGCTCGGTCGAAGAGGTGCCGGTCATACCGCTCCGCCTCGTCGCGCTCCGCGGCTCCGGGTGCCACCTCGCGCTGCGCCCAGTCGCGGACCGTGTCGCGGACGCCTCGTTCTTCCTCGCCGAGCGCGAAGGGGTCGGCCGCGGGCACGGACTCGACGCTCATCAACCGATCTTCTTGCCGGTCTCGTCGTAGGTGTAGAAGCCCCGGCCCGACTTTCGCCCGAGATGCCCGGCGGTGACCATCTGGCGCAGGAGCGGCGCCGCCCGGAACTTCGGGTCGCCGAAGCCGCGGTACAGGACATCCATCACGTTGAGCATGACGTCGTTGCCGATGAAGTCGCTGAGCTCGAGCGGGCCCATGGGATGG
>DATBRU010000051.1:0-5684 GCA_036560105.1 Candidatus Limnocylindria bacterium | reverse complement strand
GCGTAGGTCTTGGCCGAGAACGTCGCCTCCCCGGTGTGCATCCCGATCCGTACCCGGATCTCGGCGCCGGGCGGCCATGGCTCGGCGGCGAGGGCTCGCTGGGCATCGGCCGCCGCGGCCACCGCACCGGGCGCGGAGGGGAATGCGACGAAGAACGAGTCGCCCTCGGTACCGACTTCGCTCCCGCCGTGACGTTCGAAAGCGTCCCGCAGCAGGGCCTTGTGGCGCTCGAGCAGGCCGGACCACGCGTCGCCCTGGCTGCGAACGAGCAGGGTCGAGCCCTCGATGTCGGTGAAGAGGAAGGTGACCGTTCCGGTGAGGAGCTCAGGCATCCGCCGTCAGTCTATATCCGGCACGCATCGGTGCCGTCACCGCGTCGCGCCACCGGCTCGGATAGGCTTCTCGGGATGCGATCCCTCGTCGCCGCCCTTCGCCAGCGCCCCGTCCTGACCGCCGTCCTCGGCGCGCTGACGATCACCTTCTCGGCGATCTTCGTGAGCCTCGCCGACGTGACGCCGGTGACGGCCGCCTTCTTCCGATGCGCCTACGCCCTGCCGCCGCTCTTCGTCCTTGCCTGGAGCGAGCAGCGCCGATACGGCCCTCGCGCGCCGGGGCAGGCCCGCCTGGCATGGATCGCGGGCGTCTTCTTCGCCGCCGATCTCATCCTGTGGCACTACGCCATCGCGCAGGTCGGCGCGGGCCTCGCGACCGTCCTCGGCAACACCCAGGTCGTCATGGTGCCGCTCGCCGCCTGGCTCTTCCTTGGTGAGCGCCCTGGATGGCGGGTGGCCGTCTCGGTCCCGATCGTGCTCAGTGGCGTGGTGCTCATCTCCGGCGTCATCGGATCCGGAGCGTTCGGGAGCGACCCGGTCCTCGGCGTGCTGCTCGGCATCGGCACGGGGGCCGCCTATGCGGGCTTCCTGCTCGTGCAGCGGCGCGCCAACGCCGATCACCGCCGCCCGGCCGGGCCGCTGTTCGACGCAACCCTCTCGGCGGCGGTCATCTCGCTCATCGTCGGGCTGTCCTTCGGGCAGCTCGACCTCGTGCCGAGCTTCCCGGCGCACGCGTGGCTCCTCATGCTCGCGCTGCTGGTGCAGGTGGTCGGGTGGCTGCTCATCAGCACGAGCCTCCCGCGGCTCCCCGCCGCGGTGACCTCGGTCGTCCTCACCATCCAGCCGGTCGGGTCGGTCCTGCTCGGGATCTGGATCCTGTCGGAGGCGCCGTCACCCCTTCAGCTCGTCGGCGTCGCGTTCATCGTGGGCGGGCTTCTCCTCACGACATTGCGCGTGCGCCCGCATCGGTGGCGCCGCGCTCAGCCCGAGGTCGGCTGAGCCTCGCGGGCGATCTGGCTCGGCAGCGTGACGACAAAGCACGTCCGATCCGAGCCCGTCTCGACCTCGATGCGGCCGCCATGCCGAACGACCACGTTGTGGGAGATGTGCAGGCCGAGCCCGGTGCCACGACCGGGTTCCTTCGTCGTGTAGAACGGCTCGAAGAGTCGCGCCCGGACCTCGTCCGGGATCGGGGGGCCGGAGTTGCAGATCGTCACGATCACGCCCGTGCCGCCGGGATCGCCTCGCGCCTCAACCAGCAGCGAGCCGGGCCCATCCATCGCGTCGACGGCGTTGTCGACGATGTTGGTCCAGACCTGGTTGAGCTCCGATCCGAACGCCTCGATCTCGGGCAGGTCCGCGGCCAGCTCGACGGTGACCGCGATCTCCCGCAGCTTGTGCCGCAGGATCACGAGCGTCTGCTCGAGCCCGACCCGCACGTCGACGCGCTGCACGGGGGCCTGGTCGAGGTAGGAGTAGCCCTTGACCGCGGCCACGATCTCGCTGATGCGTTCGAGAGCCATGCTCAGCTCGCCGAGCAGCTGCCTGACCGATGCGTCGGCCGCCAACCAGGCGACCGCGTCAGCCGGCACGGCCGCGAGTGCTTCCGGCGTCCAGCCCGCTTCGACGAGCGCGCTCGCGCCATCGGCGTCGCCGGCGAAGGTCTCGAGCTCGGCGATCCGATCCGCCCGGTCGAGCGCCGAACGCGGCGCCGGGGTGCCCTCGGGCGGACGCGGGGGCGGCACCGGGTGCGGCAGCTCCTCGGCGCGCGAGACGGCGGTCTCCAGCGATCGAACCGATCGGAGCGCCGCGGCGGCGGGATTGTTGAGCTCGTGGGCCAGGCCCGCGGCGAGAGTGCCGAGCCCGGCCAGCTTCTCGCGCTCGCGCAGCGTCGCCTCCATCGAGCGAAGGCGGCCAACGGCGGTTCGGATGACCGCCAGTGCAACGTCCGGCCCGGCGTCGAGCAGCTGGCGGATGGCATCGATGGGAATGCGGAGCACCTCCGCCTCGCCCGACGCGCGGACCGATGCCAGGCGACGCCCGCCCTCGAGCGCCGCGATCTCTCCCTGGAGGGCGCCGGGGCCTACCAGCGCCAGCGGGATCTCGGACGTCCCGGCGAGCTTGGTGACCTCCAGCTCTCCATCGAGGACGACGTACAGCGCGTCGGCCAGCTCCCCCTCCCGGATGAGCAGCTCTCCCGGCGCAAGGTCGACGACCTCGCCCAGCTCGGCGAGGCGAGTGAGCTCCGCATCTTCCAGGCCACCGAAGAGCGGCGTGACGCGCAGCCGCTCGACGATCGCGTCGTTGGGGAGGTGCACATGGGTCATAGCTGGGCCAGGTACTCGTGGACGAATCGGACGGCCATGGCGCCCTCGCCGACAGCGCTGGCGATGCGCTTCACCGAGTCGTGCCGGACATCGCCCGCGGCGAACAGCCCGGGCAGGCTCGATTCGAGCAGGAACGGACCGCGGTCCAGGTTCCAGCCGTGCTGCGCGCCGTCGAAATCGGTGCCGGTGAGCACGAAGCCGCGCTCGTCGCGGGCCACGATCCCGTCAAGCCATGCCGTGCGCGGTTGCTGGCCGATGAACACGAACGCCGCACTCACCGACAGGACGAGGTCGTCGCCCTTGGTGCTGAAGGCGGCGCTCTCCAGGTGCTCGGTTCCCCGCAGCTCGCGGCAGTCAGCGCCGGTGTGGACCTCGACGTTGTCGAGCGCCGCAAGCTGGTCGACGAGATAGGCGCTCATGCCGGCACCGATGTCGTCGCCGCGGAGCACGAGGTGGACGCGGCTCGCGAAGCGTGAGAGGTGGACCGCCGCCTGGCCCGCCGAGTTGCCCGCGCCGATGACGGCTACCTCCGCATCGCGGTAGAGGACGGCCTCGGTGGTGGCTGCGCCGTAGTACACGCCGGCTCCGGCCAGCTCGGCCGCGCCCGGCACCTCGAGCTGGCGGTAGCTGACACCGGTGGCGACGACCACCGCCTGGCAGCTGATCTCGCTCCCGTCGTCGAGGACGATGATCCGGTAGGGGTCCTCTCGGCGGACCGTGCCGACCTCGTGCGAGGCCAGGATCTCGGCGCCGAGGCGCCGCGCCTGCGTCAGCGCTCGTCGCGCCAGGTCGCCACCGGTGAGGCCCGAGGGGAATCCGAGGTAGTTCTCGATCCGGCTCGTGGTGCCGGCCTGCCCGCCCGGCGCCTCGCGCTCGATGAGCAGGGTCTTGAGGCCCTCGCTGGCCCCGTACACGGCCGCGGCCAGGCCCGAGGGTCCCGCGCCGACGATGACGAGGTCGTAGAACGGAAGCGTCGCCGCCACCGACATGCCGACCGCCTCGGCCAGCTCGCGCGTCGACGGATCGCGCAGGATCCGGCCATCGGCGAAGCAGACGATCGGATGCGTCGGGTCGGCCGGCGGGTCGAGCGATGCCGCCAGACGACGGCCCTCCTCGTCGGACTCGGGGTCGAGCCAGGCGTACGGGACCTGGTTGCGGGTCAGGAAGTCGCGAAGCTCGTGGCCGCGCGGCGCCCATCTGCTGCTCAGGAGGCGAAGCCCCTCGAACGGTGGGCGGAACGCGGCCACCCAATCGGCCAGCACGTCGTCGACGACCGGATAGAGCCGCTCCTCCGGAGGCTCCCAGGGCTTGAGCAGGTACTGGTCGAGGCGGATCTCGTTGATGGCGCGGATGGCGACATCGGTATCGGCGTACGCGGTGAGCAGGACCCTCTTCGCGTCGGGCTGCAGCGGGATCGCCTGGGCCAGCAGCTCCGTGCCGGTCATGACCGGCATGCGCTGGTCGACCAGGAAGAGCGCGATCGGGTCACCTCGGACGGTGAGCTCCCGAACGACCTCGAGCGCCTCGGTCCCGGATCCCGCACCGATGATTCGATAGAGGTCGCCGTAGCGCGCGCGGAGATCACGCTCGACGGCCCGCAGGACGGGCGTGTCGTCGTCGACCGCGAGAATCGCGGGCTTGGCGGCCATGCTGCCGAGTGTACGCGTGTCACTGAGCGGGTCGCGGAACCGGTACGCTCCACCCATGCTGCTCATCGGCACCGGCCGCCTGGCACCCCTCGGTCGCTCGCCCTGGGCGATCCAGGTCCGCGAGGGACTGATCAGCTGGATCGGCGACCCGGCCGAGGCTCCCGACGATGCGGAGCGGCATGACCTCGGCTCGGCGCTCGTCACCCCCGGCCTGGTCGACAGCCACACGCATCCGGTCTTTGCCGGCGATCGATCGGACGAGGCGGCCGCTCGACTCGAGGGCGTCCCCTACACCGACGGCGGCATTCTGCGCACGGTTCGTGCGACGCGCGCCACCGACGACGCGAAGCTCGCGGTGCTGGTCGAGCAACGGCTCCGCGCGGCCCTCGCCGCCGGCACGACGACCGTGGAGTGCAAGTCAGGCTACGGCCTCACGCTCGACGAGGAGCTGCGCCACCTGAGGATCATCGCCGGCGTGGCCGAGCGGCTTCCGCTCCGCGTCGTCACCACCTTCCTCGGTGCGCACGCGGTCCCTCCGGATGCGTCATCAGGGGACGCATATGCCTCACACGTCGCCGATGACATGATTCCCGCCGTTGCGGCGCTGGGGCTGGCGGCGTTCGTCGACGTCTTCAGCGATGCCGGCTTCTTCGACCTCGCCGCGACTGAGCGGATCGGACGTGCGGCGACCAACGCGGGCCTCGGCGTTCGCCTGCATGCCGATCAGCTGGAACGCACCGGCGCCACGGAGCTCGGCGTGCGGCTCGGCGCCGCATCGGTCGATCACCTGGAGCAACTCGACGCGGCGGGTGTGGCGGCCCTGGCGGGTTCGCAAACGGTCGCCACGCTGCTCCCGGCGCCGGCGGTCGTACTGCGGGACCGACTTCCACCTGCGCGTGCACTCCTCGACGCGGGCGCGACCGTCGCCCTCGCCAGCGATGCCAATGCGGGCACCTTCGGTCTGTTCGGGAGCATGCCGCTGGTGATCGGCCTCGGCGCCACGCTGATGGGCATGACCGTCGGCGAGGCGCTGACGGCAGCCACCGCTGGTGGAGGTATGGCGCTGCGACGACCGGACCTCGGACGGCTGGAGGTCGGGGCCGTGGCGGACCTGGTGGCGTGGGACGCGGAGCACGAGGGCGCCTTCGCCCTGAGGCTGGGCGGGGTGCGTCCCCTCCGCAGGTGGATCGCGGGGACGGAGGCTTAGTCGCGCGACCGATGGCGCCCATGTCATCGAGTGACGCGGGCGCCACGGGGTCGATATATCACAAACGGTATATCGCTCCCGCGCTTCACTGGCGGCGAGCGAGCGGGCCTCGACACGTCGGCCAAACCTATGATGGCGGCCATGGATCGATTCGACATCGTCGTCATCG
>DATBRU010000050.1:0-2301 GCA_036560105.1 Candidatus Limnocylindria bacterium | reverse complement strand
CGTCGTGGTAGACGACGAGCAATCGCGTCATCGGATCCTCCTTTCGTCCGCGGTCCCGTGGGTATGGCGGCCAGCGGCTCGTTGCGGTGAATGTTCGATCTTCGCCACTGACGCCTGCGCCTGCACAGGGCCAAAGGGCTCGAAATCGCGGGACGTCCTGCTCTTCAGAGCCTCTCGCGTCGTGACCTTCGGCACGTGACCTGCGGCCATCACTCGTCGACGCTGGCCCAATACCGAGTGTGGCCGGATCCCACACTCCACAAGAGAGGAGACAACCCATGCACCTGCCCGCCCACCTGTCAAAGCTTGCCGGGCCGTTCATCGTCATCTCCACCGCCTCACTACTGCTCGCCGGCTGTTCGAGTAGCGGGACCACCGTGGACGTGACCCTCCAGGAGTGGGCCGTCCTGCCGGATCCGGGCTCCGTCGCGGCGGGTGAGGTCACGTTCACGATCACGAACGACGGCCCCGAAGACGTCCACGAGTTCGTCGTGATCCAGACGGATCTCGACCCGGCCGATCTGCCCACCGATGAGACCGGCGCCGTCTCAGAGGACGGCGAGGGTATGACGGTCATCGACGAGGTCGAGGACGTCGCGGTGGGTGCTACGGAGGAATTGACCGTCTCGCTCGAGGCCGGCAACTACGTCCTGATCTGCAACATCTATTCGGCAGACGAGGACGAGGCCCACTACGCGATGGGGATGCGCGTCGCCTTCACCGTGACTGAGTAGCGCGGGAAAGTCGTCAGCCGGCGCGCGGAACCAAGATCCAGCGGAGCAGCGCAGCCCCGATCAGGAGCGCGACGCCGGTGAAGAGCACCATCGGCCACGGCGATCGCTCTGGGTCGGTTGTCACGAGCTCCACCTCGTCGGGAACGCTCGCGACGCCGTCGTCGTCCTCGCCGTTCTGGGTGGCCGGGCGAGCCGTGTCCGATGAGAGCCCACCCGCGGCGTACTCGGGCTCCTCGAGGCCGTTCTCGGCGCCCGCGGCGATCGAGGCCACATCGCGCTCCTGACCTCCGGCCGATGCGGGGAGCCCTCCGAGCGATGGCGCGACCGTACCGACCATGCCGACGAGGGCGAACGCCGCTCCGATCGCCATGAGCGGGCCGAAGACGCGACGCGCCCACGTGCCGAGGCGGTCCGGCTCCTTCGCCGCCACTTCGGGGAGGAGACGCAGGGGTCGGTGCGGGGCGATGTCGGGAAGCTCCGCGAGCGAAGCACGAAGCGCACCGAGCTCGTCGATGAGCCCGGTGCAGCGGATGCAGGATGTGACGTGGGTGACGAGCGCCGTGTCCGCGATTGCCTCGTCGTCGCGTGAGGCGAGGGCCGAGAGGCGCTCCTCGTCGGGATGGTTCGGAATCAGCATGCCAATCGTCCAGACGTGCTCATCGGAGGAAGAGTTCCCGGTGCTCGGCCAGGAGCTCACGCAGGCGGAGCCGCCCACGATGAATGCGTGACTTCACCGTCCCGAGCGCGGACCCGGTCATTGCGGCCACCTCGTTGTAGTCCATGCCATAGACGTCGCACAGCACGATCGCGGTTCGCTGGTCCTCCGGGAGGCGCGCCAGTGCACGCTCGAGGTGGCGGTACATCTCCGCGCGGCCCGCCTCGACATGTGGATCGGTGGCGGTCGGGTCCGGCAGCTCCGGCGCTCCCTCATCTGGATCCGGCAGCGGGCTCGAGGGCCGGCGCTGCTGGCGCCGCAGGATGTCGTAGCTGGCATTCGCCGTGATCCGCAGGAGCCACGATCGGAAGATCCCGCCGCGGTAGGCGCCGATCGCCTTGTATGCATGGATGAATGCGTCCTGGGTCGCATCGGCCGCCTGGTCCGGGTCTCCGAGCAGACGCCACGCGAGGCCGTAGCAGGCGCTCTGGTAGTGCTCCATGAGCTGGGTGAACGCCGTCCGGTCGCCGGTGGCGGCGCGCAGGATGACCGCCGCCTCGTCCGGAAGCGGTGGGGTGCGTCCGGTGGTGGCCGGCTGTGGGGCGTCGGTCATCGATTCCTATAATGACGCTCCCCGGGCCGGGGTGGCGGAATCGGCAGACGCGTCGGTCTCAAACACCGATGAGTGCAAGCTCGTGTGGGTTCAAGTCCCACCCCCGGCACCATCATGCTGAGCACGAATCGGGTCTCGCAGTCGTCGGTGGGGTGCCAGATGCCGTCGAGCTCGGCGCAGAGGATCGTCACGGATTAGGCCGGCACGCACTCGCAATTGTGACCGATCAGCTTGCCGAAGATCACCTGGCCGCACTCCCGCACGAACCCTTCTGGGCAAGGGTCGTAGATGCTCCAAAT
>DATBRU010000049.1:0-4299 GCA_036560105.1 Candidatus Limnocylindria bacterium | reverse complement strand
CGCGCGCGTCTACGACGCGTACCAGCGGCAACTCGCCGAGGATGGTGCGGTGGACTTCGACGACCTGCTGATGCGGACGGTGGAGCTGTTCGAGGACCACCCATCGGTCCTCGCGCGCTACCAGTCAAGGTGGCAGCAGATCCTCGTCGACGAGTACCAGGACACGAACCGCGCCCAGTACCTGATCTGTCGCCACCTCGCGGGAAAGCACCACAACCTCACGGTCGTCGGGGACGACGACCAGAGCATCTACTCCTGGCGCGGCGCGGACCTCCGCAACATCCTCGACTTCGAGACCGACAACCCGGACACGAAGATCGTCAAGCTCGAGCAGAACTACCGTTCGACGCAGACGATCCTCGACGCCGCCCACGCCGTCGTCAGCCGCAACGCCGGGCGCAAGGACAAGAAGCTCTGGACGGAGCGCGGCACGGGGACGCAGATCACGCTGTTCGACGCCTACAACGAGTACGAAGAGGCCGAGTTCGTCGCGCGCCAGGTCGAGAAGCTCGTCGGTGGCGCCCGCCAGGGCAGCATGGCCGCCCTGCTCACCAGCCGTGCCGACGACGAGGACGGAAGCCTCCGCTACGGTGACATCGCCGTCACCTATCGAATCAACGCCCAGAGCCGCGTGATCGAGGAGTCGTTCATGCGCTTCGGCATTCCGTACCAGCTCGTGGGGGGAGTCCGCTTCTACGAGCGCCGCGAGGTGAAGGACGCCCTCGCGTACCTGCGCCTGGCACGCAATCCTGCCGATCGAGTCGCGCTGGGGCGGATCATCAACGTGCCGGCACGGGGGATCGGCGCCAAGACGGTCGAGGAGCTCAACGCCTGGGCCGAGTCGCGCGACACGAGCCTGTGGGAGGCGGTGCTCGCATCGAGCGACAACCCGAACCTGGCCCCGCGTTCGCGAGCCCAGCTCGCGGTCTTCGCCGAGCTCATGCAGGGCCTCATGTCGATGGCCGCCGAGGAGCCGCCATCGGCCCTGTTCGACGCGGCCGTCGAGCGCAGCGGGCTCCAGGCGGCCCTCCAAGACGGCACCGACGAGGGTGAGGAGCGCTGGACGAACCTGCTGGAGCTGCGCGGCCATGCTGCGGAGTTCGACGAGATCGCCCCGCCCGAGGGGCTGGCCCGGCTCCTCGAGGAGGTCGCGCTGGTCAGCGACCAGGACGAGCTCGAGGACATCCCGGACCGGGCAACCCTGATCACGCTCCACGCGGCCAAGGGACTCGAGTTCCCGGTCGTGTTCATCGTCGGCATGGAGGAGGGCCTCCTGCCGCATCGCCGCGCGCTGGAGGACGAGCGCGAGCTCGAGGAGGAGCGAAGGCTCACGTACGTGGGCATGACCCGCGCCATGGATCGGCTGTACCTGGTCCACGCGCATCACCGGTCCACCTACGGTGTCGGCGCCCAGTCCGACCCGTCGCGCTTCCTGGCCGAGCTGCCGGAAGACCTGCTGGCCTCGGAGCGCTCGGCGGCACCATTCCGGCGCGGTGGCGAGCGCTGGGCGGGGACCGATGACGACAGCGGGTGGCTTCCGTCCGGCTACCGGTCGCCGACGACGCGACGCGTGAGCGAGCCACTGCGGCCGATCAACCTGCCCGACCATTCGGCACCGGTCCCCGTGGGACGTGAGCTCGACGCGGCGCGGGAGCGGGTCGCATCGGCGACATATGAAGGCGCCACGGTCGATCTTGGCTCGGGGACCTTCTCCGGTCCGGGATCCGCCGGCAGCGACGGCGCGGGGGACGAGCCAGCCTGGAAGGCCGGCGACCGGGTCCGGCATCGGCGCTTCGGGGATGGGATCGTCGTGAGCAGCAGGATCGTGAAGGGCGACGAGGAGGTGACCGTGGCCTTCGTGGGCGAGGGCGTGAAACGGCTCATCGCCGCGTACGCGGGGCTTGATCGAGCCTGATGGGGTCGCCGATGCCGCACGACCTGCTCGTCGAGGAGCTTCAGCGCGCGCGCGAGGACTTCCTCGCGACGCTCTCGCGTGTCGCCCCCGACTCTCTGACCACGGCCGGGCTGGTGGGCGAGTGGAGCGCTCGCGAGCTCGTCGCACACCTCGGCTACTGGGTCGGCAACGCGGCGGAGGTCATCCACCTCGTCGAGCAGGGCCGGACCGACGAGGTCGGGGCTGGAAAGCCACCGACGGACGAGGTGAACGCGACGGTCGCTCGCATCGCCCGCACGACGGAGCTCGTCACCGTCCGAAAGCGAGAGGAGGCGTCTGTGGAGGCGCTCCTCGACCGGATCCGAGCGCTCGATCCATCGCTGCTCGACGTGGTGCTCCCCGACGGTGCCACGCTGGCGCAGGGCATCCGTGAGGACGGGTCGGAGCACTACCGAGAGCACGCCGACGCCCTGCGTCAGGCGCTCGACGAGGCGCCCCATGGCTGACCTGCCGGGCCTCCAGGCCGAGCTTGACGTGGCGCACGACGCGTTCCTCGAGGTGCTTCACGAGGTGGATGCCGACCTGGTGACCACCCCGGGCGTGATGGAGGATTGGAGCGTGCGTGACCTGGTCGTCCACGTTGCCGCATGGTCCGAGCACGGGGCATCGGCGCTCCAGCTGGCCACCGACGGCCGGGGCGCCGAGTTTGCCTACTCGAAGGCCGACACCGACGCCATGAACGAGCGCTTCCTGGCCGATGGACGCGCAACGACGCCGAACGCCGCGCTCGCTCGCGAGGAGCGCGCCTTCGCTGCCTTCCGCGACCGGGTGGCCGGGCTCGACCCGGCCCTTCTCGGCCTGGAGCTCGGCAACGGCGACACCGTCGAGGCGGTCATCAGGTACGACGGTCCCGATCACTACGCGGAGCACACGGCCCACCTGCGCGCCTGGTTCGGCAGCGATGAGTGACGCGCCCTGAGCATGGCCGATCCCGCCGCGCGCGCCGCCGAGCTGCGCGCCATCCTGAGTGACGCGAACCATCGCTATCACGTACTCGACGCGCCGACGATGCCGGATCGCGAGTACGACCTCCTGTTCAAGGAGCTGAACCAGCTCGAAGCGGCGCACCCGGACCTCGTCACCCCCGACTCGCCGACGCAGCGCGTCGGGGCACCGGTCGAGGGCGGCTTCCCATCCGTCCGCCACGACACGCCGATGCTCAGCCTGGGCAACGCGTTCGGGGCCGATGAGCTTCGCGACTTCGACGCCCGGGTCCGGCGCGGTCTCGGGCGCGGGGCCGGGGATCCACCCGTCGCGTACGTCTGCGAGCTGAAGATCGACGGCCTGGCGATCAGCCTGCGCTTCGAGGGCCGTCGGTTCGTCCGTGGCGCCACCCGCGGCGACGGCACGACCGGGGAGGATGTGACGCCGAACCTGCGCACCGTGCGCGCCATCCCGCTGAGCCTGAAGGAGGATCCACCCGGCGAGGCTCTCGAGGTGCGGGGTGAGGTCTACATGCCACGCGGCGCCTTCGCCGCGTTGAACGAGCAGCTGGCGGTGGAGGGCAGGCCGCTCTACGCCAACGCGCGGAACACGACGGCCGGGACCGTGCGCCAGAAGGATCCGGCCGTGACGGCGTCGAGGCGGCTGTCGTTGTGGGCCTACCAGCTCGTTGGCGCCCACGGCCTCGCGAGCCACTCGGAGTCGCTCGAGCTCATGCGCCGGCTCGGCTTCCCGGTGAATCCGAACACGCGCCGCGTCGAGGGGGTCGAGGCCGTCATCGCGTTCACCGAGGAGTGGGGCGAGGCCCGCAAGACCCTCGACTACGAGACCGATGGGATCGTCATCAAGGTCGATTCGCTCGAGGAGCAGCAGCGTCTGGGCTTCGTCTCGCGAGCGCCGCGCTGGGCGACCGCCTACAAGTTCCCGGCCGAGCAGGTGACCACGAAGCTCGAGGAGATCGAGGTGTACGTGGGCCGCACCGGCGCCATGACCCCGGTCGCGCACGTGACGCCGGTCCTCGTCGGAGGCACGACGGTGCGCAACGCCACGCTCCACAACATCGACGAGATCCGCCGCAAGGACCTGCGGGTCGGCGACACCGTGGTGCTCCAGCGGGCCGGCGACGTCATCCCCGAGGTCGTCAGCGCCGTCCTCGACGCGCGAGACGGGACCGAGACCGTGTGGGAGATGCCGACGGCGTGCCCGGTGTGCGGGACCGAGGCTGAGCGCGAGGAGGGCGAGGTGGTCCTGCGCTGCCCGAACCCGTACTGCCCCGCGCAGCGCATCGGCGGGCTGCTGCATTTCGCCGGACGTGGGGGCCTCGACATCGACGGGCTCGGCTTCAAGATCATGCTGCAGCTCGTCGAGCGCGACCTCGTGCAGGAGCCCGCCGACATCTTCCG
>DATBRU010000048.1:0-4586 GCA_036560105.1 Candidatus Limnocylindria bacterium | reverse complement strand
GTGCTCGAGCCGGGCACGACCGGAGCCGATGCGCTCGTGGAGGGAGTCGAGCGGGGCCTCCTGGTCACCGACTTCTGGTACACGCGCATCCTCGATCCGCGCACGATGGTCGTCACCGGGCTCACCCGCAACGGCGTCTGGCTCGTGGAGGGCGGCCGCATCTCGCGACCGGTGACGAACATGCGGTTCACCCAGTCCTACCTCGAGGCCCTCGCGCCGGGAGCGGTGAGCGGCGTCGGCTCGGATCTCACGCTCGTCTCAGGCACGACGTTCGACTTCGGCGCGTACGTGGGGCCCTCGCTGCATCTCGCCTCGTGGAACTTCACTGGCGGCGCGCAGGGCTGAGAGGCCGTCCTGCGACCAACGCGCCTCGGCCGCCGTCTCGATCCGTTGAGCCGGATTCACACGACGCGCCTGTGAGGCGCGATTCCCGCACTCCATTGCCGACCCGTCCGCGTGAGGTGCGCCCCGGCGCGTCACTCACGCGCGGTCGTCCTCACCCTGTTGCGGGAATGACGCGCGACGGCGCCTTCCGGTGAATGTTCCTCCAGAGATCGAGGTGCGGCAGCGGGAAGACCCCCGGGTGGCTCTAGCTGCTCCCCGGCTTGCGGAGCGGGACGCCGTCGGCGCAGAGCGGGCAGCCCTCGGCGTCCCACGATGGGATCTCGATCCGGCCGAGGGCATGGAGCGGGATCCCGAGGTCCACCGGGCCTACCGACCGATCGACCATGACGGCCGCTGCGACCGGCTCGACGCCAGCGGCGCGCACGGCCTCGATCGTTTCGACGAGCGATGCTCCGGTGGTGAGGATGTCGTCGACCACGACAACACGATCGTCGGGGGCGATCGCCCACCCGCGTCGCAGCCGCCGCCCACCGTCGTCGACCGGCTCGGCGAAAGCGGCCCGGACGCTACCCCCCAGCTGACGGGCGGTCTCGAACGAGAGCAGCACCCCACCGGTCGTCGGTCCCACGACCAGGGTCGGCTCGGACGCCGCGAGGACCAGGGCGAATCGGCGGCAAAGCTCGACCCCGAACCGGGGGTGCTGGAGGACGAGGAACTTCTCGAGATAGCGTCCGGCGTGGCGCCCGGATTTCAGCAGGAAATGGCCGTCGAGCAACGCTCCGGCATCGGCGAAGAGGGACTCGACCGACGCGTCGCGGAGGGGCGCATCGGTCATTCGTAAACGGCGGAGAAGTCGACCGCGGGGTAGCGCTCGGCGAGCGCCTCGGTCACCCAATGCAGGACGTCCGCGGGGTCGTAGAACGAGGCAATCGTGCGTGCCTCGGTCACCGAGGTGCCCGGACGACGCGGCTCGGCGGAGGCGACGACGTCCTCTGGGCGATCCGACAGGTCGAGCGAGGTCTCGAACCGCCCGTCAGCGCGCAGGACGAGGACCTCCTCGGTCTCGTCGAGCAGGACGAGGTCACCCGTTCGCCGCAGGACTTCCTCGGCGTTGGCGCTGAACTCGCGCAGGAGCTGCCCCTGGGCGGTCGCCAGCTGAGCGCGGTACGCGTCCGCCAGCTGCCAGAGCCGCTGGGCGGCGAGGGTCTCCTGCTGACCCGCCGGCAGCTCGGCCTCCCAGTCGTCGCTGGTCTCGACCAGCTCCTCCTCGTGCGCGAGCTCGTCGGCGGCAATGAGGTGCGTTGGCGCGTCGCGAGCGGCCTCGATCAGCCAGGCGAAGATGTCGGCCGGGTTGTAGAGCTCGATGAGCTCGCTGATGGTGTCGACGAGCTGCTCCTCGTCATACCACTCGGTGTCCGCGGGATCCTGGTAGGTCAGGCGCGTCGTCCAGGTCTCGTCCACCGGGTGGTAGAGGAGGAAGTCCTGCTCGTTGTCAACGAGCTTGATCGGACCGATTTCGCGCAGGCGATCCCGGTTCGTGTCGAGGAAGCGACGCAGCTGCTCGGTCGCCTCGTACAGGAAGTCCCGGCGCTCGAGGTCGGCCTCGGCCGCCAGCTCACGAAGCGCGACGATCCGCGGCGACCCGCCGTCGCGCTCGCTCACGGCTTGTACACGAAGTCCGGCCCCATCCGTTCGCGCAAGAAGATCGTGTGCTTCTTGTCGAAGATCGACTCCGCGATCATATGGCCGATGCCGCGCGTCGACGGGTCGCTGTAGAGCTGGTCGAGCACCGCGTAGCTCGGCAGATCGAGGATCACGACGTTGTTCCAGGTCGAGCCCTCGGTCACGTTGAACCAGCCGACGAAGCGGATGCCGTACTCGCGCTCGAGCCGTTGCATCTCCTTCGGGAAGCCGCCGCGGGTCGGGAACGTGCCACGCATGCCACGCTTGAAGAAGGTGTCGCGGCCCTTGCGGACGTTGAAGAACGTGACCATCAGCGGCACGGCGGGCTACTCCTGCGTCTCGTGAGGGGCATCTGCAGTGTCCTCCTCGTGTGTGGTGATGACACGCGCCTCCTTGGCCACACCGGTCTGCCGCCCACGCCCGCGGTTCCGATCGGCGAAGAAGACGCGCAGCAGGAAGACGCTCGTCATGCTCACGAAGAAGAGCAGGATGAGCGCGACGACGAGCAGCGTCGCAAGCACCCAGACCGGCCAGTTGAATGTGAAGAGGCCGACGGGGATGAGCAGCAGGAGGATCGCGAACAGGATCGCCTGGGTGACGAAGCACCCAAAGCCCGGCCCCTCGTTCGGATCGAGATCCTCGTTGTAGCGAATCGACAAGCCATAGCCTCGTCAGTCATGCGGCGAGTGGGCTGGCGTGCGGCCGCCCGCATGGTCCCACATCGACGCGTGGGCCGCTGGAAGGCTACCGGCCTTCGGACCGATACGTCACGCGCCCGTTCGCCATGGTCAGGCGCACGACACCGGGCAGCTCCATGCCCAGCAGGGGCGTGTTCGACGAGGCCGATGCGAGCTCCCCGGCATCCAGCCGACGACGCGCGGCCGGGTCGAACAGCACGAGCTCGGCCGCCATGCCGACCGCCAGGCTGCGCGGCTCTCCGATGATCGCGGCCGGCCGGGTCGAGAGGGCGTCGACCAGGGATCCCAGCGACACCCTGCCGGCGTCGACGGCAGCCAGTCCGAGCGAGAGCGCCGTCTCGAGGCCGATGAGCCCCGGCGCCGCCTCGTCGAATGGCACGAGCTTGCGATCCCGCGTATGGGGCGCGTGATCAGTGGCGATCGCGTCGACTGTGCCCCCCTCGACCGCGGCAAGGAGGGCGAGCGCGTCGTCCCGCGATGCAAGCGGCGGGTTCACGCGACAGTCCCCGTCGTACGCGAGGGTCTCGTCGGCCGCGCCGGTCTCCTCCCACGCGAATGAGCGCGAGCCGCCGACCCACTCGTCGGTCATGGCCAGGTGGTGAGGAGTGACGTCGCACGTCACGCGAACGCCGCGCTTCTTCGATTCGGCGATCGCATCGACTGACGCGCGCGTCGAGACGTGGGTGAGGTGCAGCCGCGCCCCGGCCTCCTCGGCAAGCGCGAGGTCTCGGCGGACGATCTCGACCTCCGCCGCAGGAAGCCAGCCCGTGAGACCGAGTCGGGTGGCTGTCGGACCAGCGCGCATGACGCCAGCTCCGGCCAGGTCGGGATCCTCGGCGTGCTCGAACAGCGGCACGCCCGCCCTCGCCGATCGCGCCAGCACCGCTCGAGCCGCGGTCGCGCTCACGGCGGCCCCGTCGTCGGAGAGACCGACGGCTCCTGCCGCCACCAGCGCATTGATGTCGGCGACCTCACCACCGGCACGATCCCGTGTCGCGGCGCCGATGACCCGCACGCGGCTCGAGGCACCGAGCGCGCGGGCCAGGACGGCCGAGACCGCCTCTGCCGAGTCGATCGCCGGGTCGGTGTTCGGCATGGCACAGATCGTTGTGAAGCCCCCGCGCGCTGCCGAGCGGGCACCGCTCTCCACCGTCTCGGCACCGCTCGACCCCGGCTGACGGAGGTGGGCGTGCAGGTCGCAGAATCCGGGCGCCACGACAAGTCCGTGCCCGTTGATGATCTCGGCTCCTTCGGGCGCTGCACCGACGATCGTTCCGCCCTCGACGGCGATGTCTCGGACCGCGTCGGTCCCGGAGCCGGGGTCGATGACGCGAGCGCCGGTGATCACGAGGTTGGCCGGCGCGTCGTTCAGGCGACCGAAGGTCTCGGTGGTCACGACGATCCGCTGAGCACGGCCAGGACCGCCATCCGGACCGGAACTCCGTTCTCCACCTGGCGGCCGATGAGGCTCCGCGGGCCGTTGGCCAGCTCAGAGGTCAGCTCCACCCCCTCGTTGGTCGGGCCGGGGTGCAGAATCGGCGCGTCCGGCGCCGCCAGCTCCATCCGACCGCTGTCCAGGCGCCATGCGGAGAGCTCGTCCGGAAGCGTCGCCCCGCGCTCGAGCTGCGCCCGCAGCGCCATCACGGCATCGGCCTCGCGCAGGCCGTCCTCCAGGGTCGTCGCCACCTCGATCCCCGGCCAGGACTCGAAGCCGTGGACCCAGCTCGGTGGCCCGGCGACCCGAACCGTCGCCCCGAGGGTGCCGAGGCAGTGGATGTTCGAGCGAGCGACCCGTGAGTGGGCCACATCTCCGACGATGGTGATCCGGCGGCCCTCGAGCACGCCGAAGTGCTCGCGCAG
>DATBRU010000047.1:0-4943 GCA_036560105.1 Candidatus Limnocylindria bacterium | reverse complement strand
GCCGAGCTCGAGGCGGGCGAGTACGAGGTCGTGCTCGAGGAATACGCGGTGGCCGGCCTCATGGAGTACCTGTCGTTCATCGCGTTCTCGGGCCTCGCGCACGAGGAGGGCCGGTCCTTCATGGAGCTCGGCAGTCGTGTGATGGGCGAGAGCGTCTCGATCTGGGACGACGGCGCCGACCCGTCCGGCATGCCCAGCCCGATCGACTTCGAGGGTGTCGTGCGCAAGCGCGTGGACCTCATCGAGGGCGGCGTGGCCCGCGCCGTCGTGCACGACGCGGCTACGGGCTCGCGTGCCGGGACCGGTTCGACGGGCCACGGCCTGCCGGCACCGAACCTCTACGGCCCGATGGCGCTCAACCTGTTCATGGCTCCGGGCGACACCCCGCGCGACGAGCTGCTCGCGCCGATCAGCCGGGGCGTGTGGGTCACCCGATTCCACTACATCAACCCGGTGCACCCCAAGAAGGCGATCCTGACCGGGATGACGAAGGACGGGACGTTCCTGATCGAGGATGGAAAGCTCACGCGCCCGATCCTCAACTTCCGGTTCACGCAATCGATTCCCGAAGCCTTCAGTGACGTGCGCGCGGCAAGCCGAGAGACGAAGCTGCTCCCCGGTGAGTTTCTGGGGGCCTCCCGGGTGCCGGCGCTGCACCTCGGCTCGTTCAACTTCACCGGCGTCACCGCGTCGGAGGGCGGCGAGTGACGATGGCCGTGCCGCTCGACCTGCGCATCGGCGACGTGCTTCGGCTGCGCAAGGAGCATCCGTGCGGCAGTCGAGAGTGGTCGGTGGTTCGGCTCGGAGCCGACATCGGCCTGGTCTGCGCGGGATGCGGCCATCGGATCCTGATGGATCGGCTGGACGTCGAACGGCGCGTTATCGAGACCGTGGAGCGCGGCCCCGAAACGGCCAGCTGAGGCATGGCCCACGGCAACCTGCCTGGCGGGGATGGCACTGCCAGCGACGACGCTCTCGCCGATGCGGGCACCGTCTTTCGCAACCGCGCGTTCGTCTACCTCTGGTCCGCCCAGGCACTGAGCCAGCTGGCCAGCAACATGGTGCTGGCGGCGCTCATGGCCACGGTGCGACGAACGACCGGCTCGGATACGGCCGTGGCGATCCTGATCCTGACCTTCCTGGTACCCGCCGTGCTGTTCAGCACGCTCGGCGGCGTGCTCGTGGAACGGAGCAACGCCAGGATCATCATGCTGGCCACGAACCTGATCCGCGCCGCCGGAATCGTGGCCTTCATCTTCGTTGCGCCCACCACCTCGGACGCCAATGTCCCGCTCGTGTACCTGATCAACTTCGGCATCGCGACGGCGACGGCCATCTTCGCCCCCGCCGAGCTGACCGCCATCCCACGCATCGTCGACCGGCGCAATCTGATGGCGGCCAACTCGATCTTCGTGCTGACCATCAACGCCACGTTCGCGATCGGATTCGGGTTCCTCGGACCCCTGGTTCTCAACGTGTTCGGGCCGATCGCGGTGTACGTCACCGTGGCGACGATGTTCGCGGCCGCGGCGCTGGCGATCGTGCCACTCCCCGACATCCGCCCCGAACGGGCCCTCGCCTCGGCCGGCGATGCGGCCGGGCGCGCCTTCCACGAGCTGGCCAGCCAGCTCAAGGAGGGCGTCGACTTCGTCCGCCAGCACCGCGCGATCGCCTGGAGCCTTGCCTACCTCGGCATCAGCTCGAGCCTGATCGGCGTTCTCGGGGCCATCGGTCCGGGCTTTGCGGTCGACATCCTGGGCCTGACGCCCGAGAACTTCTTCTTCATCATGGGTCCGGCCGGCCTGGGTGCGGTCCTCGGCATCCTGTTCCTCAACTCGTACGGCAAGGCGATCCCGAAACGCCTCGTGATCGATGTCGGGCTCGTGTCCATGGGCGTGACGCTCATGCTCCTGGCGCTGGTCCGGCCGATCGCCGCGCTGGTCGCACCGGCTGCCGGACCGATCGAGGAGGTCGTGCCGGCGATCGCGCCGATCATCAGCATCATCGCCATCGTCGTGGTGATCGCCACGTTCGCCGGCGTCGAGTACGCCTTCGTGGCCATCCCGGCTCAGACCGCGCTGCAGGAGGACCTGCCTCCCGACGTTCGCGGCCGCATCTTCGGGATCCTGAACACCCTGCTCTCGGTCGCCTCGTTCCTGCCCGTCCTCCTGGCGCCGGCCATGGCCGATGTCCTGAACCTGTTCTTCGAGGGTTCGGGCATCCCGATCGTGATGGGCATCCTCGGCATCCTGGCGCTCCTGGCCGGCATCGCCTCGTGGCGGCGCAACTCACGTAGCGGCCTCCACGACCACGACCGTGGCCTCGCCCCAACCCCGGCCACCGAGCCTGCGACCGGCACGGTCGAGCCGCCGGCCGAGGCGCCGCATCGGCGTCGACGGCGCCGGCGCCCGGCGACCGATGGCGACTAGGGTCACCGCCGCCCTCGCGCTCCTCGTGGCCTTCGGGATCGCCTGGCTGGCGATCACCGCGCCGTTCGCGGCCCGCCTGCTCCAGGCGATCATCGTCGTCTCGATGGCCTATGTGGCATGGCTCGCATGGAAGGGCTGGAGGGTCATGCGATTCGTTTTGGCCGATGCCACCGGCCCCGGCGTGGAAGGGGACCGTCCACGTCCGTTCGTGTCGCTCGTGGTGCCGGCGCGCAACGAGGCAGGCGGCGTCGCCGGAACGGTGCGCGCGCTCGCCGACATGCGATACGCCGGTGCCGATGGCGTGCCGCGCTACGAGCTCGTGGTCGTCGACGACGGATCGACCGATGCCACCGGGCCCGAGGCCACCGCCGCAGCGGCGGGTCAGACCCACATCAGGGTGCGCCGGCGGGAGCCCGGAGGCGGCCCCCGGACCAAGGGTGCCGTTCTGGCGTGGGCCATGCCTGAGCTGCACGGGGACGTCATCGGTGCGATCGACGCGGACACGCGTGTCGATACGACCTTCCTGGACCTCGTCATGCGCGCCTGGGCCCGCGATCCGGACGCGGCGGCCCTCCAGGTGGCACGCCGCTGCCGCAACTCCGCGACGTCGTGGCTGACCCGTGCCCAAGAGGAGGAGCAGCTCATGGACATGACCAGCCAGTGCGGCCGATGGGCGACCGACGGCACCGCCGAGCTGCGGGGCAACGGAATGTTCGTCCGGCGGACGGCACTCGAGGGAGTCGGTGGCTGGGGCGAGCGTGCCCTGACGGAGGACCTCGAGCTCTCGACCCGCCTGGCCGCGGCCGGCCACCGGGTCACCCTCGCCCCCGAGGTCGCGGTGAACGAGGAGGCCGTCGAGAGCCTTGGGGCGCTCTGGCGCCAGCGGATGCGCTGGGCGGAAGGGAGCCTCCGGCGGCTGCTCGAGCACGGCCCGGGCCTCGTCGTCGGACCGCAGCCGTTGGGCCGCAAGCTTGACTTTCTGGCGTTCGCGTCGGAGTTCGCCGTCCCCCCGCTCTTCGCCGCGGCGGTCGTTGCGAGCCTGCTCACCATCCCGCTGCCCGGGGCCGCGGACTGGACGGTTCCGGCGTCACTGGCGCTCGCCTACGGGGTCGGCATCCTGGCCCTTGCCCTGGCCGGGCTGCACGCCAGCGGCGAACGTGGGGCCGCGCTGATCGGACGTGGCCTGCGGGGCTCGCTTTTCCTGATGCACTGGTTGGTGGTCGTGCCGGTCGTCCTCGTTCGGATCGCGTTCGGTCCCGAGACCACCGGCTTCGATCAGACGCCCCGCTTCATCGGCGACGAAGGGTGAGCCCTCCTCGGGCCGAGCTGGTCGTCCGCGGCCAGGTCGTCGTCCGGGCGGACCCGAGCGGCATTCAGACTGCGGAGGCGGTCGGCATCGCCGGGGGCCGCGTCGTCAACGTCGGGAGCTGGGAGGATGTCTCGGCCGCTGCGGCACGAGGCGCACGCGTGATGGACTCCCGGGAGTCCGCGGTGGTGCCCGGGTTGCACGACTTCCACATCCACCTCGTCGCCCTGGCCAGGAGCCGCGGGGAGGTGCTCCTCGACGACGCGGCCGACGGCAACCAGGTGACCCGGCGCCTCGTCGAACGCGCGCGGACGCTGGCCGCCGACGCGTGGCTGCGCGGGCGTGGATGGTCGGAGGCCCAGATGGCCAACCTCGAGATCACCGCGCTCACCGACGCGATCGGAGAGCGACCGGCGTTCATCGCCAGCCACGACGGCCACTCGGCGTGGGTGTCGCCGGTCGTCCTCGGTCGAGCCGGGATCACCGCGGGCACGCCCGACCCGTCGGGCGGACGGATCGAGCGAGACGGGTCGGGGATGCCGACCGGGGTCCTCCGTGAGACGGCCGTGGACCTCGTCTCGGACCTCGTTCCCGAGCTCCATGGCGATGCGCTACGCGCGACGCTGGATACGACGCTACGTGAGCTCGCTCGCCTGGGTATCACGGGCGCCAGCGAGGCGGGGGACTACACCGCCGAAGGCGGGATCGGGACCGATGCACCCTTCGGCGACTCCTACTCGACCTTGACCGACCTCGGCGACCTGGTCGACGGACGCCTTCGCCTCAGCGTGGGCATCCCGGTCGATTCCATTCAGGCTGCCGCCGAGCGAAGACTGCGCACCGGTGCGGCGCTGCCCGGCCGGAGCACGCTGCGCTTCGGATGGGCGAAGGAGTACGCCGACGGCGCGCTCGGCTCCGGCACGGCAGCGCTGTTCGAGCCGTCCGGCTGTCGCGACGGCGACCTCGGCATCCTCCGGGTGACCAACGAAGACCTCGACGGCCTCTTCGCGATGGCGCGGCCGGAGGGCATCGGGCTGGCCATCCACGCGATTGGGGATCGTGCCGCCGCGACCGTGCTCGACGCGCTCGCTCGCGCCCCGGCCAGGGCCGCGGGCACGCCCGACGACCGGATGGAGCATGTGCAGCTCCTGCGGCACGGAGAAGCCGACCGCTTCAGGGCCCTCCGAATGACCGCCAGCGTGCAGCCG
>DATBRU010000046.1:0-3403 GCA_036560105.1 Candidatus Limnocylindria bacterium | reverse complement strand
GGTCCGGCGCGGCCAGGATGGCGGCGGCGGCGCCCATGCTGACCCCGAAGAGCGCGATCGGGCCGAGGCCGCGTGAGCGGAGGAACGCCACCGCCGCGGCGACGTCGCGCCGCTCGCGGGAGCCCATGGTGACGGGGCTCGGCCCGCTCTCACCGTGACCGCGGAAGTCGAACTGGAGCACGTTATGGCGCTCCTGGAGCCATGGGACGAAGGCGGCCAGCTCCGGGAGCCGGTTCCCGGTGAACCCGTGCAAGACCACCACGGCGGTCTTCGTGTCGCGTGCGGCGGGAATGAGCCAGCCGGTGAGCGACACGCCGTCATCGGTCGTGAAGCTCACCTCCTCGTAGTCGAGTCCGAGGTCCGACGGCAGCGCGGGCGCGCCAGCCGGGTCGGGCACGAGGGGCCGCGGTTCGGGCCAGACGAGCATGCGCGACCCACGGATGGCGACATACCCGAGGTAGGCGCCGATCAGGAGGCCCGCTACCCGGCCCAGCGTGCGCGCCAGGTCAAGCATCATCCGCCGGAGGTCGGCTCCAGGTCGCCGGTCGACGCCATCTGACGCATGGCCGCGCCGATCGGGCGGGTCAGCTCGGAGAGCTCCATCGGCACGATCCAGGTCGTGCTCTCGCCCGCGGCGAGGGCCTTGAGCGCCTCGAGGTACTGGAGCGCCATCGTCTTCTGGTCGATCCCCGCAGCGGCGCCGAAGATCGTCTGGAGGGCGTTGGCATACCCCTCCGCCCGCAGGATCTGCGACTGGCGCTCACCCTCGGCGCGGAGGATGTTCGACTGCTTGTCACCCTCGGCCACGTTGATGGTCGCCTGGCGCGTTCCCTCGGACTCGGTGATCACCGCGCGCCGGTTGCGCTCGGCGCTCATCTGGCGGTTCATGGCGTCCTGGATGTCGCGCGGCGGGGAGATCTCGCGGATCTCGACGCTCGTGATCTTGACCCCCCAGCGCTCGGTCACCTCGTCGAGCTTGGTGCGCAGGATGTGGTTGATCTCCTCGCGCTTGGCGAGGACGTCGTCGAGGGGGATGTCGCCGATGACGGCGCGCAGGGTCGTCGCCGCCAGGGCCTGCGAGGCACCCGTGAAGTCGGTGACCGCGGTGACCGTCTCCGCCGGATCGAAGACCTTGGAGTACACCAGGAAGTCGATGCTGATCGGCGCGTTGTCCTTGGTGATGCAGGTCTGCTGCGGCACCTCCAGGAATCGCTCGCGCAGGTCGACCTTGACGGCCTGCTGGATCAGCGGGACGAGGAGCACGATGCCCGGCCCCTGCGCACCCTGGAGGCGTCCGAAGGTGAACACGACCAGGCGCTCGTACTCGCGCACGATGTTGATGATGCTGAAGAGCAGCCACAGGATGATGACCGCGACGATCGCGCCGATGATCGGTCCAACGAATTCACTCATCGGTGTGTCCTATCCCTCCTTGGGCGGCGGCTCGGCGCTGGACGACGGTTCGACGATCAATTCGAGGCCCTCGACGCCGACGACGCGCAGGGGTGTTCCGGCACGAATCTCGGTCGTGCGACTTCGGGCCGACCAGCTCTCGCCACCAGCATAGGCGATCCCCGTTGGAGCGATGACCGTCTGGGCCGTGGCGACGCCCCCGACCAGCGCGGATACCGGGCGGTTCGCGACGCCGCGCGACCGCATGTGCATGAGGGCGCGAGCGAGGACCCAGGCATAGACGACGCCGAGGACGACCACCACGGCAATGATCCATGGGCTCACGGCGACATCGAGATCGAGCTCGCCCGGGCTCACGCCGGTCCAGAGCGCGAAGGCGCCGAGCACGAGCGCCACGATGCCGCCGACCGTCAGCAGGCCGTAGCTGGCGACCACGGTCTCGAGGGCCAGGAGGCCGATGCCACCCAGCACCAGGAGCAGGCCGCCGACATTGAGGGGAAGGGCGTTCGAGCCGATGAGGGCCACGACGATGGCGATCGCCCCGAGGATCCCCGAGAAGAAGTTCGGGTGGAACAGCTCGGCGATGATCCCGTAGAACCCGATCGTGAACAGCAGGAACGCGATGTTCGGGTCGCTGAGCAGGTGCAGGAACGACTGCCCCGGGCTCATGTTCAGGTCGACGATTGGCAGCCCCGAGAGCGTCGGCAGCGGCTCCCCGTTGAACTCGTACGGACGACCGTCGGCACTCGTGCCCTCGTCGATGGCGGCGAACAGGCTCTCGGTATCGGAGGCGATGAGGTCGACCACCGGGGGCTCCATGGCGACCGCCTCGGCGGCGTTGACGCTGGCCGCCTCGCGGACGGCGTCCTCGGCCCAGTCGGCATTGCGGCCGTGGTTCTCGGCGAGCGAACGGATGCGGGCGACCGCGTCGTTGGTGACCTTTGCCGCGAGGGTCTCCGGCAGATCCTCACCGCCGCTGCCCACGACCGATGCGGCGCCGATGCTCGTGTTGGGCGCCATGGCCGCCACGTCGCCGGCGAGGGTGATGAAGGTCGCGGCGGATCCGGCTCGGGCTCCCTCCGGCGCAACCCAGGTGATGACCGGCACGTCGCTGCCCAGGATCGCGACGATCATCCGATCCATGCTCGTCAGCTCGCCGCCGGGCGAGTCGATGACGATCAGGGCCGCGGCGTGCTCCTCCTCGCCGGCGACGCGCAGCGCCTCCTCGATGTAGGCGGCGTTGACCTGGTCGATCACGCCGGAGAGCTCGATCCGGGCGATGCTCTCGCCCTGCGCCGCGGCCGGGGCTGCAAGCGCGATCACCCCCAACGCCAGGCTCAGAGCGGCGAGCGCTCGACGCATCATGAGCCGAGTATATCGGCGCGAGCGTGGAACGCCCTCTCAGCGATCCAGCAGCAGGGCCTCCGCCACCAGCTGCGACCACGTCTCCAGCCGATCAGTGCTGGCGGCGAGCTCATCGGCGTCCGCGAACCCGCCGACGAGCTTGTCTCGCTCGCGGACGGCCACCGGCCTTCCAGCCGCCTCGACGCTGAACACGACGCCGAGATGGACGGCACCGACGGCGTTGCCGTCGTCGTTGAGGAGGCCCACCAGCTCGAAATCGGGCTCCCAGTCGGCCGCCAGCTCCTCGGCCCACTCACGCCGGAGGCCGGCCATCAGGGCATCCTCGCCCTCGTCAACCGGGTTGAGGTGCCCACCGACCCCGATGCTCGCCCGCCCGTGCAGTCTCGGATCGCCGCCGGCCTCGGTGCGATGCATCAGGAAGACGCTGCCGCCATCGCGCACGACGACATACGGAATGAGCTGCTTGTGGCTCGGATCCTCCTCGGCGACGGGTCGATCGAGGTAGGCGCCGTGTCGCGCGACCGTCTCGCGCAGCTCCGACAGGGTCTCGCCCGTGGCGGGTCGCAGCCCCCGAAAGTCACAGCCGCCGGGAACCTGGTCTCGAGGGAGGACGAGGACGCGTTCG
>DATBRU010000045.1:0-6514 GCA_036560105.1 Candidatus Limnocylindria bacterium | reverse complement strand
GAAGCGATGGTCGAGGCGCGATGCGATCTGCGAGGGCGGGAGGGTCCGCACTCGCGCCGCCGCGAGCTCGACGGCGAGCGGGATGCCGTCGAGACGGCGGCAGATCTGGGCGATCGGGGACGCGTTCTCGCCGTCCAGCACGAACCCGGGCATCGCGGCCCGCGCGCGGTCCACGAAGAGACGAACCGCATCGCATGAGGCGAGGGCGGCGAGGTCATGACCGGCGACCGACTCGGGTGGGAGCGACATCGACGGCACCGGCACCAGGCTCTCCCCGCCGATGCCGAGTGCCTCGCGACTTGTCGCGAGCACGCGAAGGTTGGCGCAGCTCCCCAGCAGCTGCTCGAGAAGGGACACGACGGCGTCGAGCAGGTGCTCGCAGTTGTCCACGATGAGGAGGACCCGCCGTCCGCCGATCGAAGCCGCAATGGCTCCGACGAGCGGCATGCTCGGGTGCTGCGCCACGCCGAGGGCAGACGCGACGGCGTCGGCAACGAGGGAGGCCTCCACGACGGATCCGAGGTCGACGAGCCAGACACCCCCGTCGTAGTCGTCGGCGAGCTGCGCCCCGATCTCGAGGGCCAGTCGCGTCTTGCCGACGCCGCCCGGCCCCGTGAGCGTCAGGACGCTCGTCTCACGAAGCTGGGCCGTTGCCGCCGCGATCTCGGCCTCGCGGCCGATGAAGCTGGAGAGCTGGCGCGGCAGGTTGTTCGGAATGCTGTCCAGCGACCGAACCGGTGGGAACTCGGTCGCCAGACCAGGTCCCCGGACCTGGTACAGGCGTTCGGGGACGTCCAGCCCACGCAGCCGATGCACGCCGAGGTCCGCAAGCGTCACATCGGCGGGGACCGCCGCCCCGATCAGCGTGTGCACGGCCTCGGACGCGAGGATCTGGCCACCGTGGCCGGCCGAGCAGATTCTCGCCGCGCGATGCACGTCGATGCCAACGTAGCCCGTCTCGGCGCTCATCGGCTCACCGATGTGAATGCCCATCCGGACGCGCACGTCTTCCCCGGAGGGCCAGTCGTGTGCACCCAGCTCGCGCTGTGCGCCGACGGCCGCGGCCAGCCCGCCACGTGCCGTGGAGAACGAGTAGAACAGCCCGTCGCCGGCGGCGTCGACGCGGGAGCCGCCGTGCGCCGCAGCCGCGGCCTCGACGAGTCTGTGATGTTCGGCGAGCACCACCGCGTACTCGTCGCCGAGGCGCTGGAGGAGCCGCGTCGAGCCCTCGATGTCGGTGAACAGGAGGGTAACGGTCCCGCTCGGGAGCCCGGGGTCGGTCACGCGGACTACCAGCCCCCCTCGTCGCGCAGCATGCGGCGCAGCACGCGACCGGCCACCTCGCGGCGATAGTCGGCCGTGGAGCGCACATCGTCGATCGGGTTCAGCTCGGCCCCGAGGGCGGCGACCGCCGCGTCGGCGACCTCGCGCGTCGGCCGTGCGCCCTCGAGCACCGCCTCGGTGGCACTCGCACGCACGGTCGTGGCCGCAACCGAGCCGAGGGCCAACCGGACCGAGGACCACCCGGATCGCTCGCCACCCCGCCACGCCAGGGCCATGACCACCTTGCTGATCGCCTGCGCGCGGCGCGTCCCGACCTTGCGGAACCGGACCTGGCGGGCAGGCTCGATCGGGATGCGAATGGCCACGAGCAGCTCGTCGTCGCGACGCGCGGTCGTACGGTAGGCAGGCCAGAACTCCGCGGCCGCGACGACGCGTTCACCGGCGTGGTTGGCGAGAACCATCTCAGCGTCGAGGGCGAGCAGCACCGGAAGCGTGTCGCCGGCCGGCGAGGCGTTGATCGCGTTGCCGCCGATCGTGCCGCGATTCTGGATCTGCGCGGCGCCGATCGTGGCGGCGGCCTCGCCGAGGACCGGAACGAACTCGGCAATGACCGGAGAGCGGCGCAGCTCGGTGTAGGTCGTCAGCGCACCGATCGAGATGACGTTGCCGTCGACGGCGATGCCGCGGAGCTCATCGAGCGCCCAGATGTCAAGGACCCGGGCGGGAGGCTCGCCGATCTCACCGCTGATCTGCACCATCAGGTCCGTGCCGCCGGCAATCGGCCGCCACGGCGTGCCGCCTTGATCGGCGAGGAGGGTGAGCGCCTCGCCCAGGCCGCTTGGCGACTCGGAGGCGGGCTCGAGCGCGTTCACGATTCGTGCGGTGCCTACCGGCGCAGGCCGCGCAGGACGCGGAGCAGGAGGAACGCACCGATCGCGACGAGCGCGAGCTGCGTCAGGGTGAGGGCGAGGGTGACGTCGTTGGCTTCGAGCGCCTCCGAGATGCTCGGGCGGGTCATGCGGCTCCTCCTCGTTGAGCGGCCAGGGCGATCGCATCGATGATCTTCGTGTAGCCGGTGCAGCGGCACAGGTTACCCGCGAGGGCCTCGCGGATGTTCTCGTCGGTCGGCGCGGCGCCACTGGCCAGGAACGCTGCGCCTGCGATGAGCATGCCGGGCGTGCAGATGCCGCACTGGGCTCCTCCCGTCTCGAGGAACGCCCGCTGCAGGGTGCTGAGATGGTCGGGGTCGCCGAGGCCCTCGATGGTGAGAACCGATGCGCCGACCACCTGGCTGACGGGAACGAGGCAGGCATCTGCCAACGCGCCGTCGATCAGGACGCTGCAGGCGCCGCACTCGCCCTCGCCGCAGCCCTCCTTGGTTCCGGTCAGGCCGAGGTCCTCGCGAAGGACGTCGAGGAGGCGGCGCATGCCGGCCACCTCGACCTCGACCGGAGCGCCGTTCAGCGTGAACCCGAAGGTCATGCTGGCTCCGACGCCTCCATGGAGACGCCCGGCGGCGGTGGCATCGGTCCACCGGTCAGCGCCGCGAGGATCCGCTCGGGAGTCGCCGGCAGGTCGTGGATCCAGACGCCCGTCGCATCGTGGATCGCGGCGACCACGGCGGGCGCGCCGACATCCATCGGCAGCTCGCCCACGCCCTTGGCGCCGTGCGGCACGCCCGAGTACGGCTTCTCGACGAGGATGGAACGGATCCGCGGCGCATCGAGGGCGGTCGGAATGAGGTACGTCGCGAGCCGGTCGTTGAGGTAGCGCCCGTCGACGAGCTTCATCTCCTCGATCGTGGCGTAGCCGATCGCCTGGAGCGTGCCTCCCTCGACCTGGCCCTCGGCCAGGATCGGGTGCACGACCCGGCCGATCTCATCGGCCGCGACGCAGTCACGGACCGTCACCTCACCGGTGTCGAGGTCGACGTCCACGCGGACCACCGCGGAGGCCCAGCCGAAGGCGGGGTAGGCGTCGCCGTGGTACGTGGCATCGTCGAAGGGCTCGCCGGGGTAGGGGACGAACTGCTCGTCGATGCGTATCGGACCCGCCTCGCGGTACGCGTCGGCGAATGGACGACCGGACTCCTCCTCGACCCGGGCACGGAGGCGCCCGGCGGCCTGGATCAGCAGGCCTCCGACCACCATGGTCGTGCGCGAAGCGACGGTCGGGCCGGAGTCGGGCACGATCGAGGTGTCCTGGGGGGCGAGGTCGACCTCGTCGGGATCGACCCCGAGCGCTTCGGCAACGAGCTGCGGGAAGATCGTCTTCGTGCCCTGGCCCATCTCGGTGCTGGCCGTCAGGATCCGGATGCGACCTTCCTCGGTCAGCTCGAGGCTGGCGACCGAGGCGAGATGGACCTCGCCGGAGCCCGTGAAGCCGGCGCCATGCCACGCGAGCGCCAGGCCGATGCCGGTGGCCGTCCGAGCGCCATCGGTCCGACCCTCCCGCATCGCTCGCGTCTGTGCGTGCGTCCGATCAAACGCCGATGCTTCCGCGGCCGCCTCGAGCACCTCGATGCCACCGACCGACTCGCGGAGGACCTGGCCGGTGGGAGTCACGTCGCCCTCGCGGTACACCCATCGCCGACGGAGGTCGAGGGGCGACGCGTCCAGTGCCTCGGCGATGCGGTTGATCTGCATCTCGGCGGCGAACTCGGTCTGTGGCGCTCCGAACCCGCGGAAGGCGCCGTTCGGCGGGGTGTTCGTCGCCATGGCACGGCCGGTGATGCGCACGTTCGGACAGCGATAGGGCCCACCCGCATGGAGCACGCCCCGGCTCAGGACCACGGGCGTGAGCGTGCAGTACGCCCCGCCGTCCATGATCACCTCGATCTCTTGCGCAATCAGCTCGCCGGTGCCCGAGACGCCCGAGCGATAGCGCACCACGGCGGGGTGACGCTTCGTCGTGGCGCTGATGTCCTCGTGGCGGTCGTAGATCATGCGCACCGGCTTGCGGCACTAGAGGGCAAGCAGCGATGCGTGGAGGGCGATGATCGACGGGTACTCCTCCTTGCCGCCGAATCCGCCGCCGGTCTCGGCCTGGACCACGACCGCGAGCTCGTCGCCCATGTCGAGCGCTCGCTTCATGGCCTTGTGGATGTAGTACGGGCACTGGAGCGACCCTTGCACGGTCATCCCGCCGTCGTCGCCGGGGATGGCGATCATCGCCTGGTTCTCGATGTACAGCTGTTCCTGGTGGCCCACGCGATACGTGCCCTCGATGACAAGAGCGGCGTCCGCCATGGCGGCCGTCGTGTCACCGCTCGAGACGGTGTAGTGGGCGAACTCCGTATCTGAGAGCAGCGGATCGAATACGGCCGGCAGCGCCTCGGTACGAAGCGTCACGTGCCTCCTGGCTTCGCGCAGCGTCGCCCGGTCCGGGGCCGCCACCAGGACACAGGCCTCGGCCTGGTGGCGGATCTCCCCGCCGATGGGCACGAGGACCGGCTGATCGGCATTGATCAGGTTGACGACGTTCTCGCCCGGGATGTCGTCGGCGGTGACGACGACCGCGCGCTTCCAGTCGAACCCCTCTCCGAGCTCGACGCCGATGAGCCTTGCGTGCGGCTGCGTGGATCGGATGGTGATCCCGTACCAGGCGCCCGGGACCACGAGGTCGTCGGTGTACAGCGCCGTGCCGGTGAGCTTCGCCGGACCTTCGCGGCGGAGCGGTGCAGGAGGGCGCGCCCGTCCGGGGATCGTCGTGTCCGCGGGAAGGATGAGCGGCGCGGTATCGGCCGGCGCGGCACCCGGTGGCACGGTGCGCGTGGTCAGGCTGTGGCGCTCCATCGCTGCATCCTAGCGCCTCGTCATGCGCAATTCGACGAGGGCCGGGATGGTCGTGACGGCGTTCTCAGCCTCAGTCGATGGTGAGGAGAAGCTCCTCGCCGCGCAGGACGGCACCGGTCCCCGCGCCGCCGTGGGTGCCTTCGTCCCAGGCCTCGTACAGAGCGCGAAACACCGGGCGCTCAATGAGGTCCCCGGCGATGAGGGCCACGAGCGCGTTGTAGGCCGCGGCCCTGACTGGGTGGGCGATCCGGCCGCTCACGCATTCGGCGGCGAGGCGCTCCGCCGCTGACTCGAGGACGTCCAGGCGATCGGCCTCGGCGATGGCCGCCATCGCCTCCTTGCGAGCGGCGAGCGCCGCGGGCTGCCGGGCGGCGCGCCACGCAGCCATTCGATCAACCTGGTGCTGTTGGATCCCGGCGAGCTCGTCAATGAGCGTCTGCACCGCGAGCACGGCGACTTCTGCGACGGTGGGCATACCGCCTTCTCCTCCCGATCCGCGCCGTTGAGGGCGGGCATTGCCCCTCGATCACGCGGGCGCCGATTATCAACGAGTGGTCAGGACCCGTCCAGAGCGCACACCAGTGTGCTCACCCGCATCAATCACCACCGCACCGCCCACGACCACCCACTCAATGCCGTCCGGGAAGGCCCGCGGAGCGTCATATGTGGCATTTGAGCGCACGCGTGACGGGTCGAAGACGACGAGATCGGCTGCGAAGCCGTCTCGGATGAGGCCTCGATTGGTGATGCCAAGGCGCAACGCCGGGGCCGATGTCATCGATCGGATCGCCTCTTCGAGTGAAACTAGGGCTTCCTCTCGCACGAATTGGCCGAGGACCCGCGGGAACGACCCGTACGTTCGCGGCGACGGCCGCTCGGCAACGAAGGTCGAGTCGGTGCCGATCATTCCGACGGGGTGGCGGATGAACTCCGGCAGCGACTCACTCCACGGCCCGGGGGTGACCTGGTTGACCCGGAGGTCCTCGTCAAGCAGAACATCGCACAGGACGTCGACGGGGTCGTCCCCACGATCGGCGATGAGCTCGCCCAGGGTCCGGCCCTCCCAGGGCAGGTAGGCCGGTGTCGCGAACGCTCCGAGCCGGACGTCGTCCCAGGCGTTCCGGCCGGCGAAGAGGACCCCGCGATCGGCGAGCTCTCGACGGATGCGGTCGCGTGCAGCCGGATCGGCCAGGCGTTCCTTCGTACGCATCGGCCCGCCCGCCTGGGCCCACGGGGGAATCATGATCAGGAGGCGCGTGGACGCCCACTCGTACGGGTAGGTGTCGAAGGTCACATCGAGGCCCTCGGCCCGCGCATCGTCGACGAGTCCGAGCATCGGCCCCGGTCCGCCCGGGAACGTCTGCCGATGGTAGAAGTGGGTGATGTGCGTCGCCCCGCCGCCGCGCCGGCCGATCTCGATCGCCTCGCGGAACGGG
>DATBRU010000044.1:0-2205 GCA_036560105.1 Candidatus Limnocylindria bacterium | reverse complement strand
CGCTTCACCTCGGTCGAACCTGGCACGACCATCATCCGCACGCCGTCGGCGACGTGCCGTCCGCGGATCAGGCGCGCTGCCTCACGCAGGTCGCTGATCCGGGAGTTCGTGCACGAGCCCACGAACACCACATCGATCGGTCGGCCCAGGATCGGCTCGCCTGGGGCGAGATCCATGTAGGCCAGTGCCGCGCGGAGCGAGTCGCGCTTTGCCGGATCGGCGATGGCGTCGGGGTCCGGGACGCGGTCAGTGATCGCGAAGGCCATGCCGGGGTTCGTCCCGTACGTCACCATCGGCGAGAGCTCGGACGCGTCGAGGGCGATCGATCGATCGAATTCGGCGCCGTCGTCGGTTGGCAGCGTGCGCCAGGTCGCGACGGCCGCGTCCCAGGCGGCGCCCGCTGGTGCATACGGCCGCCCGGCGACGTACTCGAACGTGGTGTCGTCCGGGGCGACCAGTCCGGCGCGGGCACCACCCTCGATGCTCATGTTGCAGATCGTCATGCGCCCCTCCATGCCGATCGCCCGGATCGCCGACCCACGGTATTCGAAGACGTGTCCGGTTGCGCCGCCGATGCCGATCCGGGCCAACAGCGCGAGGATGATGTCCTTGGCCGTGACGCCGGGATGCAGCCGGCCGTCGACACGAACCTCGAACGTCCTGGGGCGTCGCTGAAGCAGGGCCTGGGTTGCGAGAACGTGCTCGACCTCGGTCGTGCCGATGCCGAAGGCGAGCGCGCCGAACGCTCCGTGCGTCGCCGTGTGGGAGTCGCCGCAGACGATCGTCATGCCGGGCTGGGTCAGCCCGAGCTCCGGACCGATCACGTGCACGATCCCCTGGTGCGGCGAGCCGATCCCGTGCAGCGGAATTCCGAAGTCGCGCGCGTTCTCCTCCATCCGCGCGACCTGCCTCGAGGCAATCTCGTCGATGATCGGCAGGCTGCGGTCCGTGGTCGGGATCGAATGGTCGAGCGTTGCGACCGTCTGGCCAGGGCGCCGAACCCGGAGCCCGCGCGCGCGCAGGCCGTCAAATGCCTGCGGGCTGGTGACCTCGTGCACGAGGTGCAGGTCGATCGCGATCACGTCGGGGGCATCCTCGCCCGTGGCGACGACGTGGTCGTCCCAGATCTTTTCGACGATCGTCTTCGGAAATGCGGTGCTCATCGGTCCTTGCGACGCTAGCCGACACGTCAAGTGAGGCAATAGGCCGTGCGGCCCACCGTTCGGGGTCGACACGTCTCCTATAGTCCGGGCGATGAGCGAGCCCGCCCCCTACAGCCCGCGCGAGCACTCTCGCCTGCTGCTCGACGGCCCCGATCGCGCGGCTGCGCGCGCGATGCTCAAGGCCATCGGCTTCACGGACGAGGACCTCTCGAAGCCGATCATCGGCGTCGGCACCACCTGGATCGAGACGATGCCGTGCAACTACAACCAGCGCGAGCTGGCGGTGAAGGTCAAGGACGGGATCCGGGCGGCGGGTGGCACGCCGATGGAGTTCAACACGATTGCGGTCTCCGATGGGGTCTCGATGGGGACGGAGGGAATGAAGGCCTCGCTCGTGTCGCGCGAGGTGATCGCGGACTCGATCGAGCTGGTGGCACGGGGACACCTGTTCGATGGTCTCGTGTGCCTGGTCGGCTGCGACAAGACGCTGCCGGGTGCGGCGATGGCGCTGGCGCGCCTCGACCTGCCTGGCCTGGCCCTCTACAACGGCACGATCCATCCAGGCGTGCTGCGCGGAAAACGGGACGCCACGGTCGTGACCGTATTCGAGGCGATTGGCGCGTATCGGGCCGGGAATATCAGCCTCGACGAGCTGCGGGAGATCGAGGACGCGGCCTGCCCCGGTCCCGGCGCGTGCGGCGGCCAATTCACCGCGAACACGATGAGCACCGTCCTGGAGTTCCTGGGGCTCAGCCCCGGCGGCCTGAACGGGATTCCGGCAGCCGATCCGGTGAAGCTCGATGCCGCGGAGACAGCCGGGCGCCTCGTGATGGAGCTCGTCAACGCGGGGACTCGCCCGTCGCAGATCATGACCCGCGCGGCGATCGACAACGCCATCGCGTCCGTGGCTGCGACGGGTGGCTCGACCAACGGAGTCCTGCACCTTCTGGCCATCGCGCACGAGCTGGGCATCCCGCTCGCGCTCGAGGATTTCGACCGCATCGCCGAGCGGACGCCGATCGTCGCCGCCCTGATGCCTGGC
>DATBRU010000043.1:0-32279 GCA_036560105.1 Candidatus Limnocylindria bacterium | reverse complement strand
CCTGCCGTCGACGAGGCTCCTGCGGTAGACGAGGCTCCTGCGGTAGACGAGGCTCCTGCGGTAGACGAGGCTCCTCTCGTTGATGAGGCTCCTGCCGTAGATGAGGCTCCTGCCGTAGATGAGGCTCCTCCTGTTGACGAGGCTCCGGCTGACGCCGCGAAGGCCGACGCATGAAGGAGTTCCTCGAGTACATCGCAAAGTCGCTGGTCGACGACCCAGATGCCGTCTCGGTCGAGGTCGAGGACGACGCCGACGAGACCGTCCTCACCCTGAGCGTCGCGCAGGACGACATGGGCCGCGTCATCGGCCGCGACGGGCGAATCGCCAACGCGATCCGGAGCCTGCTTCGCGTGATGGCCGCGAAGGATGGACGACACGTCGAGCTCGAGATCGTCTCCGACGCCGAGTGAGCGACGCCGGGTTGTCGCCCGCGTGCTCGGTCCACGGGGCCTGAAGGGCGCGCTCCGCGTCGAGCTCCTGACGGACTGGCCCGAAGCCCTCGCCGCCGGCAGCGAGCTGTGGGAGGAGGGTTCGACGCGCTCCTGGCGTCTCGAGCGGCTCGAGACCGGCGGTCGCGTCCCCGTCCTGCACCTCGAGGGCATGACCTCGCGCGAGGACGCGGAGGGACTCGTCGGGACGTACCTGGAGGGAGCGCCGCGCTCGCTCGATGCGGACAGCTACTTCTGGGACGATCTGATCGGCCTGCGTGTCGAGGGACCCGACGGGGACCCCATCGGCGAGCTGGTCGAGATCTTTCGTGCGGGTGGCAACGAGGTGTACCGGGTCGTCGGTGATCGTGGCGAGCGACTCGTGCCGGCGTTGCGCAGCTCGATCTCGCGCATCGACCTCGAGGCGGGTGTCATGACGCTCACAGCCGATGAGCCGGAAGAGGTCACCTGATGACATCGCGAATCGACATCATCACGATCTTTCCGGAGCTGTTCGACCTGCCGCTGCGCACCTCGATCATCGGCCGCGCGGCCGAGCACGGAATCGTGGAGTTCGGACTGCACGACCCGCGCGAGCACGGGATCGGGCGCCATCGCTCCGTGGACGACTACCCGTATGGCGGGGGCGCGGGCATGGTCATGCGGCCCGAGCCGCTGTTCGCAACCATCCAGCCGCTCCGAGATGCCGGAGCGCACGTGATCCTCCTCGATCCGGCAGGAGCCCTGCTGACCGATGCGCTGGCTCGGGATCTCGCGCGCGAGCCTCGCCTGGCGCTGGTGTGCGGACGCTACGAGGGAATCGACGAGCGGGTCCGAACGATGGCGGATCGCGAGGTGAGCATCGGCGACTACGTCGTCACGGGCGGAGAGCTGCCGGCCCTCGTTGTCATCGACGCGGTCGTCCGGCTCCTTCCCGGTGCCATCAGCGAGGCGTCGCCTGCCGGCGACTCGTTCGCGGACGGCCTGCTCGAGCACCCGCAGTACACCCGGCCGGAGGAGTTCCAGGGGCTCGAGGTACCGCCCGTCCTGCTGTCGGGCCATCACGGCGAGGTCGATCGGTGGCGTCGACGCGAAGCGCTGCGACGGACGCTGGCGCGACGGCCCGACCTGCTCACCTCGGCGCCGCTCAGCGAAGCCGACCGCGCTGTGCTCGACGAGCTCCGGGACCCAGACCGCCACCCCGACTGAGCGTTCCTTGCCCGGCCACGGGCGCCACGCTATACTCGCCCGCGTCGCGGCCGCTGTGCGCGGTCGCGTTCGTGTGTCATCGTGATCACCGCGGCACCGCCGCGAGTACGAGGTTCCCTTCCCGCCATGAATGCCATCAAGGAGCTCGAACGCGAGCAGCTCCGCACCGATCTGCCCGAGATCGCGCCGGGCGACACCGTGCGGGTATCGGTGAAGGTGGTCGAGGGCACCCGTGAGCGCATCCAGGTCTTCGAGGGCACCGTCATGCGGATGCGCGGCGGTGGCCTGAACCGGCAGATCACCGTGCGGCGGATCGCCAGTGGCGTAGGCGTGGAGCGCACCTTCATGATCCACGCGCCCCGGATCGACAAGATCGAGGTCGTCCGACACGGCGTCGCCAGGCGCGCCCAGCTGTACTTCCTGCGCGACCGGGTCGGCAAGTCCGCCACGCTGCGAGAGCGGCGCCCCGGCTGACCTGGAGGGCCTGCAGCCACCGGCCTGCAGCCGAAGACGGGCGGCGCGGCCCGCGTCTCCGTACACTGGATCCCGCGATGATCAAGCCCACCACGCGCGTCGAGCGGCGCCATTGGGATGCCGGCCTCGAGATGGTGGTGGGTGCCGATGCGGTCGGGGTCGCCTGTCTCAGCGGGCCTGTCGTGGCCGCGGCGGTGATCATGCCGCCCTACGCTCGCCGCGTCACCGGCGTTCGAGACTCCAAGATGCTCTCACGCGCACAGCGCGAGCGCCTCTACCCGCGCATCCGACGCCGCGCCCTGGCGGTCGGTGTCGGTGCAGCCAGCGTCGCGGAGATCGACCATCTGAACATCTACCACGCAACCAACCTGGCGATGCGCCGTGCCATCCGCCGCATCGCCGTGCGAGAGCACGTCCTCATCGACGGACTCCGCGTCTTCGGCCTCGAGCAGCACGTGGGCCCGTACACCGCCATCGTGCGCGGCGACGCCCAGTGCTACTCGATCGCCGCGGCATCGATCGTTGCCAAGGTCGTCCGGGATCGCCTCATGGATCGGCTCGCGGCGCGCCATCCGGAGTACGGCTGGGAGCACAACGCCGGGTACGCCACACTCGACCACCGTCGCGGAATCGAGGAATACGGGGTGACGCCGTACCATCGGCGCTCGTTCGCCCGCGTCCGCGCCGTCGTCCTCGGCGAGCAGATGGAGCTGGTCCTCTCCATGGAGGACGACGCCGAGGCCGCGCTGGCCGTCCGGTAATCGCCGAGGCCGCGCTGGCCGTCCAGTAATCGCTCGGTAAGCGGCCGAGGTTCCCGCCGGCTCACCATCGGCCGATGGCAGACCGGCGACACACCTTGGGGATCGAGGCGGAGCTGGCCGTGGCAACGTGGCTTTCCGCGTCCGGCTGGACGATCCTGGCGAGGCGGCAACGGTCCGCTGCCGGTGGCGAGGTTGACCTCATCGCGCTCGATCCGAGCGAGACACTGGTTGCGGTGGAGGTCCGTGCCCGCATGACCCGGCGCACCGGTGGGGGACCCGACACGCTCGATGCTCGGCGCATCGGCCGCATCGGTCGGACGCTCGCGGCATTCGCTGCTGAGTGCAGCACGCGGCACACGGGCCTGCGCATCGACCTCGTCAGCCTCGAGCCGATGCCAGGCATGCCCCAACGGTGGCGCGTCTGCCGGCTGGCGAACGCCGGCTGATCGGGCTCAGCCGCCGAAGATCCGCGCGAGCGCCTTGATCGATGCCACGTACGGGCGCGTGACGGCATACACGCCATGGCGGTCTGCCGCAGTCTGCCCCTGGTAGTACGCCGCGAGGACGAGGTCGACGTTGCCTGCATATCGGTCGAGGTAGTGAGCGATGAGGCGGACGCCGGCGCGAACGTTGCTGCGGGCGTCGTGAACGTCGACCGGGGCGCGGAGCATCGTATCGCCTACCCACACGGCGGTGGAGGGCAGCAGCTGCATGACGCCGACCGCCCCGGCGTAGCTGACGACACCCTGCCGCCAGCCCGACTCCTGCCACGCAACGGCAAGCGCGAGGGAAGTTGGCACGCCGAGACGCTCGGCTTCCTCGACGATGAGCCGACGGATGGTGTCCCGCTCGGAAACGGCGTCCGACATCGACGGCGGCATGCGTGGCACGGTGGTGTCCTCGCTCAGCGGCGATGGCGTCGTGCCGGGGATGGCCAGGCGCTGGCCCCCGAAGATGCGCGACGGATCGGCGAGGCCGTTCGCTGCCGCGATGGCCGCCACGGTCGTTCCGTAGTGGCGCGCGATGCCCCACACGGATTCGCCACGACCCACCGTGTGCACGGTCGGCTCCGAGGATGCGGCGGTGGGCTCAGGCGGCGGGGCATCCGGGACGTTCGCGGCCGATGGCGCAGTGTCCTTGCCCGGCATCGAGAGTCGCTGGCCGGCGTAGATTCGTGTGGGATCGGCCAGGCTGTTGGCGGCCGCAACGGCAGCCACGGTCGTTCCGTAGTGGCGCGCGATGCCCCACAGGGTCTCTCCGCCCTGCACGGTGTGCATCGTTACGGCCCCGCCCGCACGAGCGGTCGAGGCGTCATCGCTGATCCGAAGCCGCTGGCCGACGAAGATCCGATTCGGATCGTCGATGCCGTTGAGGTCCACGAGTCGCTCGACGGAGACGCCGCTGCGCATCGAGATCGCGCTCAACGTGTCGCCCGGCCCGACGATGACCGGATCCGCGCCACGCGCGACGCCAGCCAGGACGGGCGCCAGGAGAACGATCCCTGCGATCGAGCTCATGACGATGAGCGGTCTGAGACGTTGCATGGGCGGGTCCCTCCAGCAAGGCGATCCGGACACGAACGCGCGCCTCGGATCGCGCGCCATGGATCGATGCTAGGAAGGGCTGCGCGAGGGTCAAGGTACGATGGCGGGACCAGGGGAGTACTTCGGTACCGTTGGGTGCGGTGCGGGACAGTCAGGGTCGCCCGTCTGACCGATCGGGGAGCCACTGGTATACTCCGGACCGGCCCGCACGCTCGTGTGGCCGATTCCCATCACACACGCTCGACCGATTCTGGTGGTCCACGGTGCCCTCGCCGCAAGGTGAGGGTCGGCTCCGGAAAGCGACGTCGGCGGAGGAACAACCGGAGGTATCACCACGTGGCTGCAACCAGCATGAAGCAGCTGCTCGAAGCGGGCGTCCACTTCGGGCACCAGACCCGGCGCTGGAATCCGAAGATGCGCACCTACATCTTCGCCGAGCGCAACGGGATCCATATCATCGACCTGGCCCAGACGGTCGCCCGGCTCGACGACGCCCTCGAATTCGTCCGCGAGACCGTTCGACGGGGCGAGAGCATCCTCTTCGTCGGAACGAAGAAGCAGGCCCAGGAGGCCATTGCCGAGGCGGCCCAGCACTCCGGACAGCACTTCGTCAACACGCGCTGGCTTGGCGGGATGCTCACGAACTTCACGACCATCAAGCGGCGCATCCAGCGGTTGGAGGCACTCGAGGCCCGACGCGAGGCCGGCGAGTTCGAGCGTCTGACCAAGAAGGAAGCGTCGAAGCTCAGCGACGAGATCACGAAGCTGGACGCAGCCCTCGGCGGCATCCGCAAGATGCGCCGGCTCCCGGGCGCGGTCTTCATCGTCGACCCGCATCGCGAGTCGATCGCCGTTGCCGAGGCTCGACGACTTGAGATCCCGATCGTGGCGATGACCGACACGAACTGCGATCCGGACCTCGTCGACTGGGTCATTCCCGCCAACGACGATGCCATCCGATCCGTTCGCCTCATCTGCGGCCTCGCTGCCGACGCCGCCACGACCGCGCAGCAGGAGCGGCAGGCACGGCTTGACGAGGAGTTCGAGCAGGCCGAGGCGCTCCCTCCGGTCGACGAGACCACCCTCACGTCGGAGGCGGACTACACCGCCGCGCTCGCCACCGGTGAGGCGCTCGTCTTCGAGCCGGAGCCCGAAGAGGACGAGGACGAGCAGCGGCTCGCCCGCGCCAGGAAGGTCGCGCACCTGGACGAGGACGAGCCGGAGCACGATCCTGATCGGGAGCACGAGCGCCAGATCGACGAACACACGAAGGAGACCACCCGCCACTGAACGGCGGGCGAAAGGACCGATGACGAGCACGGTGATGATCAGACCAGAGGACATCAAGAAGCTCCGGGAGCAGACCGGGGCGGGGATCATGGACTGCAAGCGCGCGCTCGCGGAGTCGGCGGGCGACTTCGACGCGGCTGTGCTGTGGCTGCGAACGCAGGGCCTCTCGACGGCCGCCAAGAAGGCCGACCGCGAGGCGCGCGAGGGGATCGTGACGAGCTACATCCATCACGGGTCCCGGCTCGGCGTCCTGCTTGAGCTCAACTGCGAGACCGACTTCGTGGCCCGCACGGACGACTTCCAGCAGCTCGCGCGCGAGCTGGCGATGCAGGTCGCGGGCCTTGCGCCGCGCTGGGTGAGCCGCGAAGACGTCCCCAGTGCCGAGGTCGAGGAGCAGCAGCGCCTGTTCACCATCGACGCCGAGCGTGAGGGCCGGCCGGCCGACAAGGTCCCGATGATCGTCGAGGGCAAGCTGAACAAGTGGTTCGAGTCGGTGTGCCTGCTCGAGCAGCCATACCGCGATTCGGATCGCCGCGTCGGAGACCTCGTCACCGAGAAGGTCGCGTTGCTCGGCGAGAACATCAAGGTGGCTCGGTTCGAGCGCATGGCCGTCGGCGAGTCAGCGGAGCCTTCCCCGGCGGAGCCGCCCGAGGCATGACCACGGCCGCCCCGCCCACGACCGAGCGACGCCGGGTGCTGCTGAAGCTCTCGGGCGAGGCGCTCATGGGCGAGGCGGAGTATGGCATCGATCCGGCCGTGGTCCGCGAGATCGCCGGGCAGGTCGCCACCACGGCGGCCGAGGGAATCGAGACCGCGATCGTGGTCGGTGGCGGCAACATCTTCCGCGGGCTCGCGGCCAGCGCACGAGGGATGGATCGCGCGACGGGGGACTACATGGGCATGCTGGCCACGGTCATGAATGGCCTGGCCCTCCAGGACGCCCTCGAGCAGTCGGATTGCCCGACGCGCGTGATGAGTGCCATCGCCATGAACGAGATCTGCGAGCCGTACATCCGACGGCGCGCCGTGCGGCACCTCGAAAAGGGTCGTGTCGTGGTCATGGTCGCCGGCACGGGCAACCCGTACTTCACGACGGACACCGCCGCGACACTGCGGGCGGTCGAGGTTCACGCGCAGGTCATCCTCAAGGCGACCCGCGTCGACGGGGTGTACGATGCCGACCCCGAGAAGCACCCCAATGCGCAGCGTTATAGCAAGATCGACTACACCGAGCTGCTCAGCAACCGGCTTCAGGCGCTCGACGCAACCGCTGTCAGCCTGGCCATGGACAACGAGATGCCGATCGTGGTGTTCGACATGACCGTTCCCGGCAACATCTCCCGTGCGGTCCGCGGCGAACGGATCGGCACGCTCATCTCTGGAGACGGAACGGCATGACCCACGAGGCATTGACCGCGATCGAGCCGAAGATGCTGCGAGCGATCGAGGCGATGGAACGCGACTTCGCCGGGATCCGGACCGGCCGGGCCTCGACGTCGCTCGTCGAGCGCATCGTGGTCGACTACTACGGCGCGCAGACACCGCTCAACCAGCTGGCCGGCATCAGCACCCCGGATCCGCACCTCATCGTCATCCAACCGTGGGATCGATCCGTCCTCGCGGCGATCGAGAAGGCGATCACGAAGAGCGACATCGGGCTCGTTCCCAACGTCGATGGCACTGTGGTTCGCCTCAACGTGCCCCCGTTGACCGAGGAGCGGCGGCGCGAGATGGTCAAACAGGTCCATCGCCGCACCGAGGAAGCGCGCGTCGAGGTGCGCAACCACCGACGAGAGGCTGCGGACGTGCTCAAGAAGGCCCTGCGCGACAATGATCTCTCCGAGGACGAGGAGCGGCGCGAGCTGGATGGCCTCCAGAAGCTGACCGATCGCCACATCGAGGCGATCGACGCGCGCGCCGATCGCAAGGAAGCCGAGATTCTGGAGGTCTGACCGGTGCCGAATCCGGTCGGCCCGCGGCACGTGGCAATCATCGCCGATGGCAATCGGCGATGGGCCCGCGACCGCGGCCTACCGGTGCTCGCCGGCCACGTCCAGGGCATCGAGGCGATCCGGCACGTCGTGCGGCGCGCGCGAGACCGCGGCGTGGCGACCCTCAGCGTCTACACGTTCAGCACCGAGAACTGGAACCGGCCGAATGACGAGGTCTCCGGGCTCTTCGGCCTCATCGACGGCGCGGTCCGCCAGTACACCGATGAGCTCATCGAGGAGGGCGTCCGCGTGCGGGTCATCGGCCGCCTGCACGAGGCGCCGGCCGACGTGCAGCGGTCGATCCGCGCGGCGGAGGAACGCACTCGCGAAGGGGCTCGGCTGACGCTGAACATCTGCTTCAACTACTCCGGGCGCGCCGAGATCGTCGACGCCGCGCGGGCCCTCGTCGCCGCTCACGCGGACCCGAACGAGATCGACGAGACACACTTCGCCGACCACCTCTACACAGCCGGGCAGCAGGACGTCGACCTCCTCATCCGGACCGGTGGCGACCAGCGCACGAGCAACTTTCTCCTGTGGCAGGCGGCCTACGCCGAGCTCGTCTTCTGCCCAAAGTTCTGGCCTGACTTCGCGGCCGACGACCTCGACGCCGCGCTGGGCGAGTACGAGCGCCGCGAGCGGCGCTTCGGAGGCTGACCGATGCTGCGAACGAGGCTGTTGACCGCGGCGATCCTGGCGCCCCTCGTCCTCGCCGTTGCGGTGCTGGGGGAGCCGTGGTTGTCGCTCCTCGTGGCCGCCGCGGCCTTCCTGGCGCTGGTGGAGGTGGTGTCGCTCCTCGACGCCGCCGGGTACCAGCCGCCCCAGGTGCTCGCCATCGGTGCCGGCATCGGCCTGACCGCCGCCGGATTGGTGAGCATCAACGGCGACGCGGTTGGCGCGCCGCTGTCTGGGCTCCTGGAAGCGCTCGACCCGCCCGGGATCGTCGCGGCCGTCGCCGTGGCCATTCTGCTGCTCCTCGCCGCTGCGGCGTTCATGCGAAGCGATCCGCAGGCGGGGTTCGTCACCTGGTCGACCACGACCTTCGGCGTCCTCTACATCGGCCTGCTCATGCCGATGATCGTGCTCGTCGCTCACCTCGGACCGCCCGGGGGGTCGTGGACAACGCCCGTCGGCATCCTTGGGCTCCAGTCCGGAGTCGCCTGGGCCCTGATGCTGATCCTGGTCGTATGGGGGTACGACACCGGTGCCTACCTGACCGGGCGCATGATCGGGCGCCGTCGGCTCATGGATCACATCAGCCCCTCCAAGACGGTCGAGGGACTGGCCGGCGGCCTCGTCCTCGCGACAATCGGCGCTGGAATCGGGACGGCGCTCGTCGGCCTTGACCCGTGGCACCCACTCGTGATCGGGCCGCTCGTCGGACTGAGCGCGCAGGTCGGCGATCTCGCGGAGTCGATGCTCAAGCGCGCTGCGGGCCGCAAGGACTCGGGCTCACTCGTGCCGGGGCATGGCGGCATCCTCGACCGTGTCGACTCGTTCCTCTTTGCGGCGCCGGTGCTCGCCGGCTACGCGCTCCTCGTCGCCGGGCGGGTGGTGTGACGACCGGGGTCGCCGTCCTCGGCTCAACCGGTTCCATCGGCAGGCAGGCGCTGGAGGTCCTCGCAGGGCTGGAGGACACGTTCACGGTGCGAGGCATCGCGGCCGGGCGGGGGAGCGACGACTTCGCTTCACAGGTCGCTGGCCTGCCGGCTGCCCGGGCGTGGTCGAGTGATCGGCCTGATGGCGTGCCCGATGACCGCTGGGCCGATGGCGGGCTGGAGGAGCTGGCCACCGCCGAGGAGATCGGCCTCGTCGTCGTCGCCACCACCGGGATGGCCGCCCTTCCGGCGGTGCTCGCCGCGCTCCGATCCGGAAAGCGCGTCGCACTGGCCAACAAGGAAACGCTCGTTGCCGGTGGCCATCTCGTCGCGGCCGCGCTCGACGAGGTCGGGGGCGACCGACTGGAGCTGCTGCGCCCGATCGACAGCGAGCACTCGGCGATCTGGCAGTGCCTGGTGGGGGAACGGATCGACGAAGTCAGGCGTCTCGTGATCACCGCCAGCGGAGGCCCGTTCCGCGGACGGTCACCGGAATCCCTGGCCTCGGTGACGCCGGCCGAGGCGCTCGCGCACCCGACCTGGCGGATGGGGCCGAAGATCACGATCGACTCCGCGACCCTCGTCAACAAGGCATTCGAGGTCATCGAGGCCAAATGGCTGTACCAGCTTCCGTACTCTAGAATCGATGCCGTGATCCAGCCCCAGAGCGTCGTGCACTCGCTGGTCGAGTTCGCCGATGGCTCGTTCAAGGCCCAGCTCGGCCTTCCCGACATGCGACTGCCGATCCAGTACGCCCTCACCTACCCCCATCACCTGCCGTCGCCAGCACGTACGTCGGATCCCGCCGACTGGGGCTCCCTCGAGTTCCTTCCATTGGCCGATGCGGACTATCCCGCGTACAGCGCCGTGCGCCGCGCCGCAGAGGCCGGCGGCAACCGAGGCGTGGTGCTGAACGCCGCGGACGAGGTGGCGGTCGAGGCCTTCCTGGCCGGCAGTATCACGTTCCCGGCAATTGCCGAGACGATCTCGACTGCCGTCGAGCGCTGGGGATCGGATGACGAGCCCGACCTGGACGGCGTCCGTGCCCTCGATCGCGAGGTCCGCGAAGCCCTTGTGATGGAGCTCGCCTGATGGACACGATCGCCACCGTCGTCGTGTTCGTCGCCATCCTCGTGGTCCTCGTCGTGGTTCACGAGCTCGGCCACTTCGTCGCGGCGAAGCGCTCCGGGATCACGGTCGAGGAGTTCGGGATCGGCTTCCCGCCGAGGGCCGCGTCGTTCACGTGGCACGGGACCCGCTACAGCCTGAACTGGATCCCGCTGGGCGGATTCGTGCGGATGCTCGGCGAGGACGGCGATATCGAGCTCAAGCGGCTCCGCGAGCAGGGAATGACCGAGGCGGAGATCGACCATGCGCTCGAGGGTGCCTTCACCCGCCGACCGATCGCCATCCGCGTCGCGGTGCTGCTTGCCGGGGTGCTCATGAACTTCGTTCTGGCCGTCGCCCTGTTCGCGATCGCGTTCAGCATGCCCATCCCGGTCGGCGAGGGGCCGCTCACCGTCACCGAGATCCAGCCCGGAAGCCCCGCGGAGGACGCGCTCGAGGTCGGTGACGTCATCGTCGGGGCCGACGGACGCACGTTCAATCTCTCCGCCGACATGACCGAGTACATCGCCGATCGAGGCGGCACCGCGGTCGTGCTTCAGGTCGAGCGCGATGGCACGCTCATCGACGTCTCCGTGACACCGCGAATCGTCTCCGATGCCGACCGCAGCCGCGGTGTCGGCCCCATCGGCTTCGGCTACGAGCCGGCCCAGGTCGTCGAGCACCCATCGACCGTGAGCGGCCCGATCGAGGCCATCGGCAGGGGGATCGAGACGGCCTGGACTTTGGCGATCCAGATTCCCGGCGGCCTGGCCGACGCGGTCGGTGGGCTCATCGGCCTGAACCAGGACGCGCCGGATGCGCGCGGGCCGATCGGCATCGCCCAGGAGACGGGGAGGGTGCTCGAGGCGCCGCTGGTCAGCCAGCTGTTCTTCGTCGGCCTGCTGTCGGTCAACCTCGCCGTGCTCAACGTCCTGCCGTTCCCGCCGCTCGACGGCGGCAGGATCGTCGTCGTGCTGATCGAGGGCATCAGGCGGCGGCGCCTGCCGGCCGAGCGCGAAGCGCTCATCTACCTGACCGGCTTCGCCTTCCTCATCGCGCTCGTCATCCTCATCAGCATCCAGGACATCCAGAGGCTGATCACCGGCGGCTGACGTCTACCAGGCTTTGGCCACCGCGCGCCGATTTGCGTGTGGCGACCTGGCTCCGCTGTGGCGAGATCAAGGGTAATCAGGTATACTCCAGCACGGTTCGACCGGCCGATCGCGAACCGCAATATTGAACTGAGTACCTGAGACGTGGGTCGGTTCGCCTCCCACGTCTTTGTTTGTCCCCGCGAGCGAGGAGCGGCCATGAATCGAGACTTCATCGGAGCCCTGCTCCAGCTGAACGCCGAGAAGGGTGTGCCGCAGGAGATCCTGATCAAGACGCTGGAGCAGGCCATCGAGTCTGCCTACCGGCGCAACGCCGATGCCCCGGAGAACGTGGTGGTCACGGTCGATCCGGAGAGCGGCGAGATCAGCGTCGCGCGTGAGTACGACGTGATGGCCACCGAGGAGGAGATCGAGGACCCCGAGCTCCAGATGATCGTTCAGGACGCGCAGAAGATCGATCCGACCACCGGCGTCGGCGGAAAGGTCCGCATCCCCGAGAACGTCACCCAGGCGCAGCTCGGTCGCATCGCGGCGCAGACCGCCGGCCAGGTGTACCGCCAGCGGCTTCGAGAGGCCCAGCGAGACGTCGTCTTCCAGCAGTACGCCGCCCGCGAGGGCGAGATCATGACCGGCAACGTGCAGCGCACGACCGATTCGGCCGTGGTGCTCGACATGGGCAAGGACGTCGAGGCCGTGCTCGCGGTCACGGAGCAGCTGCCGAACGAGACGTATCGCATCGGCCAGCACCTCAAGGTGTACGTCATGGAGGTGCGTCGAACGACGCGCGGGCCGGTCATCGTCGCCAGCCGCACGCATCGTGGGTTCCTGCGGCGCCTGATGGAGATGGAGATCCCGGAGATCTACAACGGCACGGTTGTCATCCGCGGCATCGCCCGCGAGGCCGGCAGTCGCTCCAAGGTGGCGGTCGAGAGCCGCCAGACCGGCGTCGACGCCAAGGGCGCGGCGGTCGGCCAGCGCGGGGCACGCATTCAGTCCATCGTGGCGGAGCTCAATGGCGAGAAGGTCGACATCGTCCTGTGGGACGAGGACCCGGGGCGCTTCGTGGCCGAAGCGCTGAGCCCGGCCGAGGTACTGAGCGTCCGGATCGACGAGGAGCACAAGATCGCGAACGTCATCGTGCCCGAGCGGCAGCTGAGCCTGGCCATCGGCAAGGAGGGCCAGAATGCCCGCCTCGCCGCGAAGCTCACCGGGTGGCGGATCGATATCCGGTCGGAAGCGGGCGTCGCGACGGCCGCAGCCGGCGGTGGTGAGCACGGCGACGAAGAGCTCGCGGCGGAGGCGCCGGCCGATGCCGAAGCGACGACCTGATCACGTTCCGTCCCGCACCTGCGCGGTGTGCCGGACGTCAAGGCCGAAGACAGAGATGACCCGGATCGTGCGCACGGTAGATGGTTCCATCGAGCGCGACGACAGCGGGCGCCGCCCGGGACGCGGGACCTACATCTGCAGCCAGCCGGGCTGCCGCGAACCAGAACGGAGCGCGGCGGCCATCAAGAGAGCCCTCGGTGCCGAGCCCGCACCCGGAGCGATTGCATTCGAGGAGAGTCATGCCACCCAGTAGATACCGTCCCCGTCGGGGGCCACGTCCGCTCCGCAAGCGCAGCGGCCCGCGTCCTGGCGGCGTCGCGACCGAGACCGCGCCGGTACGGCCTGCAGGGCCGGTCGAGCTGCCGAACCCGGTCGTGATCAAGGATCTGGCCGAGATCCTGTCGGTCAGTCACGCCGACATCATCAACATCCTGATCAAGAACGGGATCTTCGCGACCGTCAACCAGTCGATCGACTTCGACACGGCATCGCTGGTCGCCGGCGAGCTCGGCTTCGAAACGCTGGAGCAGGGCGCGGCCGCTCGCGCCGCTGCCGACGCGGAGCCGGAGACGGCGCTCGTGGCTCCGGGCGTCGCGTCGAACGGTGAGGGGCGCAAGACGGCCTGGACCGAGGACGACCCCTCCAAGCTCGTCCAGCGCGCCCCGATCGTCACGGTCATGGGCCACGTGGACCACGGCAAGACCAGCCTGCTCGACGCCATCCGCGAGACGAAGGTCGCCTCGGGCGAGAGCGGTGGCATCACGCAGCACATCGGCGCGAGCGAGGTCGTCCACAACGACAAGCGCATCGTCTTCCTCGACACGCCCGGCCACGAGGCGTTCTCGGCCATGCGCGCCCGCGGCGCCCAGGTGACGGACATCGCGATCATCGTGGTGGCAGCGGACGATGGCGTCATGCCGCAGACCAAGGAGGCGATCGACCACGTTCGGGCCGCCCGGGTGCCGATGATCGTGGCGATCAACAAGGTCGACAAGCCGGACGCCAATCCTGACCGCGTCAAGCAGGAGCTGGCCGACAACGGCGTGCTCATCGAGGAGTACGGCGGCGACATCATCGCCGTGGCGGTCAGCGCCAAGCAGCGCACCGGGATCGACGATCTGATGGAGATGGTCCTCCTCGTCGCCGACCTCCAGGACCTCAAGGCCAACCCGGAACGTGACGCCATCGGCACGATCGTCGAGTCGAAGGTCGACAAGGGTCGCGGCAACGTGGCCACCGTCCTCGTGCAGACCGGCACGCTCAAGGTCGGCCAGGTCGTCAGCGTCGGGAAGACGTGGGGACGCGTCCGCGCCCTGAACAACGCCGCCGGCAAGCGCGTCAGGCAGGCCGATCCGGCCACCGCGGTCGAGATCATCGGCCTCCAGGGCCTGCCCGAGGCCGGCGACACGCTCCAGGTGGTAGCCGATGAGAAGGCGGCGCGCGACGCGGCCGAAGCGGCCCAGGCCGCCGCGGCTGGTGGGGACGGTCGGGCGGTCAGCACGCTCGAGGAGATCAGCGCCCAGATCAAGGACAGCGAGGTTGCCGAGCTCCGGGTCGTGCTCAAGACCGATGTCCAGGGCTCGCTCGGCGCGATTCGCGGCGCGCTCGAGCGGCTCAACACGAGCGAGGTCCGCATCAACATCCTGCGCGAGGGAGCGGGCGACATCAACGAGAGCGACATCAACCTCGCCTCGGCGTCCGATGCCGTGGTCATCGGCTTCAACACGAAGCTCGATCCGGGCGCACAGCGCTCGGTGGAGACCACCGGTGTCGACGTGCGGATCTACGACGTGATCTACAAGCTCACCGATGACATCGGGCTGGCCCTGGGCGGACTCCTCGAGCCAAAGCTGGTCGAGCAGGTCGAGGGTCATGCCGAGGTGCGGATGGTCATCAAGGCCGGGCGTGCGGGCAACATCGCGGGCTCGTACGTCACAGACGGTCGCATCGTCCGGGGCGGACAGGCGCGCATTCTCCGCGGCAGCGAGCTGATGACCGATACGCGCATCACCTCGCTGAAGCGCTTCAAGGATGACGTGCGCGAGGTCGCGACCGGGTTCGAGTGCGGCATCGGCCTCGACTTCGATGACATCGCCGAGGGCGACACCATCGAGTGCTACCAGATGGTGGCCGAGCAGGCCTGAGGTAGTGAGCCAACGCACCGATCGGCTCGACAGCCAGATCAGGGCCGAGCTGATGGAACTCATCCAGCGTGAGATGAAGGATCCGAGGATCGGGTTCGCCACGATCACCCGGGTAGAGACCGCGCGCGACCTCGGCTCGGCCAAGGTCTGGGTGAGCGTGCTCGGAACCGCCGATGAGCAGCAGGAGGCCATCAAGGCCCTCACCGCCGCGGCGCCCTGGCTGCGGAGGCAGCTCGGAGGCCGCCTCACCGTGCGGCACGTCCCGCAGCTCGTGATTCGGCACGACGACTCGATCGAGTCGGGCGACCGGGTGCTGCGTCTCCTGCGCGAGATCGAGGAGGATCGGGGCTCATGAGCCGCGAGGCCGTCCGCGACGCCATCCTGTCGGCGTCGCGCGTGACGGCCATCTGCCACGAGAACCCGGATGCGGACACGCTTGGGGCCGCGATCGCCGTCCGCATGGCCGCCGAGCGCCTCGGGAAGTCCGCCGAGGTGGTCGCCGCGGACCCCGTGCCGCCGTCGCTCCTCACGCTGCCGCATGCCGGCGACGTGCGGACGCGACCGCAGCTCGAGCCCGACCTCGCCGTCGTCGTGGACGGGCCGCTCTCCCGAACCGGGGCGATCGCGACCGACTGCGTCGACTGGCTCGCGCGCGCGCGCATCGTGAACATCGACCATCACGTCTCGAATGACGGCACGGAGGCAAGCATCGCGTGGGTCGACCCCGACGCGGCGGCCACGTGCGAGATGGTGGCGCTGCTCATGCCGGACCTCGGCGTCGCGATCGACGGCCCGATGGCAACCGTCCTGACCGCCGGCATCGTCCAGGACACCCACACGTTCTCGCACCCCAATGCCACGCCGCGAACGCTCCGCGTCGGGGCGGACCTCCTCGAGGCCGGCGCGCCCCTCGCGGCGCTCCATCGCGCGATCTACGCGGACAAGCCCTTCAGCACACTTGCGCTTTGGGGGAGGATCCTCGCCGGTGCCAGCGAGCGGCCTGACGGCCGCATCGTGCACGCGGTCATGACGCTGGCGATGCTCGCCGAGACCGGCACGGAGGCGGTGGCGTCGGAGGGATTCATCGACCTTCTGGCATCGACCCGCACGGCCGACATCACCGTCCTGTTCAAGGAGGCTGGTCCCGGGGAGGTGCGCGTGAGCGTTCGAACCTCGGCCCGCGCCGATGCCGTCGCCATCACCTCTGCCTTCGGGGGAGGCGGACACGCCCGAGCGGCGGGCTGCTCGGTGCAGGCGACCCTGGCCGACGCGATCCAGGCGGTGCTCGACGAGTGCGAACGAGAGATCCAACGCGCCGATGCTCGGAGTCATTAACCTCGACAAGCCCGTCGGACCGACCAGCCACGACATGGTCGGCCTGCTGCGACGGCTCACCGCCACCCGCCGGATCGGGCACGCCGGCACACTCGATCCACTCGCCTCCGGCGTGCTGCCGATCCTCGTTGGAGCCGCCACCCGCTTCAGCGAGGAGCTCACCGGCGGTCGAAAGCGCTACGAGGCGGTCGTGCGACTCGGACAGCGATCGGCCACGGACGACGCCCAGGGCCCGATCACCGCGGTGCCGGCGCCGCTTCCCTCCGATGCCGCGATCGTCGAGGCCCTCGCCGGCTTCGTCGGCACCCATGACCAGCGCCCGCCAGCATTCAGCGCGCGGAAGCAGGGCGGACGAACCGCGCATCGTGCGGCGCGCGCCGGGGAGCCGCTGGAGCTGGCGTCGCGACCGGTCACGGTCGACGCCCTCGACCTGCTCGACCTCACCAGGGCCGAGGGCATCGTCGACGTTCGGATCGATCTGCGCTGCGGCCCGGGGACCTACGTTCGCTCCATCGCGCGCGACCTCGGAGATCGGCTCGGGTGCGGCGGGCACCTGCACGCGCTGCGCCGAACCGAGGCTGCTGGCCTGGGCATCGAGACTGCCGTCACGCCGGCGGAGCTCGAGGCGGCGGCTGAGAGGGGCGAGCTGGCGATAGCGCTCATCCCGATCGGCGATCTCCTGCCACTGCCTGCCCTGTCGGTGGGCTCCGATGCGGCGTGGCGCTTCGTCCATGGCTCGGCGCAGGCCGCCCCGGCGGGTGCGGCGAGCGGCAGGGTGAAGGTCTATGACGCGGACGGACAGCTCCTCGGGATCGGCCTGGCTTCCGACGGGGAGCTTCGACCGGCCAAGGTGCTGGCTCCGGATCCGGCCGCGTGACGATCGATCTGCCCCGCATCGGGCCCGCAGTGGTCACCTTCGGTGTCTTCGACGGCGTGCACCGCGGCCATCGACACCTCCTCGAGGCAACGGCCCTCGCCGCGGCGGAGCGCGGTTCCCGGCCGGTGGCGATCGTCTTCGACCCGCCACCACCCGAGGTGATCGAGCCCGGCACGACCGTCTCGCGCCTCCTGCCCGTGGATCTCGTCCTCGAGCGGCTGCGCGGGGCCGGTGCCGGTGAGGCGCTGACCGTCCGATTCGACGGCGCGCTGCGCGAGATGGCGCCCGAGGTATTCCTCGATGCGCTGTCGCCCTCCATCGAGCTGCGTGCCGTGACGATGACCCCGGACAGCGCCTTCGGGCATCGCCGGGCGGGCACCCTCGAACGCGTCTCGGAGATCGGAGCGGAGCGCGGGTTCGATGCGATTGCCGTCGCCCCGGTCGAGGTCAGCGGCGCTCGCATCTCGTCCTCGCAGGTCCGAGCCGCACTTGGCGCGGGCGACATCGCGACGGCCACGGAGCTGCTCGCCGCGCGCCCGCTCCTGCGCGGCACGGTCGTCCGCGGAGACGGGCGCGGCAGGGGACTCGGGTTCCCGACGGCAAACCTCGAGTTCGACTACACGCCGGCTCTCCCGGCCCTGGGCATCTACGTCGGCTGGGTGACGGTGCCGGCGCGGGCCGTCGGGCCGCATCATCCGGCCCTCGTCAGCGTCGGCGTCCGACCCACGTTCCACGACGACGCCCGGGTGCTGGTCGAGGTGTATCTCCTCGACTACGACGGGGACCTCTACGACGCGAGCCTGAGCGTGGAGCTCGGCGATCGGCTGCGCGAGGAGCGTCGTTTCGCATCGGTCGAGGAGCTGGTCTCGCAGATGCAGGCCGACGAGGCCGAGGCCCGCTCCAGGCTCTAGGCCGATGGCGGCAACACGGCCCCTCTGCTAAACTTCGGCGGTTACGGAAAGAAAAGTGGAGGAATACGTGCCGCTCGCCAAGGATGCGAAGAGCGCAATCGTCGACGAATACGCCACGCACGAGGGCGATACCGGATCACCCGAGGTGCAGATTGCGCTTCTCACCGAGCGGATCAAGTCACTGACGGACCATCTGCGCAGCTTCCCCAAGGACAATCACTCCCGCCGCGGGCTGCTGAAGCTCGTTGGTCAGCGCCGCCGGCTGCTGGCGTACCTCGTCCGACACGACGTGGACCGGTACCGCACCGTCATCACCAGCCTGGGACTGCGCCGCTAATTCACCGCTCGACCGACCCAGGCTCCCGTGTGGGACCTGGGTCTCGCACATCCGACAGGATTCAACTCACACCCACCGGCATCCGCCCCTGCCTGACGCCTGCGCCACGACCGGCGCGCCACGCAGATAGAGCGCTGGATGTCCGCCCAGAACCCATGGAGGTATCCGTTGTCCATTACTCATGAGGCCGAAATCGGCGGCCGAGTCTTCAGCATGGAGGCCGGCAAGCTCGCCGAGCAGGCCGATGGCGCGGTCATCGTTCGATACGGTGATTCCGTCGTCCTGGCGACCGCGGTCGCCAGCAAGGAGCCCCGCGAGGGCGCCGACTTCTTCCCGCTCACCGTCGACTACGAGGAGCGCATGTACGCCGCGGGCAAGATCCCCGGCGGCTTCATCAAGCGCGAGTCGCGCCCGTCGGAGGCCGCCATCCTGGCCATGCGTCTCACCGACCGCCCGCTCCGCCCGCTCTTCCCGAAGGGCTACTACAACGACGTCCAGGTCGTCCTGACGGTCCTGTCGACCGACCAGGAGAACGACCCCGACATCCTCGCTCTGAACGGCGCCTCGGCGGCCCTGAGCATCTCCCACATCCCGTTCCAGGGCCCCGTCGGCGCCGTGCGCGTCGGGCGGATCGACGGCGAGTTCGTCAGCAACCCGACCAACAGCCAGCTCGCCGATAGCGAGCTCGACCTCGTCGTCGCGGGCACCCGCGAGGCGGTGATGATGGTCGAGGCCGGAGCCAAGATCCTGCCGGAGACGGTCATGGCCGATGCGATCGCCTACGGCCACGTAGAGCTCCAGAAGTCGATCGACCTCCAGGAGCGCCTGGTGGCCTCGGCCGGCACGCCGAAGAAGGCGCCGTTCATCGGCCCCAAGGCGTCATCGGTCGTCCAGCTCGGCAAGCTGCTCTCGTCGGGCATGAGTGAGTTCGTCGTCTTCGATCTGGAGACGACCTCGATGAAGCCCGAGAACGGCTACATCGTTGACATCGCCGCGCTCCGCGTGCGTGACGGCCAGGTCGTCGACCGTTTCGAGTCCCTCGTGAATCCCGGTCGCGCCATCGTCGGCCACCAGGTGCACGGCATCAGCACCGATGATGTCGCCAACGCGCCGACCGCTGCAGAGGTGCTGACCAACTTCACCCAGTGGGTTGGCGACACCCCGGTCGTTGCCCACAACATCAGCTTCGACCTGCCGTTCGTGCTCCGCCACCTGCCGAATGACGTCCGCTGGGCGCCCTCAGGCGTGTTCGACACGCTCGAGCTGGGATATCAGCTGTACCCCGATGCGGGGGCCTGGAAGCTCGCCGAGCTGGTGCGCTTCGTCTTCGGCCGGGACCACGCCACGGCGCATCGCGCGATGCCGGACGCCGAGGCTGCTGCCGAGCTCTTCATCCACTTCACTTCGGGCCTGGCCGAGCGGCTCGACGCCATCCGCGGCGACATCGCCGACGAGGTACGCCGCGCGCGCGAGAGCTACAACCGGTCAGAGCAGGGCGAGCGGCTGGAAGACATCCGACGCCGCCACGGCATCGGCTCCGCGCTCATGGACACCCTCACCAAGGCCACCGTTCGTGAGCTCGTGCTGAGCGAGGGGATCCGGATCGACGGTCGCGACACGAGGACGATTCGACCGATCTCGGTCGAGGTTGGCTTCCTGCCGCGCACCCACGGCTCGGGCCTTTTCCAGCGCGGGCAGACCCAGGCGCTCAGCATCGCCACGCTGGGTCCCTCGAGCAACAAGCAGCGCATGGACACCATCTCGCCCGAGACGGAGAAGCGCTACCTGCACCACTACAACATGCCCCCGTACTCGGTCGGCGAGGCGAAGTTCATGCGCGGTCCCGGCCGGCGCGAGATCGGCCACGGCGCGCTCGCCGAGCGGGCTCTCCTTCCGGTGCTTCCGAGCGAGGCGGAGTTCCCGTACGTCATCCGCGTCGTGAGCGAGGTGGTCAGCTCGAACGGGTCGACCAGCATGGCCTCGACCTGCGGCTCGACGCTGGCGCTCATGGATGCCGGAGTGCCGATCAAGGCGCCGGTGGCCGGAGCCGCGATGGGCCTCATCACTGACCCCGAGAGCGGCCGGTACGCGGTCCTCACCGACATCACCGGCAAGGAAGATGCCTACGGCGACATGGACTTCAAGGTGACCGGCACGTCCGAGGGCGTCACGGCGCTTCAGATGGACATCAAGGTCGCCGGGATCACGACCGAGATCATGCGCGATGCGCTCCAGCAGGCGTATGACGCCCGCATGCACATCCTGGGCAAGATGACCGAGGTCATCAGCGCCAGCCGCGAGGAGCTGAGCCCATTCGCCCCTCGCATCACGACGATCAAGATCCCGGTGGACAAGATCCGCGACGTGATCGGCTCCGGCGGCAAGGTGATCCGCCAGATCACGGCCGAGACCGGCACCGAGATCAACATCGAGGACGACGGCACGATCCAGATTGCCGCCACCAGCGGCGAGGCGGCCCAGAAGGCCATCGCGTGGATCGAGGGCCTGACCAAGGACGTCGAGGTCGGCAAGGAGTACATGGGCAAGGTGACCCGGATCATGAACTTCGGGGCCTTCGTCGAGATCCTGCCGGGCAAGGAGGGCCTCGTCCACATCAGCCAGCTCGCCGACTACCGTGTCCCCCGCGTGGAGGACGTCGTGAGCATCGGTGACGAGCTGATGGTCGTGGTGACCGAGATCGATCGCATGGGTCGGGTGAACCTGAGCCGCCGCGCGGCGATGGAGCGCCACATGGCCCGTGCCGGCAGCGGAGGCTCCGAGGAGAGCTGACGCACGACGCCGTCGCCGGAAGGCGGCGGCGCGCTACCCTCGGTGCCGATGGGCGCCGAGGACTCGCTGGAGCGCATCGCGGACGAGGTCCGCGCCTGTGTCCGCTGTCCGCTGGCCCGAACGCGGTCGCAGGCCGTTCCCGGCGAGGGCAACGTCCTCAGCGACGTGCTGCTGGTCGGGGAGGGCCCGGGCGCGCGCGAGGATGCCACCGGCCGGCCCTTCGTGGGCCCGGCGGGCCAGTTCCTCGACGAGCTCCTCCATGCGATCGGCTGGGCGCGCGAGGACGTGTTCATCACGAACATCGTCAAGTGCCGGCCTCCGGGGAACCGTGACCCCGAACCGGACGAGTCCGCCGCGTGTGCCCCGTACCTGGACCGACAGGAGCAGGCGATGGAGCCTGCGATCGTCGTCACGCTGGGCCGGCATTCGTTGCAGCGGTACCTGCCCGGTGCACGCATCGGCGCCGTCCATGGGCAGCTGCGTCGGTCCTTCTCGGGCCAGCACGTCTTTCCGATGTACCATCCGGCTGCGGCGCTGCACCAGGCCTCACTGCGCGAGACCCTTATTCGGGACGTGCGCGGATTGCCTGCAGCGTTGCTCGCCGCGCGCGATGCGCTCGGCGCCGAAGCAACGAGCTCGGCCGCGCCGGCGCGAGGGACCGACGAGGTCGCCGAGCGGACGCAGGTGGCGGACGCCGATGAACAGATGACCCTCTTCGAGGAGCGCCCATGACCGATTCGCTCCGCATCATTCCGCTGGGCGGGGTGGGCGAGGTCGGCAAGAACATCACCGTGATCGAGACCGACGACGAGATCCTCGTCGTCGACTGTGGACTGGCCTTCCCTGACCCGGACATGCTCGGCATCGACCTCGTCATCCCCGACGTCACGTACCTGGCCGAACGTCGGGACAAGGTCCGAGCGATCATTCTCACGCACGGCCACGAGGACCATACCGGCGCGCTCCCGTACGTCCTGCCAAAGATCCCCGGGACGCCGATCTACGCCACGCGCCTGACCGAGGGACTCGTGCAGGGCAAGCTGCGGGAGCACAAGCTCCTCGACGCGACGCCGCTGCACGTGGTCGAGCCCGGACGCGAGTTCGCGGTCGGCAACTTCCGGGTCACGCCGTTCCGCGTCAATCACTCCATCCCGGATGGCGTCGGCTACGCCATCCGGACACTGCTGGGGACGATCGTCCACACCGGTGATTTCAAGTTCGACCACACCCCCCCGGACGGCCGTCGCGCCGACCTCGGGCTCCTGGCCGAGATCGGCAACCGTGGCGTCGAGTTCCTGCTGAGCGATTCAACGCGAGCGGAAAAGGACGGCTACACGCTGTCGGAGACGACCGTCGGAGAGAGCCTCAATCGCCTGGTGGGCGAGGCTCCGGGCAGGGTCATCGTGGCGACGTTCGCCAGCAATATCGGCCGGGTGCAGCAGGTGATCGACGCCGCATGGGCGCACGGCCGCCGAATGGTCGCGCTCGGGCGCAGCATGGAGCAGAACACTGTGATCGCGCTCGAGCGTGGCTACCTCGATGGGCGCGACGGGACGCTCGTGAAGAAGGACCAGCTGCAGCGGCTGCCAAAGGAGCAGCTGGTCGTCATGACAACCGGCTCGCAGGGGGAGCCGATGAGCGGGCTGACGCGGATGAGCAACCGCGACCATCGAAACATCACCATCGAGCCAGGAGACACGGTCATCGTGTCGGCCTCGCCGATTCCCGGCAACGAGGAGGCGGTTGCGAAGACGATCGACAACCTCTTCAAAGAGGGAGCGATGGTCCATTACGAGCCGCTGGTCCACTGCCACGTGTCGGGGCATGGCTCGCGCGAGGAGCTCAAGCTCATGCTCGGCCTCGTCAAGCCTCGCCACTTCATCCCGGTCCACGGCGAGTACCGAATGCTCGTGCAGCACGCCCTCCTGGCCGAAGGCGCGGGCGTGGATATCGACAAGATCTTCGTGCTCGAGAACGGCCAGGTCGTCGAGTTCGACGGCCAGCGCGCCAGGATGAGCGGGAGCGTGGCCGCGGGCGCCGTCCTCGTGGATGGGATTGCGGCGATTGACGGGATCGACGGGGTGGTGCTTCGCGACCGCCGGATGCTCGCCTCGGACGGGATCGTCATGGTGGCGCTCACGGTCGACGGGGCGACGGGCCAGCCCGTGGGGGAGCCGGACCTGGTCAGCCGCGGCTTTCTGTCCGATCCGGATGACCCGATCATGGCGGAAGCGCGAGCCCACCTCATGGAGGCGCTGCGCCAGCCGCGGGGAGATGCCCATGCTGCGGAGGCCGGCTTCCTCAAGACGAAGATCCGAGACACCTTGAGCCCCTTCTTCCACCAGCGCACGAAGCGGCGACCGATGATCCTGCCGATCGTGATGGAGGTCTGACACCGGTGGCCACGCGACGGCGCACGACGCGCCGACGGACCACACGACGTCGCCAGAAGGCGCCGTTCGTGTTCAGCGCGCGGTTCGTGCGGGAAGGGCTTGCCCTCATCCTGCTCTTCCTGGCGATCGTAAGCGTCATCGCCCTGTTCGCACCCGAGTCCGGCGCGATCGTGCGGCCCTGGCACGACATCCTTGCCACCGCGCTCGGATGGGGGATCGCCTTCGCCGCGCCCCTCCTGGCGGGCTTCGCGCTGATGCTCTGGATGAAGACGATGCCGGCCGAGCGCTGGATGGCGGCGTCGGGCGCCGCCGTCGTCGCGCTCGGGATCCTCGGCATGTTCCACCTCGCGGTGGGTGGTGGCAGCGAGGCGATCGAGACCGGTCAGGGCGGCGGCGCCATCGGCTTCGGTGTCAGCCAGCTGCTGACCGGGGCAGTCGGCGTCGTTGGCGCCTGGATCGTGCTCGGGTTGTTGGTGGTCGTCGGCTTGCTCCTGTACTTCAACATGACGATCGGAGACCTCGTCGCCTCGTACCTCGCCGAGCACGATGAGCGCCGCGAGCAGGACGTCGCGGCCGCACGCCGCGCGGGCCGCAGGGCACCAGCTCCGGCCGAGGTGCCCGTGGCCGCGAGCGTGACGAAGGCGGGGCTCATCGAACGCGTCCGCGATCGGCTGGCCGGGAGCCCCGAGCTCGATGACGAGCCGCCCGTGATCGTGCGCCGGGAACGGCCGACGACGAGCGGGAACGGCAGCGGCAACGGTAGGCCCATCCCGCCGGCGGTGTCCGTCGCGGTGCCCATCGAGGAAGACCTCGTGCCCGTGAATCATGACCTCGAGTCGGGCGAGGAGGCGCACCTGGCCGAAGTGGGGGAGCAGGAGACCGCCGACGCTGCCCTCGAGGCCGTGGAGCGCGCCTGGGACCTTCCGGGCCTCGACGTTCTCGCCGACGCGCCAGAGGCAAGTGCGGCGCAGATGGACCTCACGGCGAAGGGACAGCGCATCCGAGACACGTTGGCGCACTTCGGCATCGGCGTGAAGGTGGCCCGTATCCAGGAGGGCCCCGTCGTCACACAGTACGCACTCGAGATCGAACAGGGCATCAAGCTCAGCCGGATCGAAGGCCTGGCGGACAACCTGGCTCTCGCGCTTTCGGCGCGCAGCATCCGAATCGAGGCGCCGATTCCCGGCGAGCCGTTCGTCGGCGTCGAGATCCCGAACGCGGCGTTCGACCTGGTCACGCTCAAGGAGGTCCTCGCCAGCCGCGTCCACTCCGAGCTCGGGAAGAAGTCGAAGGTCGCCTTCGCCCTGGGGCAGGACGTTGCCGGCCAGCCGTTCAGCGCCGATCTCGCTCGCATGCCGCACCTGCTCATTGCCGGCGCGACCGGTTCGGGCAAGAGCGTCTGCGTCAACGCGATCATCGGCAGCTTCCTGATGAGCGCCACCCCGGCCGAGGTGAAGCTGATCCTCATCGACCCCAAGCGCGTCGAGCTGGCGCAGTACAAGGGCATTCCGCACCTGCTGACCGAGGTCATCGTCGACTCGGAGAAGGCGGTGAATGCGCTGAAGTGGACGGTCGGCACGATGGAGAGCCGCTACGCCGAGTTCGCGGCGCGGGGCGTCCGCAACATCGCCGGCTACAACGAGGCGCTTCGATCCGGCGAGCCGCGGATGCCGTACATCGTGATCGTCATCGACGAGCTCGCCGACCTGATGATGGTCTCGGCCTACGAGGTCGAGGCCACGATCACGCGCATCGCTCAGCTCGCGCGGGCCACCGGCATCCACCTCGTGATCGCCACGCAGCGCCCATCGGTGCAGGTCATCACCGGCCTGATCAAGGCCAACATCCCCTCGCGGATCGCGTTCGCCATGACCTCGGGCATCGACTCCCGCACGATCCTCGACACCACCGGAGCCGAGGACCTGCTCGGGCGCGGCGACATGCTCTATCAGCCGATCGACGCACCACGCGCGGTGCGCCTCCAGGGCGTGCTGGTGACCGACCCCGAGATCGAGGCGGTGGCGCGCCATTGGCGTGGCCAGGGAGCGCCGCAGTACCGACCCGAGATCACCGCGCCGAAGCGCGACGGCCGATCCGGAGGCCGTCCCGGAGAGGATGACGAGGCCGACGATGCGGACGCCCTCCTCACCCAGGCCGTCGACATCGTCCGGCGCAGTGACAAGGCCTCGGCCTCGCTGCTTCAGCGCCGGTTGCGGATCGGGTACGCGCGCGCGGCGCGCATCCTCGACCAGATGGAGGATCGCGGCATCGTCGGTCCGCAGGACGGCAGCCGCTTCCGCGAAGTCCTGGTCACGAGCGATGGCTGGGGCGGCGACATCGAACCCGCCGGGGACGATCCGGAGTGACCGAGGAGGTCCACAGGCTCGGGGAGGTGCTGCGCGCCGCCCGTGAGGCGAAAGGTGTGGACCTCGTTCGCGTCGAGCGTGAGACCAAGATCCGGGAGCGCTACCTCGCGGCCCTCGAGGACGGGGAGTACCGTGAGCTGCCCGGCGCGGTCTACACCCGGGGATTCCTTCGCAACTACGGCGCGTACCTCGGCCTCGACCCCGAGTACCTCATCGACCTCTACCGCCTCGAGACGGCATCCGGTCCCCCCGAGGCAGCCTCCATGCAGGCGCCGCCGAAGCCGCTCGCGACGCGCCGTTCGCGGGCGTTCGTCGTGACCCCGGGGGTTGTGTTCGCCGCACTGTTGACCATCGGGGTCGGCGGCTTCGTGGCGTGGCTCGGCTACGAGTTCGTCAACTTCGCTCGGACCCCCGAGCTGCGCATCACCGAGCCAGCAGGGAACGTCAGCGCCCATCCGGACCTCACGATCACCGTACGGGGGACCACGGCGCCGAATGCGCGCATCGCGGTGAGCAACCTCCGTGAGAATCCCACGACAACGGCGGATGCGTCGGGAGCGTTCGAGATCATCGTTGGCCTCGTGCCCGGCTCGAACGTCATGCGGCTCATGGCCACCGACCCGGTCACCGGTCGCGACTCGGAGATGGAGGAACGGACGATCATCGTCGTCGCCGACGAGTCCACGCCGGCGGCCGCCGTGCCCGTCGTGCTCACCGAGCCGGCCGCGGGCACCACGGTCAACGCCCCGGTGGCGATTCGCGGAACTGCGGCTCCCAACGTCGCGCTGTCGGTGAGCGCCGAGCTCGAGGCAGCCCCGACGGTGTCGTTCGCCATCACCAGCGCGTCGGGTGCGCCGGTCGAGCCCACGCCGGTATCTCCCGAAGCTCCGGAGGCGACGTCCATCACCGCCGATGCCTCGGGCGCCTTCGAGGCATCGCTCGCGATCCCAGCCGGCACGTGGCGGCTGACGGTGAGCCCGGCGACCGGCGAACCGGTGAGCAGCTCCGTCGTGGTCGGATCCGGAGCGGGGCTGCGAGCCACGATCGAGATCGTCGACGGCGAGTCCTACCTCCTGCTCGAGGAGGACGGCGCGCTCGTCGAGGAGGTCTCTGGCCTGAACGCATCCGACGGCGACCGTGTCGAGCTCGAGGCGGAGGACGCCCTTCGCATCCGGGTCGGGAACGCCGGGGCCGTCCGGATCACCATCAATGGCATCAGCCTCGGCCTCATGGGTGACGACGCCCAGGTCGTGGAATGGCGCGTCGCGCGCGCAGGAGGGTAGTGGACCAGTGGCATCGGATGCTTCGTTCGACCTCGTCAGCGACTTCGACCAGCAGGAGCTCGTCAACGCGCTCGACCAGGCGCGACGCGAGATCGCGACGCGCTATGACTTCAAGGGCACGCGGGTCACGTTCGAGCTCGGCAAGGATGCGATCACGCTGACCGCGGACGATGACTATCGGGCCGGCTCCGCGAAGGACCTGCTCGAGACCAAGGCCGTTCGGCGGGGACTGTCGTTGAAGATCTTCGAGTGGGGCCGGCTCGAGCCGGCTTCGGGCGGGACCGTGCGGCAGGAGATCAAGCTCCGTCGCGGTCTGAGCTCCGAGCAGGCCAAGGAGCTATCAAAACACATCCGCGACGGGTTCCCGAAAGTGAAGCCGGTCATCCAGGGTGACGTCGTGCGCGTGAGCGCCAAGTCGCGCGATGAGCTGCAGGCGGTCATCGCCGACCTTCGCGCGCTGGACTTCCCGGTCGCGCTCCAGTTCACGAACTACCGCTGACCCGATGGCGCGACCGCCGACGCCCGACGACCTCGAGGCGGCCTCGCGGCGGCTTGGACAGGCGCTTGGCGACAAGGGCTGGCGCATGGCGGCCGCTGAATCATGCACCGGCGGGCTCGTCGGGCACGTCATCACCCAGGTCCCGCGCGCCAGCGATCATTTCCTCGGAGGCATCGTGTCGTACTCGAACGAGGCGAAAGAGGAGCTGCTCGGCGTGCCCGTCGAGCTCATCGAGCGGGTCGGAGCCGTCTCGCCCGACGTGGCCGAGGCCATGGCGACCGGCGTCCTTGCGCGATTCGGGCGCGCTCACCTTGGCGTGGCGGTGACCGGCATCGCCGGGCCGGATGGCGGGACCGCGGACAAGCCCGTGGGCCTCACCTACGTTGCGGCGGCGGTCCGCGACCGGCCGGCCGTGGTCGAGCGCCACGTCTGGTCGCATGACCGCGACGGCAACAAGCGCGCATCCGCCCTTGCGGCGATCGAGCTCGCCGGGCGGGTCGCACGGGAGGCTGGAGCATGAGCGTCCGGTCCGAGCGGATTCACGTGATCGGGATCGCCGGTTCTGGCGCCGCCGGCGCCGCGGTGCTGCTGTCGGAGGCCGGTGCGCGGGTCGATGGCTGCGACCTGGATGCGCCCTCTCCCTACACGCCGGCCCTTGACGCCGCCGGCATCGCCTGGATCGCGGGCCACGATCCGGAGCACCTCGACGGCGTCGATCGCGTCGCCATCACGCCGGCCCTGCGGGCAGTGGCGGACCACGCCGAGCTTGGGATGGCGAACGCGCGCGGCATCCCGGTCGCGACATGGCAGGCACTCCTCGGAGAGCTGATGTCGGCCCCCGGCCGCATCGGCATCGGCGTGACCGGGACGCACGGCAAATCCACGACCACAGCCCTTGTCGGCCACCTTCTCGTGGAGTCCGGGCTCGACCCAACCGTCGAGGTGGGAGCCTTCATCGGCGCATGGGGGGCATCGGTTCGTGCCGGCGCGGGGGCGCCATTCGTGGTCGAGGCCGATGAGTTCGGCGACAACTTCCTGAACTATCATCCCGCCGCTGCGATCGTGACCAACGTCGAGATGGATCACCCCGACTTCTTTGCGGACCGCGCGGCGGTCATGTCGTCGTTCGAGCGCTTCGTGCGGGGCATGGGGACGCATCCCGCACTGAATGGGAGGCTGCTGCTGGCCTGCGCGGCCGATGCGGGCGCGACCGAGCTCGTCGAGCGACTTCGCGGCTGGGACGGCCGCGTCGTTCGCTACGGTCCCGGTGGCGAGATCACGGCCCTCGACGTGGCGCTCGGCGCGCAGGAGACCTCGTTCAGCCTGTTCGGCCGACGCTGGGAGATGGCGCTGGCCGGCGAGCACAACGTCCTGAACGCGACCGCTGCCCTGATCCTGGCCCGCGCGCTCGGCGCGCCGATCGACCGCCTTGCAGATGGCCTGCGCACATTCGCCGGCGCCGGGCGCCGGATGGAGCTGATCGCCGATACTGCCGGGGTGACGATCTACGACGACTATGGGCATCACCCGACTGAGGTTCGTGCCGCGCTGGCCGCCACCCGTCAGAAGGTGGGCCAGGATCGACGCCTGTGGGCGGTGTTCGAGCCGCACATGTACTCTCGAACCACGCTCCTCATGGACGAGTTCGCCACCGCCTTTGCCGGCGCCGACGAGGTCGTCATCGTCGACATCTTCGCCAGCCGCGACACCCCCGAGGCGATGGCCGCCACGAGCGCGGAGGACCTGGCCGATGAGATCGAGCGCGCGTCGGGCATCCCGACGATCGCCACGGGGGACGCCGATGCCACGACGGCGTACGTCGCCGACCACGTCACGCCGGGCGACGCGGTCCTGGTGATGGGTGCCGGGAAGTCATACCGCATCGCGCATGGCCTCGCCGAGCGGCTGGCATGATCGGGGCCCGCGCGGCCGTTCTCGGCCTCCTGCTCGCTGCCGGCGTGACCGTCGCCTACCAGGGGATCGTGCGGCTCGTGGAGGCGTCCGGCGCGCGGGACCAGCCCGCCGTGCTCTTGATCCTCCTCCTGTCGGCCTTCCTCGGCGTGCTCACCGCGGTGGCGACGCGCATGCTGCGCCTCCCCGGCGCCACGGCCCCGACGGTGCTGGTCCTCGGCTGGACGCTCATCCCGGTCATTCTGGCCGCCATCCCGAGCGCCGCCACGCAATTCTTCGGCGCGGACGGTTCCCTGTCTTCCGGCCAGGCGATGGCCCTCGCCACCGCCACCGTGGCCGCGGCCGTCACCCTGGGTGTGCCTGCCGAGCGTCGGTGACCGATCGCGACCTCCTCGACGACCAGATCGCCTACTACCGCGCCCGAGCGGCCGAGTACGACGCCACCTCCATGCCCCCAGGAGACCCGAACGCGACGCACATCGACGCGCTTCGATCCGCCCTCCGCGCATTCGAGCCGCGCGGCCGGGTGATCGAGCTTGCCGCCGGGACGGGGCAGTGGACCGGCGAGCTCGCGGAGTTCGCGGACGACCTGCTCGTGACGGATTCCTCACCGGAGATGCTCGACCTGAACCGAGCACGGCTTGGTGAACGGCCAGCCGTGCGGCACGCCGTGCTCGACGCCTTCGCGCTTCCGCCCTCCGGCGACTTCGACGTCGCCTTCCTCGGCTTCTTCCTCTCGCATGTGCCCCCGAGCCGGTTCGCCACGTTCTGGAGCCTCCTGGAGGGCATCCTGAGGCCTATGGGACGCGTGTTCTTCATCGACGAGCGGCGGCACGGGCTGTGGGACGAGGATTGGATCGACCAGGCCGAGGGCGTCGTTCGTCGGCCGCTGAGCGATGGGACCGTCCACCGCGCGGTGAAGGTGCTGTGGGAGCCCGATGAGCTCGCCGCTCGCCTTCAGGGGTTGGGGTGGGACGCATCGGTCCAGGCGGTGGGCCCGTTCTACTGGGGTACCGCGGTCCGATAGTTGCATCCGCAACTATCGGTGGTATGATACGACCATGCCTGCCATCACCGTCGACGACATCACCATCCTGCCGCGGATCTTCGCGCCCGATCCGGCCGTGGCCCGCGAACGGCCCGTCATCAGCCTCACCAGCGCACCGCGCGGCTTCGAGGGCGAGGGCTTTCCGGTGCGCCGCGCGTTCCACGGCGTCGACATGGGACAGCTCGATCCGTTCATCCATATGGACCAGATGGGGGAGGTCGAGTACGCGCCCGGAGAGCCCAAGGGCACCCCGTGGCACCCGCACCGTGGCTTCGAGACCGTCACGTACATGATGGATGGGACCTTCGAGCACAACGACAGCAACGGCGGTGGGGGAGTCATCACCAACGGCGACACGCAGTGGATGACGGCGGGCGCCGGCATCCTCCACATCGAGAAGCCGCCGGAGGCACTTGTCGTGAGTGGCGGCCTCTTCCACGGCATCCAGCTGTGGGTGAACCTGCCGAAGGCCCAGAAGTGGTCGCCACCGCGCTACCAGGACATCCGCGCCGCCGAGGTCGGCCTCCTTGCCTCGACCGACGGGGGAGCCCTCGTCCGGGTCATCGCCGGCGACCTGGCCGGGCACGCCGGGCCGGGCACCACCTACACGCCGATGACGCTCCTGCACGCGACCCTCAGCCCGGAAGCCGAGCTTGTGCTGCCATGGCGGGCGGACTACAACGCGCTCGCCTACGTCATGGCGGGCCACGGCACCGTCGGCGCGGAACGGATCAGCGTCGAAATGGGACAGCTGGCGGTGTTCGGACCCGGCAACACCGTGCGCATGCACGCGGCAGAGCGCCAGGAGAGCCGCAGCCCGAATCTGGACGTCCTGATCCTGGGTGGCCGGCCGATCCGCGAGCCCGTCGCCTGGGCCGGACCGTTCGTCATGAACACCCGGGACGAGGTGATGCAGGCCTTCACCGACTACCAGGCGGGACGCCTGGGCTCGATCCCGGCCGTGCACGGCGCCCCCACGACGCTCACCGAGTCGAACCCCGACCCCACCGGCTGATCGCGCTTCCCGTCGACGGCGAGCCGTCCGGGACGGCACAATACGGCGCGCATGACACGATCCGAGCATCAGCGCCGGGAGAGCCGGCGTTGACCGACACCACCCAGCCCGCAGGCGATTCCGAGCTCCGCACGGCCGAGGCCGGTCCGCCGAGCTCCGAGAAGCTCCAGTCGGCCCTGTACCGGATCGCGGAGACGGCGAGCGCAGCCGAGGATATGCCCGCGTTCTATGCGGCGATCCACGAGATCGTCGGCGAGCTGATGGACACCGACAACTTCTACATCGCGCTCTACGACGACCGACGCGGGCTGGTGAACTACCCGTTCTATCGCGACACGGTCGACGACGACCCGCCCGATCCGGGCGTGTGGGAGGCCATCGGGACCGGCCAGGCCGCCGGCTTCACCGGCTATGCGCTGCGCCACGGCACGCCCATGCGGCTCGAACGGGACGCTCAGGATGCGCTCATCCGCCAGGAGGAGCTGACGATGCTGGGCGTGCCCGCGCAGGCCTGGCTGGCGGCGCCG
>DATBRU010000042.1:0-4558 GCA_036560105.1 Candidatus Limnocylindria bacterium | reverse complement strand
CAGGGCGGATGCAGAGCCATGGTTCGCCACGCCGGCAGCTCACGCATGAGGCGCACGGCGCGGTCCAGGCAAGCACGACGAGGTCGCCGACCTCCAGGCCGGTGACTCCGTCACCGATCTCCTCGACGAACGCGGCACCCTCGTGCCCCATGACGACGCCGGCCGGCCGCTCCCACTCGCCGTCCACGACATGGAGGTCGGAGTGGCACACCCCGGCAGCCGCCATCCGAACCCGGACTTCGCCGCGCTGCGGCGGGTCGAGGCTCAGCTCCTCGATCAGTAGCCGTGCCCCGGTGCCCCGGAACACGACGCCACGCGTGCCGATCGCCGAATTGTCCACGGGCCGATGCTAACGCTCCTGATCGCACCGCCGGCGTGGTAGCGTCCCACCGATGTCGCAGCCTTCGGCCCCACGCATCGGATCGGCGCCCCTGGCGCTCGCGCTGATGCTGGCGGCGTGCTCATCGGCGGCACCGTCAAGCGGAGCGCCTACCGCCCCCGAATCGGCAGCGCCATCCGAGTCCGCAGCGCCGTCGGAGGCGGCGGACGGACTGGTCCTCGTCGCCATCGGCGACTCGATCCCCTACAACGCCTCCGAGGACTGCCCCGGATGCACCGGCTTCGTCGACTCGTACGCGGAGGCCCTGGCGGCAGAGATCGGCCAGACGGTCACGGCCAACAACTGGTCTCGCCACGACGGAGCGCGGACGATCGACATCCTCGAGCAGCTCGAGTCCGACCAGGCCCTGCGAGATGAGCTGGCGGGAGCCGATGTGATCGTGATGTCGGTCGGCTTCAACGACCAGCCACCCTTCGCCGATGCCCACGATGGCTGCCCACCCGCCGTGAACGACGCGATGAGCCTCGAAGAGGTCGTGCAGGCCGGAGCCGATACGACCCAGGCATGCATCGACGGGGTGGTGCCGGTCATACGCGGGCAGATCGCCGAGGTCTTCGGCCACCTGCGCGAGCTCGCGCCCGACGCCGGGATCGCGACGCTCGGTGCCTACGACTCATGGCGCGGCTGGCCCGCGCTCGAGGGGATGGACGCGGCGACGGTCGAGACGCTCTACGCAGCCGTGACGTACTGGTTCGAGCAGTGGAACGCCGCAGTCTGTGAGGAGGCCGAGGCGGCCGGTGCGGCCTGCATCGACGTCTACTCAGCTTTCAACGGCGCCGATGGCACCGAGCCACCCGGTGACCTCGTGGCCGCCGACCACACCCACCCGTCCCAGGCCGGCAACGACCTCATCCGAGACCTGCTCGTCGACGCCGGCCTCACCGTCGAGCCGTCCTAACCAGCCGATGCCCTAGCGATCAGCGGGGAGAAGCCTGAAGGGACGGCCAGCAGGACCGCGCACGGCGCGGAAGTGGCGCTCGTCCAGCGTGAGCAGGTCGCGGATGCCGTAGCGGTTCGCGAGCACGACGAGGGATGCGTCGGCCAAGCCGAGATCGAGGTCGGCATGCCGCCCGATCACCCGCTCGGCCGCCTCGATGTCTCCCGCGTCAAACGCCTCGAGCCGATATACCTCCCGCCCGACCTCCGCCAGGAGCGCGCGCTCGGCGCTCTGCCCGACCCTGGCCGCCAGGAGGTAGTCGAGCTCGGCAAGAACGAACGGCGACAGCACCCATGGTGGCGGGGCCGCCTCTAGCGCCCGTCGTGCCGCATCGTGATGACGCTGGCTGGCGTCGATGGCGGCGAGCAACCCACTCGTGTCGAGCAGGATCACCGTTCGCCGAAGCCGGCCAGCAGCTCGTCGGTCCGCTCGGCGAGATCCGGCTGCCCGCTTTCGAACAGGGGCAGCCTGGGCTCCGCGATCCGATGGGTCCCCGTCACGAGCCCGATTCCCTCCCTGATGAGATCTGCCTCGCTCCTACCCGTCGACCGCGCCGCGCGCCGCAGCGCCACCTTCAGCTCGTCCGGCAGGTAAACAGTCGTCTTCTCCATGCCACCCATTCTACCATACGTTAGGTGGCACGAGCGCCACCCGCGACGCTAATCGGGCCAAGGCGCGCCGGTCTCCATGGCGTGCGCGTACTCCGCCAATCGGTCATCGTCGTGCCCGCGGATCTGTGCAAGAAACGGGAAGTCGTCAGGCCCCACCGTCACCCGGGCAAGCGGCCGCACGGCCACGAGGCTGGCAAGCTGCGGAATGCGCACCTCGAACTCGCCGAAACGCATCGGAGGCTGAAGCTCGAACGTGTCACCCGGCAGGACGTAGACGGTGCCCGATCGCCAGGGTCGGTCCGGCAAGGCGGATCGGCTGATCGAGAACGCGTAGCGGGGTGGGCTGACCTCCCCTGCCGCATCGGCCAGGCGAACGCACGCGTTGGCGACCGAACCGATCCGGTCCCGGTCCACGATCGCGAAGAACATCGCCCAGAGGCCGTCACCGGCCGCATAGACCGCCTTCCGGTTGCCGAAGTCGTTCAGGTCGATCGCCTGGCGCGGCTCGAAGACGGCGATCCCCGGATCACCCGAGCCGTGGAGCACGACGCCCCGCGTATCGGCAAGGTGGCAGAGGAACTGCGATCGCTCCCCCTGCGGGACCTCGATCATCGGGCAGTCGCCCGCCAAGATGGCGCTCTCCCACACACGATCGAAGGACGCTCTCAGCTCCGGCCCGGGCTCGACACCCGGACGCGACAGCCAGTAATCGGGCAGCTCCACCAGGCCCGCTAGCCTCCTGCCACCAGGTCGAGCCGGAGGATCCGCTCGCCCTGCGGATCGAGCTCACCGGTCGCGATGAACCCGAGCCGCTCGTAGAAGCCGTCGGGACCGCCCTCGCCGATGACATGGCTCGTGAACAGCTCGCGTGCGCCCTCGGCACGGATGAGCCGAACGACCTCGTCCACGATCGCGCGACCGATGCCCCGACCCTGGTGCCGCTCGTCGACGATGAGCTTCCACAGGAACCACGGACCGATGATGTCCGGCGGTCGCGGAACGCTGTTCCAGCTCAGCATGACGAAGCCGACCGTCTCATCATCCCGGTAGACGGCGCGATACCACGGGCTGCCCTCCGGGGTCTCGGCCGCCTCCTCCAGCGAATCGGCGACCGATGACACGAACCGCCCCTCTGCCGGCCCACCGTGGATGGCCACGATCGCCTCGCGGTTCGCATCGGTGATCCCTCGGAGCTCGATCAATGGCATGGTGCTCTACCAGCGAATGCTGACTGCCTCGGTCGGCTCGTCGATGCCCTTCAGCTCCAGCGTGCGAGCCTCGACCTCGGGGAACGACCGACGGGCCATGTCGAGCATCGCACGGCTGACGAGGATCTCCGAGCCGTTCGCCGCACCGCCGATGCGGGCCGCCAGCGTCACGCCCGTGCCGAGGTAGTCCGTCCCGGAGCGCGTCGCCTCGGCGAGGTGGGCCCCGCTGCGAACGGTCGGCGCGAATCCCTCCCGCTCGCGGTAGGCCGCGAGGCGACGCTGGAGCTCGATCAGCGCCTCGATGGCGCGATCAGGCTCGCCGAAGGCGAGGAAGAATCCATCGCCGGTGTGCTTCACCACCTCGCCGCCGTGCTCGGCAACCCCGCGGCGCACCATCTCGTCATGCCTGCGCAGGATCGATTGCCACCCTTCATCGCCGAGTGTTGCGGCCAGCCGCGTCGAGTCGACGATGTCGGTGAAGGCGAAGGCTCGCAGCTCGCGATCGGCGGCGTGGCCGGCGCCCGTTCCGCCGGCATCGAATCCCAGCGAGGCGGCGAGCTCATCGGCCCGGCGGAGCTCGAGTGTCGCACCGAGATCCTCGAGCGCGGACCGGGCGGCGCGCAGCTCCATCTCGGATCGATCGGCCTGCCCGGTGGCGTGCAGCGCCTCGGCCAGGGCCATGCGTGATCGCGCCACCTCGTACGGAGCGCTCAGCTCGCCCCAGGCCTCGATGGCAGCACGCAGCGTGGGCACCGCCTCCGCCGCGCGCCCCGCGCGCACGTCGACGAGACCGCGGGCGTCGGCAGCCGTGGCACGGATCGCCTGGCTGTCGAACTGCTTCGCGATCGTCTCGAGCTGGTCGGCCGCCTGCCCGGCGGTCACCTCGTCCCCGGTGGAGAGCGCGATCTCGACCTGGGCGCCGAGCAGCGGCACGTTGTAGAGCGGCGTGCCCGGCGGAGCGTGCCAGTTCGGCGTCATCGGCGGCCGTTCGACCACCTCTCGGATGCCATCCAACGCTGCCTGGGCGCGACCCTGGGCCATCCGCAGAAGGGACAGCGCCGGTTCGACGTGCGCGCCCAGCCCATGAGCCCGAGTCAGAGCCTCATCGGCCTCGGCCAGGTCGCCCCGTCGAAGCCGAATCTCGCCGATGCGGTACAGCGCCATGCCGGCGGCAGCCGGGATGAAGCCGGCCAGCTCAACCGATGCCTGTCGCGCCTCGGCCTCCGCCTCGAGCCAGCGGCCGCGCAGCTCCTTGATCTCGGACCGATACAGCCGGCACATGCCGGGATAGCCGGCGATGCCCTCGCGCTTGCACCAGCGGTCTTGGGCATCGGTCCAGTCGGCGGCCCGGTTCCACTCGCCGAGGGTCGTGCACGCGCCGATCGTGGTGCAGCAGATGCCA
>DATBRU010000041.1:0-5605 GCA_036560105.1 Candidatus Limnocylindria bacterium | reverse complement strand
CTCACCCACCTGTTCGTGGGTTCGCAGGGGACGCTGGGCATCACCACCGAGGCGACGCTTCGACTCCGGCCCGCCCCGCCCCCGAAGCAGACGATGCTCGCCTTCTTCGGCACCCTCGATGCCGCGGGCACCGCCGTGGCGACCATGACCCGCGCCGGCCTGGAGCCGTGCACGCTGGAGCTGATGGACCGGGTCACCATCGCCGCGGTCGACGATTGGCACAACCTCGGGCTCGACCGGGATGCCGCAGCCCTCCTGCTGATCGAGTCCGACGCTCCCGGTGCCGCGGCGGAGGCCGAGCTCGTCCGCGCCGAGGCCTGCTGCACGGATGCGGGCGGAACCTCGATCGTGCGCGCCACGGACCCAATGGAGGCCGATTGGCTGCGCCAGGTCCGCCGCATGGCCTTCCGAGCCATGGAGCGGCTCGGCGTCGCGCGCATGGAGGACGTTGGCGCACCGCGCTCGCGGTTGCCCGAGCTCCTCGCGGCCATCGAGCGCGTGGCCGCCGCGCATGACGTTCGGTGCGGCACGTTCGGCCACGCGGGCGACGGGAACCTGCATCCCACGTTCGTCTGGGACCGCGGGGACAGCGCTGCCGAGGAGCGAGCCCACGCGGCATGCGAGGAGCTCTACCGCGCCGCGATCGCCCTGGGTGGGACGGTGACCGGCGAGCACGGGATCGGCGCCGCGCGGCGTCCGTTCCTCGAGGAGCAACGTGGATCCGATGCGGTCGCGGTCATGCGCGCCATCAAGTCCGCGCTCGACCCGTTGGGCATCCTCAACCCCGGGAAGGTCGTCTAGGCCCCCGCGAAGTGCTCCCGCAGGAGCGCGTTAAGCCGCTCCGGTTCCTCGAGGTTGATCATGTGCGCCGTCTCGAAGACCTCCAGGCGGGCGCCCGGCACGGACGCGGCCAGGTGACGCATCGACTCCGACGTCGACGGCTCGTCCAACGTGCCGTACATCACCAGCAGGGGCGCCCGCAGGTCGCCCAGACGCTCCTCCGCCGGCGGGTCAAGGGGCTTCGGTTGCCCCTCCTCCTTCTCGGCCCGGTAGTTGGCCAGCACCCAGTCGTGGATCTGGGCACGGATGGCCGGGACCCGGTCGGGCGACCGGCCCGGTCCGTCAGCCCAGAATGACGCCTCCCAGTCGGCCAGGCCGGTCCAGTTCTTGGCTGTCAACATCGCATCGGGGACGTCCCACGTACCGGATGGCCCCTCGTCGGGTGACTCGTACCCGCCGACGCCACCGGCCGCGACCGTCAGGCTCCGCACGAGGTCGGGAAACTCGAGCGTGAAGTCAAGGGCGATCATCCCGCCCCGCGACAGGCCCACCACGTGGGCGGCATCCTCGCCGAGGTGGTCGAGCAGTGCCGCGATGTCGGCCCGATTCGAGAACTCGACGGCATCGGTCACGGTCAGCCCGTAGCCGCGGGTGTCATATCGGATCACGCGGTGGTCGTCGCGAAGGGCGGCAACCTGGGCGTCCCACATGCGCAGGTTGGCGACGCCGGCATGGATCAACAGCACCGCCGGTCCGCTGCCTTCCACCTCGTAGTAGATGCGGGCCCCGCCCGTCTCGAGGAATCCCGCTTCGTTCGTCATGAGCACACTGTGGCGGAGGAACCGGACAGGCGACGTCAGGTTTCCCCACGCCAGCAAGGACCTATGGATGTCCGCCCTGCTCGAGGCGTTGCCGGTCGACCGACTCGAGCTGAATGGTGGAATGCTCGAAGTCGAAGTCGTCGGTGAGGCACGCGCACAGCTCGTCGAGCACCGCCGGCGGATCGGCGGTCGCCTCGATCACGACGTGGGCCGAGACGACGTGCTTGCCCGAGGTGAGGGTCCAGGCGTGCAGGTCGTGGATGTCGACGACCCCATCGGCCCGCAGGAGGTGGCTCCGCACGTCACCGATGTCCACGCCCCGCGGAGTCGCCTGGAGCAGCACGTCGATCGCCTCGCGCAGCAGGCTCCACGTCCGCGGCACGATCAGGAGCGCGATGAGCACCGAGGCGATCGTGTCGATCGGCGTCCAGCCCGTGGCCAGGATGACGATCCCGGCGACGATCACCGCCACCGACCCGAACAGGTCGCCCATCACCTCGAGGTACGCGCCCCGCAGGTTGAGGCTGCGCTGGGCGCCGGCATGCAGGAGCCGAATCGAGACGAGGTTCACGCCCAGGCCGACCGAGGCGATCACGAGCATCGGCAGGCCGAGCACCTCCGGCGGAGCCGATGCGCGCTGGAACGCCTCGACCAGGATGACCACGGCGACGACAAGGAGGATCACCGCGTTGATGACGGCGGCGAAGATCTCGACCCGGTAGTAGCCGAAGGAGCGCTCGGGCGTCGCGGGGCGACGCGCGATGCCGATCGCCAGCAGGGCGAGGAGCAGGCCCGCAGCGTCGGTCGCCATGTGGCCCGCATCGGCCAGCAGCGCCAGGCTGCCGGTGAGCATGCCCCCGATCACCTCGACGACGCCGAACCCGACCACCAGTACCAGGACGAGGAGGAGGCGCCGGGACCCCGCGGAGCTCGCGCTCTCGGCGTGCGCGTGGGCGGTCATCGGCCGAACAGGACGCCGGGGTTGAGGATGCCGCCAGGATCGAGGGCCGCCTTGATGGCCCGCATGGCAGCCACCGCGGCCTCGCCGCGATCGCGCACCAGCCACTCGACCTTGGCAACGCCGATACCGTGCTCGGCGCTGACGCTGCCGCCAAGCTCCAGCGCGAGCCCCAGGACCGCGTCGTCGACCGCCTCGTCATCCGGCGGCGGCCCCAGCACGTTGACGTGGAGGTTCCCGTCGCCGACGTGCCCGTAGGCGATCGTGCGCGCGCCGGGATCCACGGCCGCGACGGCCGGCCCGGTGCGCTCGACCATCTCGGCGTAGCGAGAGAGCGGCACCGAGACGTCGATCTTGTGCGGCACGCCCTCGGCATTGATCGCCTCGGTGTGGCGCTCGCGCAGCTGCCAGAGCCGATGGCGCCCATCGGCGTCGTCGGCCACCGCGGCCGCGTCGCCCAGTCCGAGCCGATCGAGCGCCTCGATGAGCCGATCGACCACCGAGCGCTCCATCGATCCGGCCTCGACAAGCAGATAGACGGGGTGGCGAGGTGACAGCGGTGCCGCGAGCGACGCGTGGCGCATGACGATCTCGAGGCCGGCATCGGTGAGGAGCTCGAGGGCCTGGACGGATGCCAGCCCACGTCGCAGGGTTGACGCCGCCGCGACGGCGGCGGCAGGATCGGCGAAGCCGGCGATCGCGACAGCTCGGTGGCGAAGGGCCGGGACGAGGCGAAGCCGCACGGCGGTGACGACGGCCAGGGTTCCCTCGCTCCCGGCAAGCAGTCCGCCGAGGTCGTACCCGGTGTTGTCCTTCGGCACGCCTGGCAGACGCCGCAGCACGCTGCCGTCGGCGAGAACGGCCTCGAAGCCGAGGACCTGCTGGCGCATCGGTCCATGGCGTAGCACGTTCACTCCGCCTGCGTTGGTCGCCACCATGCCGCCGATCGTCGCCGAGTCGCGTGCCCCGAAGTCAACGCCAACGCTCCATCCGGCGGCGTCGGCCGCCGACTGGACCGATGACAGCGTCGCCCCCGCTCCCACGGTCACCTCGCCGGCCTCGGCGTCGACCTCGCCGACGGCCGTGAGCCGGCGCAGGCTGAGCACCACTTCGCCCGAGCGGGGCACCGATCCGCCGACGAGGCCGGTGTTGCCGCCCTGGGGCACGACGCCGACACCCGCTGCCGAACAGGCCCGCAGGACCGCGGCGACCTCGTCCGTCGAGTGTGGTCGCGCGACGGCGGCGGCTGAGCCTGCCCATCGGCGGGTCCAATCCGTCTCGTACGTGGCGCGCAGGTCCGGATCGGTCAGGCAGTGACGCTCACCCACCGTTTCCCGCAGGGCGCTCAGCAGCCGCTCATCGATCACCGGCTCATGCTACCGGCCCCGGCGCCGTGGCTTGCGCCGGCCGGCCGAGTGGGGCACCGGCCGCCAACCCGCAACTCGTTGTAGGATTCCGGGCGACGTCGGCTCACGAAGCCCGAACGCCCGGCGGCTCGAGGCTTGCAGGACCGGCCGCACCCTCGATCTCGCATGCGGTGGCACTTGTTGCACGAAACGGTGGAGCCAGGGCACCAGATCCGGTTCTCGATCGTGACCGCGGTCTACAACGTGGCGCGCTACATCGACGAGTTCATCGCGTCGATCGAGGCACAGACCTTCCCGCGAGATCAGTTCGAGGTCATCGCCGTTGACGATGGCTCGACCGACGACTCCCTTGCGAAGCTGCGAGCGTGGGAGGAGCGGCAGCCCGGCCTCGTCACCGTGATCACGAAGGAGAACGGGGGCCAGGCCACCGCGCGCAATGCCGGGCTTCCGCTGGCCCGCGGTGAGTGGGCGACATTCACGGATCCCGATGACGTCCTGGCCGCGAACTACCTGGGCGAGGTCGCCGCGTTCCTGGCGAGGCACCCGGCGGCAAGCATGGTCGCCACGAACTTCATCATGCTCGACGACGCCAGTGGCCAGCTCGAGGACACCCATCCACTGCGCCGTCGCTTCGGCACCGAGAACGTCGTCCGCAACCTGGTCCAGTTCCCGGGCCACTTCTTCGGCAGCGCCCCGGCGGCGTTCGTGCGGACGGCCGAGCTGCGCTCGCAGGGCCTCCTGTTCGATCCCAGGGTGAGGCCGAACTTCGAGGACGGTCACTTCTGCATCCGGTACCTGCTCGACGTCGACGAGCCGACGGTTGGATTCGTGAGCACGGCTCGCTACCACTACCGCAAGCGGGAGGACGCGAGCTCGACGCTGCAGGGCAGCCTCGCCCATCCCGGCCGCTACACCGATGTCCTGCGCCACGGATACCTCGACGCGTTGCGCCGGGGGGCGGCGCACACGTACACCGGACTCGCCCCCGAGTGGGTCCAGAACATCATCCTGTACGAGCTGTCGTGGTACTTCAGCACCCAGGATCGCCCGGCCGGCGCGGTGAGCGCCGCCATCGGACCGGTCTCCGACGAGTTCCACGCGCTCCTCGCCGAGATCCTGGCCTACATCTCGCCCGACGTCATCGCGTCGTTCTCGCTCCGTCCGCTGAAATCCGAGTGGCGCGAGATCCTGCTCCATGCCTACGCGTCGGAGCCATGGCACTCGGCCGTCGGGCATGTCCAGCATCTCGACCGAGACCAGGGCCTGGTGAGAATCGTCTATCGCTACACGGGCTCCCCGCCGAACGAGGAGCTCGTGTCGGGCGGCAAGGTGGTCCCGGCGCATCATGCGAAGGTGCGCGACCTCGAGTACCACGGCCGCGTCCTGCTGCACGAGCGGATCGTGTGGGTGTCGTCTCGGCGGTCGATCCGAATCCGGCTCAACGGGGCTGCCCTCGACCTCCAGTTCACCATTCAGCGCCCGAACTTCGCCCTCTCTTCTGCGGCGATCCGGCAGCGGCTCGACCCGGACGGCGGCCCGGGTCCCCAGTCCGTTCGCACGCGGCTCAGGAGCTGGGCCACGACGAGCGCACTCGTGCGCCGGCGATACGGACGGGCCTGGGTGCTCATGGATCGAGTGCACGACGCCGGCGACAGCGGCGAGATCCTGTTCCGATACCT
>DATBRU010000040.1:0-2977 GCA_036560105.1 Candidatus Limnocylindria bacterium | reverse complement strand
CCGTTCGCCTGGAGGGCCTCCACCTTGTCGGCCTTGGCGCCGGGCAGCACATCGGCCAGGATCCGGTCGGGCTCGATGCCGACCTGTCCAGCGATCGCGTCCGCCACGGCGCGCCGATCACCGGTGATCATCCACACGTCGATGCCGGCCCTCCGCAGTCGAGCGACCGCGTCGGGCGACTCGGGCTTCACCGTGTCGGCCAGGCCGATGAGACCGAGGACCCTTCCATCGCGCGCCACCCACACCGGTGACGAGTCGCCGGCATCCAGCGGGGGCACCACGATGCCCGCGTCGGCGAGGAACGCGGCGCTCCCGACGAGTACGGTCGCGCCACCCACGCCCGCGCGGACGCCCCGTCCGGCGATGGCCTCGAACATGGTCGCCTCCGCTGGACGGATCCCGAGCGCGTCGGCATGCCGGACGACTGCCTCTGCCAACGGATGCTCGCTGCCACGCTCCGCAGCCATGGCGGCCTCGAGCAGCTCGCGCTCGCTGACGCCCGGAGCGAGCTCGACGCGAACGACCGATGGCTCGCCACGGGTGATCGTCCCGGTCTTGTCGAGGACCACCGTGGTGATGGCCTGGGCATGCTCGAGCGCGGCGCCGTCGCGGATGAGGATCCCGTGCTCTGCGCCCTTCCCGGTGCCGACCATGATTGCCGTCGGTGTGGCGAGGCCCATGGCACACGGGCAGGCGATGATGAGCACCGCGATCGCGGTGGACAGCGCGAACGGCAGTCGCGGCTCCGGTCCGATGAGCATCCAAGCGCCGAAGGTCACGGCAGCGATGCCGAGGACGGCGGGCACGAACCAGCCGGTCACGCGGTCGGCCACACGCTGAATCGGCGCCTTGGAGCCCTGTGCTCGCTCGACGAGGGCGACGATCTGGGAGAGCGCCGTGTCGCGCCCGACCCGCTCCGCGCGCATCACGAAGGACCCGGATGCGTTCATGGTGGCGCCGATCACGCGGTCGCCTGCCGACTTGTCGACCGGCAGCGCCTCGCCGGTGAGCATGGACTCGTCAACCGCCGATGCCCCGTCGATGAGCACCCCGTCAACGGGCACCCGGTCGCCCGGTCGCACGCGCACGAGATCGCCGACGACGACCTCATCGAGCGGAATCTCGCGCTCGCCGCCGGGCCGGAGGACGCGCGCGGTCGTCGGGCGCAGCCGCAGGAGCGCCTTGACCGCCCCCGCGGCCTGCCCCTTCGCGCGAGCCTCGAGCCAGCGACCGAGCAGGATGAGGCCGATGATCACCGCCGCCGAATCGAAGTAGGTCTGGTGCCCCAGGCCCGCGGCCATCACGGTTTCGGGGAGGAGCGTGATGAAGACGGAGTACGTGTAGGCGGCCATCGTGCCGATGGCGACGAGGGTGTTCATGTTGGCCTCGCCGTGGCGAGCGCCCCTGACGGCGGCGACGAGGAAGCGGCGGCCGAAGACGAACTGGACGACCGTGGCGGGAACGAGGAGCCAGCGGTTGACGTCGGTCATCGGCCACGGTGGGCCGCCCGGCCAGAACATCACCGCCATCATGGCCAGGCCGATCCCCAGCGATGCCAGCCCCTGGACGAGGAGGCTGCGCCGATCCGCCGCATGGGCGGCCTCGTCCGCGTCGGAGATCTCCTCGGCCGACGCTGGCTCGGCGGCCACGTCGTACCCGGCTTCCTCGATGGCCGCCACGATGCCCCCGCGGTCGATGACCGCTGGGTCGTATCGCACGGTGGCGCGCTCCGTGGCGAGGTTGACGGTTGCTTCGTCCACGCCGTCGGCGCGGTTGAGGAAGCGCTCGATGCGGTTCACGCAGCTGGCGCAGGTCATGCCGACGACGGGCACGGTCAGCTCCTCGGGAGGGTTGGATCGGCTCGGCGCGGCGGTTGTCATCGGCGCCGATAGGATACTACAGGGGAGTATATGGGTCACCCGCCACGGGCCGAGGTCCAGATCAGCCTCCCATGAGACACGTGGCCTGCCGTAGGCTGGTGCGGTGCGCGCCCTCATCCTGACCAACGAGTTCCCGCCGGAGATCTATGGCGGCGCGGGGGTTCACGTCGACGAGCTCACCAGGCACCTGCGGCGATTGGTCGAGCTGGACGTGCGCACCTTCGGGTCCGCTTCCGAGGATGCCGATGGCTGGCGCGTCCGCGGCTATGCAGCGGCCCACGCGCTGGACACCGCGGTCGATCGTCTGCGACCGATGCTGGCAGCCCTGTCGCGCGACATCGCCATGGTCGCCGACCCCGTCGACGCCGACCTCGTGCACGTCCACACGTGGTACACGCATCTGGCGGGCCTGCTGGTGAAGCTCGCGTACGGGATCCCGCTCGTGCTGACGGTCCATTCTCTCGAGCCGCTGCGGCCCTGGAAGCGGGAGCAGCTCGGCGGCGGATACGAGGTCAGCTCGTGGGTCGAGCGGACGGCGATCACTTCGGCCGATGCGGTCGTGGCCGTCAGCCAGGGCACGCGCACCGACGTCCTGAACCTGTTCGACGTGGATCCGGCGCGCGTTCACGTCATCCACAACGGCATCGATCCGGACTTCTACCACCCCGACGCCGCGACCGATGCACTCGAGCGATACGGCGTGGACCCATCCGTGCCGTACGTGCTCTTCGTGGGCCGCATCACGCGCCAGAAGGGAATCGTCCACCTGGCGCGCGCCATCCGCCACCTCGACCCCGGGATCGGCGTCGTGCTGTGCGCGGGGCAGCCCGACACCCCGGAGATCGGGCAGGAGATGGCCGATGCGGTCGCGGCCGCCCAGGCGGAGCGGCCGAACGTGGTCTGGATCGGGGAGATGGTCAGCCGCACCGACGTGCGGCAGCTGTACTCGCACGCGGCTGTCTTCTGCTGCCCCTCCGTCTACGAGCCGTTCGGGATCATCAACCTCGAGGCGGCAGCCTGTGAGACGCCCGTCGTCGCTTCTGCGGTGGGCGGCATCCCGGAGGTGATCGTCGATAACGAGACCGGCATTCTCGTAC
>DATBRU010000039.1:0-6403 GCA_036560105.1 Candidatus Limnocylindria bacterium | reverse complement strand
AGTTCTACACCCGCGGCAAGGTCGTGACCGCGCGCTGGCCCGACCCGGGAACGTCGTCGGTCGATCTCGGCTTCCCTCGCACCCGCTGAGGCCCGGCGGCCCGTTGGAGGCTGCAGCCGACGACGAGCCACCCGGATCTTCACCAGGTGACCGTTAAGCGCCGATCCGGCCCGCGAGCGGTCCGATTCTTCATCGAGTGATCACCAGGGCCCGAGTTTGGCGGTTCGGACGCGTCGACCGTTCATAGCAGTCACCCCATGAAGAACTGGCAAGCCGCGGCGGGTGATCGAAGCACTCGGTCATCCTCCGATCGGCGAGCCGGCGGCGCGACCGTGCAAGAATGGGCGCCGATGACTGACCGATTCGAGACGCTCGCGGTTCACGCTGGTGCGGAGCCCGACCCTGAGACGGGCGCGGTGGTGCCGCCCATCCAGCTGAGCACCACCTTCAAGCAGGATGGTGTCGGCGGCCTGCGCGGCGGGTACGAATACGGACGCTCGGGCAACCCGACGCGCGCGGCGCTCGAAGAGACCATCGCGGTCCTCGAGAACGGTACCCATGGGCTGGCCTTCGCATCGGGCCTGGCCGCGACCCAGAACGTCCTCTACCTTCTGTCACCTGGCGACCGGCTGCTGATGAGCGACGACGTGTACGGCGGCACGTGGCGGCTGGCCGATAAGGTCTGGCGCCGGTACGGGGTCGAGACCGATGCGATCGACCTGACCGACCTCGATGCGGTGGCCGCCGCGTTCAGCGGTGAGCGACCTCCGCGCATGGTGTGGATCGAGACGCCCTCGAATCCGCTCATGAAGGTCGTCGACATCAGCGCGGTGGCGCGCCTCGCGGCTGTCGCCGGCGCGACCACGGTTGTCGACAACACGTTCGCCACGCCGTACCTCCAGCGACCGCTCGAGCTCGGTGCCGACCTGACTGTCCATTCGGCCACGAAGTACCTGGGGGGGCACTCGGACGTGATCGGCGGCCTCATCGTCACGCGCTCCGATCAGCTCGCCGAGCGGTTGCGTTTTCACCAGAACGCGGCCGGCGCGGTGCCGTCGCCATTCGACTGCTTCCTCGTCATGCGCGGCCTGCGCACCCTCGCAGTGCGCATGGAGCGAGCCTCGTCCAACGCGATGACGCTGTCCCAGTGGCTCACCGGTCGGCCGGAGGTCGAGGCGGTGAACTACCCCGGGCTGCCGGATCATCCGGCCGCAGAGCTGGCCCAGCGCCAGATGCGCCTCCCCGGGGCGATGCTGAGCTTCGTCATGCGCGGAGGCGAGGAGGCGGCTCGGCGTTTCGCGGCGTGCACCCGCCTCTTCATCCTGGCCGAGTCGCTCGGCGCGGTCGAGTCGCTGATCGAGCTGCCGGCGCCGATGACCCACGCGTCCGTCGCCGACTCGCCGCTTGCCGTGCCTGCGTCACTGGTGCGGCTGTCGGTCGGGATCGAGGCGGTCGATGACCTGCGTGCCGACCTCGAATCGGCCTTCGCCGCATCGGCTTCGTGACGGACAGAGCACCGCGCGAGGACGGCCCGACCGAGGTCGTCGAGACGGAGAGCGGCGAGCTCATCGAACGGCTCTCCGGTGGGACCGCGACCCTGCTGCTGGCCTGGCTCGTCGGTGTCGGCGCGCTCTCGACCCTGCTTGCCGCGTGGCTCTACATCTGGCTCATCACCGGCCAGCGGTTGGGGATCGGCGCCCTCTTCGGCGGATTCGGGATCTACACGGCACTGGCCGGATCGGCGGGGCCATGCGTGCTCTGGCTGGCCGGACGGGCGCAGGGCCACACGCTCGGATGGTTCCTGCTGACCGCGGCGAAGATCGCGCTCGTGATGGTCGCGATCGTCCTGTTCTTCATCCTGTTCGCGACCCTGATCATGGCCGGCGCCGTCCCGGGGCCTGCCGGGCTGCTCGCGGGCGCGCTCATGGCCGGCGTGGCCGTCGTGCTCAGCCAGGTGTGGGGCGTGGCCACCTGGGCCGCAGATCGCTGGATCGCCCGCGCCCGGCTCGACGAGCCCTGAGGATCGCTATCACTGGTCCTCGCTGGCTTCCCCGCTGACGCTCGCAACGGCATCAGCGAGCAGGCGATGGACTCGCTCGGGCCCGATGCTGGCCTCGAGCCCGCTCCTCGCCAGCATCTCGCGGACGGCGGCCACGACGTCGCCGAGCGCCATCGCGATCCCGCGTCGTGCGAGGTCCGACTGGAACGCGGCGAGGACGTCGACGGTTCCGACGTCGAGCTCCGAGTTGGCAGTCATGTCGATCACCACAGCGCGAATCGGCGTCTCGCTGGCGTAGATCTCCGCGTCGACGCGCTCGCGGAGGAGCTTGGCGTTCAGCATCATCAGCGGTGCGTTCAGCCGGTAGACGAGGACGCCCGGCACGCGGATTGCCTCCGGATGCCGCTCCACGCTGGCGAAGGCCCGGGAGCCCGGAAGCTGTCCCAGCACGTCGCCGCTCGGCTTGGCGAGGCGCACAAGGATGGCACCGATGCTGGCCGCGACGGCGATGACGAGCCCGGGGAGCACGCCCAGGAAGATGACGCCGGCACCCGCGAGCAGTGCGAGGACGAGGGCGTCGCGCCTCAGCTGCCCGATGCGTCGAATCGGAGCGAAGTCGACGAAGCCGAGCACCGCGGTGATGACGATCGCGGCCAGGACGGCCTGCGGGAGGTTGGCGAAGATCGGCAGCAGAAACAGCAGCGTCGCCAGCACCAGCACGGCCACCATCGCCCCCGCGAGCAACGTCTTGGCCCCCGCGCGGTCGTTCGCAGCTGATTGGCTCGCGCCTCCAGCGATCATGAAGGCGCCGAGAAAGCCTGAGGCGATGTTCGACGCGCCGCTTGCCACCAGCTCCTGGTCGGGCCGAATCTGGTAGCGATGCTCATCGGCGAACCGCTCGGCGATCGTCAGCGCCTCGGCGACGCCGATGATGGCGATGATGAGCGCGCCGGGGATGAGCGCGACCACGTCGGCCCATCCCACGTCCGGTACGGCGGCGGTCGGGACGACGGAGTCGATCGATCCGAGGACATCGACCCCTCGATCCGCAAGGTCGAGGACCGAGACCAGCAGGATGCTGGCGACCACCACGATGAGCGCGCCGGGAAGGGCCGGCGCATACCGCCGGAAGAGGAACAGGGCGGCGAGGCTCCCGATGCCGATGGCCAGCGTCCAGGCGTTGAACTCGGCCAGGTTGGGCAGGATCCCCTCCACTTCGGTGATGAAGTCTCCCGACACCGATGGTGTGCCGATCAGCTTCGGGATCTGGCCGGCGATGATGGTCAGCCCGAGCCCGACCATGAACCCCGCCTGCACCGACGGCGCGATGAAGCGCGACAGGAATCCCATCTTCAGCAGGCCGAAGGCGCCGAGGGCCAGTCCACAGAGGATCGCGAGCGTTGCCGACAGGGCGGCGAACCGAACCGGGTCGCCGAGGGCCATCGGCGCCACGAGGGCGGCCGAGATGGCGGCAGTCGACGAGGTCGGGCTGACGATGAGCTGGCGCGACGTTCCCAGCACGGCATACGCCGCGAGGCCGGCAATCGTGGCGACCAGCCCGGCGGCCGGGGGCAGGCCGGCGATCTGGGCGTAGGCGATCGCCTGCGGCACGACGACCGCCCACACCGTAAGCGCGGCGATGAGATCGCTGGGAAGCCAGGCTCCCTGGTAGCGAGGCAGCCAGCTGGCGATGGGCAGCCAGCGCGCGAGGCCGCGCGCCTCGTGCGCTGGGGCGCTCACCCGATCAGCTACCGGGGTCGACGAAGACGGTCGACCAGTCGTCCTTCACGCTGATGACGGTCCAGCCGTCGCTCTTCGCGGCCTCGAGCGCCTTCTCGGCGCCGTGGACATAGTCGAACTCTCGCTCGACGTCGTCGTGCAGGACAAGCAATCGCAGGCCGGACCGATCGGCGCCACCGGCCCAGCGAAGCATCGGCACGTCACCGTTCGAGTTCCCACCGACGACCAGGGGACGTCGACCGATCCGGCTCCAGATGCGCACTGGCTTGGCCGGCCCGTCGTCAAAGATGTCGGGCCGCTCCTGGTAGACGACCGATCCGCCGTCCTCGTTCTCCGTGTAGGCCAGCTCGTTCGAGCTGCCGATGATGCGCTCGGGCGGCAGCGAGTACACATCGGCGGCAAAGCCGCGCATGAAGTCGCGGTTCCCGCCCGATGCGATGAACACAGTGAATCCATGCTCCTCGAGATAGCGCAGCAGCTCGACCATCGGCTGGTAGGCGCAGGCGGCGTATGCACGGTTGAGCGCCGGATGGGTCGTCTTGACGAACTCCGCGGCCGAGGTCCCGTACGAGTCGACATCGACGCCGGCAAAGGCGGCCACGAAGCCGCCCATCAGCACCTTGAGGTCTGCGTCGTCCCCGCCATAGTGCTTAACGAAGACCTCGCTCAGCCAGGCGTGGTCGTTCTCGTGAGCCGCCTTCCAGGGCTGTCGGTCGCGAAGGGCGGGATCCGCCTCTGCCATCGCCGCGAGCCGGCCGAGGACGAAGAACATCTCGGTCGGCATCGGTTTCTCGGTCCAGAGGGTGCCGTCATTGTCGAAGACGGCGATCCGCTCCTCGACCGGGACCGCATCGGCCCCGGTCGTGACGCGCTCGACGAATCCGATGATCGCCGAGCGCGTGGGCGTTTCGTTCCACGACGGGAGGACACCTCCCATCAGTTCTTGCCGGGTTGGCTGGTGACCTGCTCCATGACCCGATCGAGGTTGAAGGATCCCGGCTTCATCCGAGGCGGAAACTCGCGGAAGCTCATGAGCCACTCGGCCGCCAGCGCCGCTGCGGGGACCACGATGAACAGGTGCTCGGCCTTGTACTGGCCGTAGTAGATGCCCTCGGGGCCGCGCTCGAACGGATCGGACCGCACGTTATACATGCTGGGAGCACGGAGTTCCACGAATGGCTCCTCCCACACCGCGAGTCCGTGCGCGCGTTGCTCCTTGAAGACCACCTTCCACTGCTCGTAGCGGATCGCAAGGAAGTCGCCGTCGTCGCTCCAGTATGGGAAGAGCCTGCGTGGCCATTCGCGCGCTTCCCCCTGCAGCCCTGGCATCAGGTTGACGCCATCGAGGTGAACCCTGTACGTCGTGTCTCCGACGGTGTGGCCCTCACGGCACTTCTCGACGATGTCGGGCTCGCCGGCAGCCGCCAGGAAGGTCGGCAGAAGGTCCTCATGGGCGCAGATCTCGTTGTTGACCGTGCCGGGCTCGATGACGCCGGGCCAGCGCATGACGAACGGGACTCGGAAGCCGCCCTCCCAGTTGGTGGCCTTCTCGCCACGGAACGGGGTCGAGCCGCCGTCCGGCCAGGTCATCACCTCCGCGCCGTTGTCCGTCGAGTAGATGACGATCGTGTCGTCGGCGATCCCGAGCGCGTCGAGCTTGTCGAGGAACTGGCCGATATGACCGTCATGCTCGACCATGCCGTCGGGATAGACGCCGAGGCCAGTCTTGCCCTGCGAGCGGCGCTTCAGGTGCGTGAAGACGTGCATCCGCGTCGCGTTCCACCAGACGAAGAAGGGCTGCTTCCTCTTGTGCGCCTTGTCGATGAAGCCCATGGCCGCGTCGAGGAACTCCTCGTCGACGGTCTCCATCCGCTTCTTCGTCAGAGGCCCGGTGTCGGTGATCCTCTGCTTGCCGATGCGGCCGAAGCGCGGGTCCTCCCTCTCGTCGTCCTTGGCTCGCGCCCACGTGTGGAGCACGCCCCGGGGACCGAATCGGTTCTTGAAGTTCGGGAACTTCTCCGGCGAGGGGTAGTCGGGATTCTCCGGCTCCTCCTCGGCGTTGAGGTGATAGAGGTTGCCGAAGAACTCGTCGAAGCCATGCACCGTGGGCAGGTGCTCGTTGCGGTCGCCGAGGTGGTTCTTCCCGAACTGGCCGGTCGCGTATCCCTGCTCCTTGAGCAGGTTGGCGATGGTCGGGTCCTCGGCTGTGAGGCCCTCCTTTGCGCCGGGGAGGCCAACCTTGGTGAGGCCGGTTCGTATCGGTGACTGGCCGGTGATGAATGCTGCGCGACCGGCGGTGCAGCTCTGCTGGCCGTACCAGTCGGTGAACATCGCTCCCTCGCGCCCGATGCGGTCGATGTTCGGGGTTCGATAGCCCATCTGGCCGTGGTTGTAGATGCTGGGATTCCACCAGCCGATGTCGTCTCCCCACAGGACCAGGATGTTCGGCTTGCCCTTCGGCACCGGTCGTTCTCCTCTCGTGCTTGCTGTCGTGCTCGTTCGCGACGAGCGCTATGCCTTTGTTGTCGCCTTCTGAGGCTCGTCGGGTCGCGAGTGTTGGCGGTGCCTCCGTAAGGCAATGAACCGCTGGATGGCGAGTGTCGCCGAGCCGGCGAGGATGAGACAGACGAGGTTGACGCCCAGCACGCCGAGGGCGCCCCATGC
>DATBRU010000038.1:0-14921 GCA_036560105.1 Candidatus Limnocylindria bacterium | reverse complement strand
GCGGTCTCGCACACGTTCCACGGCCGCGACATCTTCGCGCCGGTCGCTGCGCACCTCGCGGCGGGCACTCCCATCGGCGAGGTCGGACCCGCCGTCGCCGTTGAGAGCCTCGTGCCGCTCGCGTTTCCGGCGGCGCGTGTTCACGGGGGCGGACTGGACACGAGCGTCCTGTTCATCGATACCTTCGGCAACGCCCGCATCGGTGGCGACCCGGCCGACCTGGCATTGCTGCGCGGGCACCTGGAGCCTGGCGATCAATTCGCGGTTCGGATCGGCGCCGATGCCGTGGTGATGCCCTGGCAGGTGACGTTCGGCGAAGCGGCTCCCGGTCAGCTCCTTCTGTACGAGGACGCCGACTATGCCGGGCTCGCGATCGCCGCGAACCAGGGCTCCGCGGCGGATCTGCTCGGCCTGGAGACGGACACTGAGATCCGAATCGAGCCGGCCTAGCCGATGCCGGATGTCCCGCTGATCGAGGTCGTCGACCTCACGTTTCGATACCGACGAGCGACCGAGCCCGCAATCCGGAACGTGTCGGTCACCATCCGGGCGGGTGAGGTGCTCCTCATAGCCGGACCGTCGGGCTGCGGCAAGAGCACGCTTCTGCGGGCGATCAACGGCCTCGTCCCGCATGCCTACCCCGGAGAGCTGGCCGGGTCGGTGCACATCGACGGACGGCCGACCACCGAGCTCAGGCTGCGGGAGATCAGCGCCGATGTCGGCACCCTCCTTCAGGATCCGGCAAAGCAGATCATCGGGAGCACGGTCGAGGCGGAGCTCGCGTTCGGCCCAGAGAACGTCGCAATGGCTCCGGCAGCCATCGGCGAGCGCATCGGCGAGGTCATCGCCGCCACGCGGATCTCGGACCTTGCGGGCCGTGAAACGGCACACCTGTCGGGGGGCGAGCGCCAGCTCCTGGCCATGGCCGGCGCGATGATGCTGCGGCCGCGTTGCCTGGTGGTCGACGAGCCGCTCGCGAACCTCGACCCGGCCACCGCCCGCCATCTCCTCGGCCTGCTGCGCGACCTCGCGGACACCGGCCACGCGGTCGTCATCGTGGAGCATCGGGTGGAGGAGGCGCTCGAGCTGCGACCCGATCGCGTGCTGGCGATGGAGCTCGGTCGGGCCACGTATCTCGGGCCTCCATCCGGGTTCCTCGAGATCGCAGACCCCGGGTCCGTGAAGCTGCCCTTCGAGGTCGTGCTGGCCCGTGCGCGCAGCGACCGTGCCGCCGCGGCTCCGGCGCCGAGTGCGCCTTCCCGGCCGGAGCTCGGGCCGTCGCGGTTGGCATTCGAGGACGTGCACGTCTCGCTTGGCGAGCGAGACATCCTGCGCGGCGTCAACGCGGACCTCGGCGCTCGGGAGACGGTGGCGGTGCTGGGGCCGAACGGCTCCGGAAAGACGACGCTGTTTCGCACGGCGATGCGCCTCGTGTCGCCGACCGTCGGCCGCGTCCTGGTTGACGGTTCCAACGTCGCAACCGCGTCGATCGCCGAGCTCGCGCGGAGCATCGGCTACGTCTTTCAGAGCCCGAGCCAGATGCTCTTCGCCAGGACCGTGCGCGATGAGCTTCTTTTCGGCCCGACCAACCTCGGGCTGCCGATGGAGGATCCGGATGTGGTCGCGATGGACGCGCTGCGTCGGACCGGGCTTGACCGAGAGGAGCTGATCCTCGACCGGCCGCCACTGACGTTGAGCTTCGGCCAGCAAAAGCGGCTGGCCCTCGCTATCGGCCTCAGCCTCCAGCCCCGGACCCTGATCCTCGACGAGCCATCGGCCGGGCAGGATCACCGAACGTCCGAGGCATTCATGGCCGCCGTGGCGGCGATCCCCGAGCTCGAGAGCCTCTATTTCGTGACGCACGACGTGGACCTTGCGCTCACGCACGCGGACCGTATCCTTGTGCTGCGGGATGGGCGGATCGTCGCCGACGGTCCACCCGCTTCCGTGGTCGAGGACGTGGTGCTGTGGCGCACGTGCAACCTGCACCGGACATCGCTCATGGCAGCGAACCAGGCATGGGCTGGGAGGGCCGGCCCGCGCTTCCTCGACGCGATGACGCTGGCCGCGGCGATGGTCGCCGACGAAGCGTCTGGGAGAGGAGGGGGCGGGAGCGCATCGGCCGCCGGGTGACCGAGCGACCGTGCAGCAACGGAGGAGTCCATGTCCACAACCGTGATGCCTGAAGACCGTGGCGCAGGCATGTGGGAAGTCACGACACGCGTGATCGTGTACGCGGCCATCGGTGCCGCGCTGTACGGCGTCGCTGCCGTGTTCAGCGTCCTGATCCCGGGCACGGCGAACGTCTCGGTCAGGCCGGCATTCGCGCTGGTGACCTTCTTCGGCTTCGCGTTCGGGCCGATCGTCGGGTTCTTCACCGGCCTGGTTGGAAACATGATCGCCGACCAGATCAGCGGCTGGGGCCTCCTCACGAGCTGGAACTGGAGCGTGGCGAACGGGCTGGTAGGCCTGCTTGCGGGTGTGTTCGGCGTGACCCTCGCCCGCGCGATTCCGAACCGGCTCGTGTTGTCGGCGGTCGCGGCGGCCCTGGCAATCGTCATCGGCTTCCTGTTCGTCTTCACCGACATCTGGCTCGGCACGGCCGACGATCTCAGTGTCGCCTTCACGGCGAACTACCTGCCGGTGATCGCGTCGAATCTCATTGCCGGTGTCATTCTCACGCCGATCCTCGTGGCGGCGTGGGACCCCATCCGGCAGTCGATGGGGCGCTGACCCAGAGAGCGAGCGGCCGATGAACATCGCGCCGCGTTATCTCGGCCGGGGGTCGTGGCTCGCACGCCGCGACCCCCGCGTCCTGCTCATCGGCCTCGCGCTCTTCGTCTTCACCGTCATCCAGGTGTGGGACCTCCGAATCCTTGCCGTCCTGGGCGTTGTGGCGGGGGTGTACTACCGATCGGCGCGCATTCCGTTTGCCGCGGTCCGCCTCCAGTGGACCTACGTCATCTTCTTCATCAGCTTCGTGGTGATCACGAACACGCTGCTCACCGGTGGGGAGCTGCGCGGCTTCACTGAGGACGAGCTCCACGTCTACTTCCATGTTCCGCTTCTCGGCACGCCGATCAGCGCCGAGTCCGTGACCTACGCGATCGCGCAGTTCATGCGATTTCTGTCCATGGCAGCTGTGGGTCTGCCGATCGCCTACGCCATCGCCCCGGGCGACATCGGCCCTGCCTTCGCGCGCCTCGGCGTGCCCTACAAGTTCGCGTACGGGATGGAGCTCACGTTCCGGTTCGTCCCTTCGCTGTCGGCCGACATGCAGACGACGATCGACGCCCAGCGTCTCCGCGGATACGACTGGGAGAGGCGCGGGCGCGGGCTCTTGGGAAAGGTCACGCGCACGATTCCGCTGCTCACGCCCGTCACGATGAACGCCATCGTCGGTGCCGAGGACACGATCGATGCGATGGACCTGCGCGGGTTCGGCACGCAGCGGCGGACCTGGTTGCGACAGCTCAGATTCGGCGTCACCGATTGGGCGGTCCTTGCCGGCTTCGTCGCGATGCTGGTGACGGTGACCATCCTGAGCTTCACCGGCCGCACGGACCTGTGGGTGCCCGAGGTGCTCATCGACCTGGCGTCGTGAGCCAAAGGGCCGTTCGGTGTGGACCAGATGTGGAAAACTCGTCAAGGAAACAACAAAGACGTGGAGAAACCCCCTTGGCGTCGGCGGTGGCAGTCCGTAATCTGGTTCTTGTCCCGGAGGAGTCCGTGGATCTGGAGATTGCATCAAGAGATCCTGTGGTTCCTTCGGGACGTTTCCATGCCCCGCGAAATCCGCTCGGGGGACTCGCAGCGTGACCGACGAGGGGTATCCCCCGCCTCGCCAGCGACGTACCCAGGCGCGAGCCGGCGGCACGCCTCCGGTGCCGATGATGGTCGGTGTCGGGTTCCTCGGCGTCCTGGCCCTGGTGATGGCATTCCTGGTCTTCGGCGGGGGCGGCGGCGACCCCGACGCATCGGCGAGCCCGAGCGCCTCCGCCAGCGCTTCAGCCACCGAGTCCGCGGGCGCCGCCGCGAGCGAGAGCGCAGCCGCATCGGCGACTCCCGCTGAGTCAGCCTCGGCCGGACCGACGCCGACCCCGGTCTCCCTGGACCTCAATTCGATTGTCGCCACCGCCGTGACCGACCTGTCGATTCGTGCGGAGCCGAGCACCGGATCGACCCGGCTCGGCAGCCTCGAGCTCGGTGCGCTCAGCTTCGTGGCGAGCGGCCCGACCGATGCCGGAGGATATCGCTGGTACCTTCTTTCCGGTCTCGGCTTGCCGCCGGCCAGCGGCTGCACCGCCCCGCTCACGACCGATCCCTACAACTGCCCGCAATGGTTCGGGTGGGTCGCAGCAGCGAGCCCGGACGGTGTGCCATGGCTGGTCGAGCAGGCGCCGGAGTGTCCCGGCGAGCCGATCCAGGCCGACGATCTCATCATCGGCGTCACCGATCTGATCCGGCTCGCGTGCTTCGGCTCCGACCCGTTCACCTTCCGCGGCTACTTGCCCGAGATGCCCGACGATGCGGAGCCCAACGAATCATGCCTCTCGGAAGACGAGCCCAGCGATTGGCTCCTGTGCCAGAACCGCAGCACCTACGGGATCGTGGTCGACAACACCAAGGGGTTCGATGGCCTTGGCGCGAACGTATCGATCGACCCCGCCTCGGGGGTCTCGATGCCTGAACGCGGCACGTGGGTCCAGCTCACCGTGCACCTCGACGACCCCGCCGCCCAGGGCTGTGACGACGCGGCAGCCGCCCACGACGGCGCCTTGCCCCCGGAGCGGTACGTCCTGTCATGCCGGGGCTACATGGTCGTTGAGTCGGTGGCGGCGGTCGACGGGCCCTAGGTCGAGCGCCGCAGGGTCCAGCCGCGGTACGAGGGGCGGAATCCCGCGTGGCGGAGCGGATCTGCAAGGGCGGACTCGGCCACCGGTGCCCGGTCGACCCGCTCGAGGCGGATCTCGCGCATCGGGCCGCCAAGGCTCACCAGCGAGGGCAGCGCCCCGACAGCCCGTTGCGCCACCTCCGCGTCCGAGGCAGCCGGCAGCCGGAACAGGCTCCTGCCGCCACGCTCCAGGTACAGGGCCGCGAGCCCGTCCACGATCACGACGTAGGCGCCAGCCGCGCGCTGGAGGGGAAGGCGGTCATCGTCGGCGCCACGCGGCCAGGCGAGCGCAGCTCCATACGGCTGCGCCGGGTCGGTAGCCGCCAGGACCATGACCGATGCCTCGTCATCACGCACCGCCCGCAGACGATCGACCGCCCCGGGCAGGGCGAACTGCGCCGCACCGAGGCCGGCGACGAAATAGCCGCGACGGGCGCGGCCCGACTCCTCCATCGCCCGCAGAACGGGATAGACCGATGCGTACCCGCCGCTGATCCCCTCGGACGCGACCGCCTCGCGGGTCACCACGCCATGCCGCTCCAGAAGGTTCGTCGCCAGCGCGTGCCCGCGCTCGGTGGGTGTGCGCGCCTCGCCGACGAGGTCGGCGACGAGGGACCAGCGACCGGCTGCCCGCGGCGGGCCGAGGGCAACGAGGCGCCCGGGCCGCGGCGCAGCCTTCGACCGGGAGCGTGGCAGCGAGAGCGCCCGCAGCGAAGCGAAGGTGTCGTTGGTGACCTCCCCCGACCAGACGAGATCCCACATTGCATCGAGGAGCTCATCGTCCGAGCGAGCATCGCCGATGACGGCCCGCAGCCCGGGGAAGAACGAGGCCCCGCGACGCTGGAGGTGGGTCCGGATGGCGTCGTGCATCGGCGTCGAGGGTCGGTCTTCGCCCGACCCGGTGCTGGCAAGGAGGTCCGCCCGGTCGCGCCGGTAGAGCGCGATCCGCCCGTCGTCGCGGCCGAGCGATCCGCGTCCGATCCAGACGACCTCACCGGCGGCGCCGAGCTCGTCAAGCAGGCGCGGGGTGTACCCGGCCACGCGGGCGGGCAGGACGTCGCGCTCGAGAACGGAGGCGGGGATGGGCACGCCCTCGAGCTGCGCCACGACCTCGACGAGGCGGCCGAGGCCGCCGGCGGTTGAGCCGATCCCCTGCCACGAAGGGAGGAAGCGCGCCAGCGTCTGCGGGTCGACGGGCTCGACCTCTCGCCGCAGGCGAGCGAGCGACCGACGGCGCAGCTGCCGCAGGACGTCCGGGTCGGTGTACTCGAGCCCCTCGCCCCCCGGTCGGAACGCGCCCACCAGCAGGGAACCACCGGCAACGAGCGCCTGGAGGCGTGACTCGACCGGGGCATGCCCGAGTCCCCATCGCGCACCCGGCTCGTCCGCCGTGAAGGGTGCGTGTGTCCGCGCCCATCTGGCCAGGAGCGCGTCAAGAGGATCGTCGGAAGGAGCCAGGTGCACCTCGGCCACGCCAGGAGGAGGAGATCCGCCCACCGCGTCGCGATACCGACCGGCATCCTCGATTGCGATCCATCGCTCCTCGCCACCGATGCGCACGCGAATCGCCCGGCGGGTCGACTCGAGCTCGGTGAGCGCGGCATCGACATCGAGCCCGACGGCGCGAGCGGCCACCTCGTCGGTACGCAGGTCGCCGAGCCGTCGGAGCAGGTCCGCCACGCCGTCGAGCGTGCGCGCGCGCCGGGTTGGCGCCAGGTGCTGAAGCTCGAGCTCCAGATCCGCGACCGACTCCGGGTCGATCAGCTCGCGCAGCTCCTCGCTCCCGAGCAGCTCGGCGAGCAGCTCCCTGTCGAGGGCCAGCGCCTGGGCACGTCGCTCGGCGAGCGGCGCATCGCCCTCGTACATGAACGAACCGACGTAGTCGAACAGCAACGAGGATGCGAACGGTGACGCCGATCGGGTCTCCACCGCTGTCACCCGGATGCGCCGCGCTCGCACGTCGGCAAGCAGGCCGGTCAGCGCGGGAAGGTCGAAGACGTCGCGCAGAATCTCCCGATACGTCTCGAGCACGATCGGGAACGACCCGTAGCCGCTGGCCACCGCCAGGAGGTCGGCCGAGCGCTGGCGCTGCATCCAGAGTGGCGTGCGCTGACCGGGGCGCCGACGAGGCAAGAGGAGCGCGCGGGCCGCGTTCTCGCGGAAGCGCGCAGCGAACAGCGCCGAGCCGCCGAGCTCGGCCATCAGCGTCTCCTCGATGTCGTCCGGATCAGGGAGCAGCGTCGCCTCGACCGAGCTGCCGTCGTCCTGTGCGCCCTCCGGCAGCCGCACGGCAATCCCGTCATCGGACCAGATGGTCTGGACCTCGAGGCCATGGCGCTCCCGCAGCCTCGCCTCGATCACCATCGACCACGGGGCGTGGACGCGCCCACCGAACGGGGTCAAGAGGACGACCCGCCAGTCGCCGAGCTCGTCGCGGAATCGCTCGATCACGACCGTCCGATCGGTCGGCAGCACTCCGGTCGCCGCGCGCTGCTCACCGAGATAGGCGACCAGGTTCTTCGCGGCGCGCTCGTCGAGCGCGTGATCGGCGCGCAGGCGCGCGACAGCCTCTGCCGGCGCCAGCGGCTCCATCTCGCGCAGGAAGGCGCCGATGGCCCGCCCGAGCTCGATCGGCCGGCCAACCGCGTCGCCATGCCAGAACGGCATCTTGCCCGGCTCGCCCGGAGCCGGCGTCACGATCACCCGGTCCGGCCTGATCTCCTCGATGCGCCAGGTCGAGGCGCCGAGCAGGAAGGTCTCCCCCACCCGCGACTCGTAGACCATCTCCTCGTCGAGCTCGCCGACGCGCCGGCCGCCACGGCCGGCGTCGTCGCCGGGAAGGAAGACGCCGTACAGCCCGCGGTCCGGGATCGTGCCCCCGCTGGTGATCGCCACGACGCGCGCGTCGTTGCGCGACGCGACCTCGTCGGTCAGGCGATCCCAGACGACTCGCGGCTTGAGATCGGCGAACTCGTCCGACGGGTATCGGCCAGAAAGCATGTCGAGCACACCCTCGAGCTGCCCACGCGACAGGTCGCGGAAGCTCTCGGCCCGCGTGACCAGCCGATGGAGGTCGTCGACGGTCCACCTCCCGTCGGCGCAGATGGCGACGAGCTGCTGCGCGAGCACGTCGAGCGGGTTGCGGGGGATGCGCGTCTCCTCGATCTGGGCGGACCGCATCCGCTCGACGACAACGGCCGCCTCCACGAGATCGCCGCGGTACTTCGGAAAGATCTTGCCGACACTCGGCTCGCCGACGGAGTGTCCAGCACGGCCGATGCGCTGCATGCCCGAGGCGACAGACGGCGGAGCCTCGATCTGCACGACCAGGTCGATGGCTCCCATGTCGATCCCGAGCTCGAGGCTGCTCGTGGCGACCAGCGCCGGGAGCCGCCCCTCCTTGAGATCCTCCTCGATCTGGAGCCGCTGCTCGCGGGCGACGCTGCCGTGATGGGCTCGCACGAGATCCTCGCCCGCCAGCTCGTTGAGGCGGCTGCTGAGGCGCTCCGCCAGGCGGCGCGAGTTCACGAAGATGAGCGTCGAGGAATGCGCCCGGATGAGCTCGAGGAGCGGTGGGTGGATCGACGGCCAGATCGAGCGGCGCGCCTCCGGTCCCTCGGACCCCTCGACCTCCTCGTCGAGCCGGGTCATGTCGTCGACCGGGACGATCACCTCGAGATCCAGCTCCTTGCGAGCGCCGGCGTCGACGATCTCGACCTCTCGACCCACCCCTCCCACGAACGCCCCGATCGCCACGAGCGGTCGCTGGGTAGCCGACAGGCCGATGCGCTGGGGATCGGCCCGGGCCAGGTGGCTCAGCCGCTCGAGGCTGAGCCCCAGGTGCGAGCCGCGCTTCGTGGCGGCCATCGCGTGCACCTCGTCGACGATGACGTGCTCGACGCCACGCAGGATCTCGCGCGCCTGGCTGGTGAGGAGCAGGTACAGCGACTCCGGCGTGGTGACAAGGATGTCCGGCGGGTTCCGCACGAGCTGACGCCGGGCGTCTGCGGGCGTGTCGCCGGTGCGGCTCGCGACCGTGATGTCGGGCACGGCCTGGCCGATTCGCTCCGCCGTGCGACGGATCCCGGCGAGTGGGGCGCGGAGGTTGCGCTCGACGTCATACGCGAGGGCCTTGAGCGGGCTGACGTAGAGAACCCGAACGCCTCGTTGCGTCGGCGCGGGCTCGGTCATGAGCCGATCGATGCACCACAGAAAGGCGGCCAGTGTCTTGCCGCTCCCGGTCGGTGCGTGGATCAGCGTGTGCCGGCCGTGGCTGATGGCCGTCCAGCCGAGCTCCTGGGCGCGGGTTGGCTCGGCGAACGCCTCGGCGAACCAGGTCCGCGTCGGCTCGCTGAAGTCGGCCAGAGGATCGGGGGCGCTCACGGCGGGTTCCAGTCTAACGGTCCGCTCGGGATGCTGAGGATTCCTCGCTCGGAGCGATTAGCACCCTGCCGCCCTGCGACGCAATCCCAATCGATCGAGGGATGTTCACCGCAGGGGGATTTCCGGCGCGATTACCGCACTCCACTGAAGGCTGCCACGCGCGAGCGACACGCCCCGGCGCGGCTCACGCTCGCTGGCCTGCACTCCGTTGCGGGAATGACACCCAACCTGGCCCTCGGGTGCATCGGCCTCAATCGATCAAGCCTTGGTCAGCGCCAACCCCCGTGGAACCGCAGCTAGAGGGCGAGCGTTCGGCCATGGGCTCGCGCCTCAGCTGGGTCCGGCCGCTCGACGTGACGACTGCTACGAACGTGACGACCTCGTTGAGACTCTGTGAACTGCCGGATGATGGCCACGTCCGCGGAGCGCCGCTCAGGGAGATCGCCTTCCGGCTGCGATCGCTGCGACGATTCCGGCCACGACTCCGAGTGCCGCCCCGGCGACGGCGGCTTCCCGCAGGCCGAGGATGACCTTCCCGCCGGGCTGGATCACGAGCTTCGGCGTCAGCGCCAGGCCGACGATCCCGCCCTGCTCGACGCTCACGGCGCCGGCGGAGAAGAGGGTCCCGGCACCGCCCTGGCTGATCGACGTGTTGCCGCCCGCGACGATCGTGCCGCCGCCGCCCTGCTCGATGCGCAGGTCGCCGCGTGCGATGAATGCCTTGCCGCCGCCCTGGGTGACGGAGACGTCACCATCGGCCAGGACGAGGCCGACGCCTGCCATGCCGACCTTCACGTCCCTGGCGCGCAAGACGCCAACGGCACTGCGGTCGACCTGGACCGACTGGTCCTCCGCGCGCACCTCACTCGTCGCCGATGCGGTCACGTCCTCGATCATGGTTAGGCTCCTCTGTGATGCGCGTGTGTCTCGGACAGCGTCGCGCATCTGCCGCCGATGCGCCAGTGGGAGCTGGCACGACGTGCGGTATGGCCCCCCGGAATGGGCCTCTTGGACCCTCCCTCGTTGCAGGGGCGGCTTAGGCTATGGGCACCGATGCGGGGTGGTCGGGATCAGGAGGAGGTTTCACATGAAGGTCGTCAAGGAGCCGTATCGCATCGGGATTGCGGTGCTGCGCATCGGTGTGGGGATCATCTTCCTGTGGGCAGGGCTCGAGAAGCTCCTCGCCCCCGAGGCGTTCTCGGCAGCGGGCTTCCTCGAGTTCGGGACCGGCGGCAGCCTCGGCTGGCCGTTCGTGTCCGGCGAGGTTGCCGAGGGAACGGTCTACAACCCGACTCAGGACTTCTGGGTCGCCCTCGCGGGCAACGAGACCGCGATGTCAGTCATCAACATTCTCGTGCCGTGGGGTCAGATCGGCATCGGCTTCGGGCTCATCCTGGGCCTGCTCACGCGGTTCAGCGCAGCCATGGGAGCCCTGATGATGCTGTTCTTCTTCATCGCCGCCTGGGACTTCGCCTACGGCGTGGTCAACCAGCACCTCGCCTATGCGCTGGTGACCGGGTTCATCGGGCTCATCGGGGCCGGCAACTACTACGGTGCCGATCGGGTCCTTGGCGAGGAGGCCTCACCCTGGGTGCGCCGATGGCTCCTCTCCGGCACACCGGGGGATGGCTATGAAGGCGGAGACTCGCTGACACCGGCGTCGGCCTGAGCCCGACACAACAACGCGCCGCTCGGTCCGCCGAGCGGCGCGTGGTCTTCGCGAGGCGCCTACTGGCTGGGCGTCTCCTGCTTGGGCGGCCAGACGAGGGACAGGACGAGGCCGATGAGCCCGAAGGCCACGGTGAATCCGATCACGGTCCACGTCCCGAGGACGGCCACGCTCAGGAAGACGAGGACGAAGGCCAGGCCGAAGCCGAAGATCAGGCCTCCGATCAGTCCCCTGACGGGATGGCGGATGGTCATGGCTGGTCCTCCGTCGGCAGGTCAGCGGGTGGCGGTTCGGTAGGGGGCGGTTCGGTAGGAGGCGGTGGCGCGGCCGGCGGTGGCGCGGCCGGCGGTGGCGCGGCCGTGCCCGCGACCGGTACCGTCGAGCCGCGCGAGGAGATCATGAGCACGAGGCCGATCAGGGCGACGCCGACCGCGACCCAGAACGGAATCGTCTCGAGCGGGTTGCCCTGGAGCTTGAACCAGCCGCTCCCGTCGCAATGCGTGCCCCCATCGCCGTTGATCTGGCCGGAGACGTTGTAGAGGCCGGTGAACTTGAACGGCGCGTTCTCGCTCACCCCGGTCGACCCCTCCGCGGTCGTCGCTTGACCGTCGTTCGGGGCACCGCCCATCAACGGCGTCGGGACGTTGAAGACCGATACGCTCCACGAGTGGTTCAGGAAAACCTGGTCACCGGAGCTGCCGACCCAGGAGACCTGGCCGTCCCAATCGATGAGGAACGGATCCTGCTCGGTCCCGCCAACTCCGCCGTCCGGTCCGCCGCTGGCGGTGTCGAGCGGCGCACCGGCGGCATCGGTCGATGCGAGCTCGAGAGTGCACCCTCCGTTGAGCTCGAAGGCGGCCGCAGGGGCGGCAAGGGCAGCGGTGAGCAGGCCGGCGATGGCAACGGCGCGGAACACGCGGGCTGGTCGCATCTCGAATCCTCGTACGCGCGGGGTCGGCGATCAAGCGGCGTTAGCCTACACCCTCGATCGGGGCCGAGATGGTGAAGGGTTGCGGGGCCGCTGGCGATCGGTGTATCGGTCAATTCGTGCCGGGGCAGTCGTCCAGGTCGGGTTTGATCGCCACATCTGTCACCGGTGAGCACGAAGGCCGCGCCGATGCAGGCTTCGTGCGCGGTGCTGACCGATACGTCGGCCATACCCGGCGCATATCGGTGTTCCCGTGATCCTTGAGAGATGCATCGGTCACCGCCCTCCGACAGCCGCACGGTGAACCCCCGAACGTCGAGGGAGATCGACGCTGCCCTGTCCGGCCCTCAGCCCGGGCCGATGACCGGCTCGAATGCGACGCAGCAGAATCCGGGCCGAGGGTCGGAGACCGGCCTGTAGCGGAGCTTCGGGCCGATCGCCTCGACCAGGCCTTCGGCCATGGCGAGGTTCACGCCGCACACCAGCTCGCGATGTTCGACGACCAGCGCGTCGAACGGACAATTCCGGAGACGAATCGTCCCTCCCGGCCGCTCGATGATCGGCTCGTAGCCGTTCGTCTCAAGCGCGGTCCGCAACCGGACCGCCGGGGCCCGTCGCCTGTCCGCATCGGGTAGCGCTTCCACGAGGTGCCTTCCGGCAGCCCTCGCCGCCGCTTCCGCTGCGCCGGCAGCCCGCGGCGTGCTCTCGAGCGCCTCGGCAAACGTGCGGGCCGCCAGCTCGTAGCGACGCTCGGGGAGGCTCACGCTGAGGTTCTCGTCGGCGCGCCAGTAGACCCGCGCCGGCCGCCCGGCCCCCGGCCCGCGTCGCTGGTTGATCCGTCGATACGCCGCGTCGAGGAGGCCGCCCTCCGCCAGTCGGTCAAGGTGGAACGTCGCGAGGGGGTGGGTGATCCCCAGGGCCTTGGCGGTTTCGGCGCGGCCGACCTGGCGGTGCTGGCCCACGACCCACTCGTACACCCGACGCCGCACGGGCTCTGCCAGCAGCGCGACGGCTGCAATGGCCGGGCGTTCCGAGGGTGCTGGGAACATGGTGCCGGAGTCTATCACGCTGTTTCGCTCCTGAAACCTCGACATCGGTCTTGGGCTCCGTGATCGTCACTGACCCTGAGCGAAGTGTCAGGCGTCCTCGGCCCTGGTTCCGGCGGCGTCGCGGAGCATCGGGCCGGCGTCGGCGACGAAACGGCGCAGCCGATCGAGCGATGCCACGTCGGGCCTGCGCAACCGCGTGTCGTACCCGGCGATCACCCCGACAACCTCGTTGTGGTCGCTGACCGGAACGGCGGCCGCCGATACCAGTCCCACCCGCCGCGCCACCGGGAGTCGCGGAAAGTTCATGTCGGTGGCGAGGTCCTCGATCCAGGCGGCGCGGCGGCTCATCCAGGTTCGGCCCGGCAGTCCCGAGCCGACCGGCAGTCGGGTCCGGCGGCTGACGTCGCCGAATGGCTCGAGCTGGATCGACGCGACCCACGATCCGGCGCACCGCAGCAGTCCGGGCCGCCGATCCGGGACCCAGGCGTCGGCGACGGCCCAGCGCAGGGTGCGTCCAAGGCGCCCAAGGAAGGCCTCGAGGGTGGCGGTGGCCTCGTGGCTCGGCGTCCCACCTTCGTGCGGGAACCGCTGACCACCCTCCAACAGCCCATCGATCGTGCCGAGCAGGACATCGACCCCGAATGGCTTCTCGAGCACGGCGAGCCGCGGCATCGCCGACAGCCGGGCGGCATGTTGACGCAGCTGCATCACGTCGGCCGAGCACACGAGCACGGGCAGCTGGGCCAGGCGCGCGTCGGCTCGGATCTGCTGGAGCACGTCCATGCCACCGGCCCGTCCGACCCCGAGCAGATCGAGCACCAGGAGATCGGCGCCTGTCGCCGCGGTCGCCTCGACCGGATCGATCTTCCCGAGATCGGGGCGCAGGGTCCGGAATCCGGAGTCCGCGAGGATGGCGGCCATCATCTCGCCGAAGGCCGGATCGTCGTCGAGGACCGCGACGCGACGTCTTCGTCCGCTCACGCTCAGCTCCCGCGGCCGCGGCGCTCGGACGCCGGTGGCCCGTGGCAAGACGCCCTCCCGAGTGGCTCCAGTATCGCGCCGCGGTCAACGATCGGAGGTCGAACGAGTTACCCTCGACGCATGAGCGATGAGCAACGAACCCAGGAGTTCACGATCAACGGCGACGAGGTCGTCCACAAGGTCAAGGAGCTCATCAACGAAGGCAACATCCGACGCCTGATCATCAAGAACGAGGAGGGCAGGACGATGCTCGAGGTCCCGCTCACCATCGGCCTCATCGGGGCGGCATTGCTGCCGGTCTTCGCCGCGATCGGTGCGGCCGCGGCGCTCCTGGCCCGGTGCACCATCGTGGTCGAGCGCGATGCGCCGCCGGCGGACCCTGGCGAGGGACCGGCGACGACCTGAGGAAGATCAGCGCCGTCGCGTCAGCCGTTCCTGCCCCGAGCGTCGACGGGCCATCGGTCGAACACCGCGCCGCCGCGCGTGACGACCAGCTCGTCGACGAGGTTGACGACGGGACACACGTGGTTCGGGACGACGGCCACGATCGAGCCGACCGCCGGTGCGGGAACGCCATCGGGCAGCGAGACGACGCCGTGATAGTCGTAGGCGCGGTCGACCGTGGCTCCGCCGAGCTCGGGAATCGCGGCCAGGCCCTCGAGCAGCGCCGATGGCTCGCGAGCCAGCACCTTGGCCCCCGCATCGATCACCACCGAGCGGGCCGAAGCGCTCACGATGGTCGTCGCCACGACCAGGCCGATGGAATCATCGGTCGCGCTGCCCAGCGCCTGCTGGAGCCGATCCCCGAACACGTAGGTCCCGGGTCGCTCCTCAGTCACGCCTCCGGACGCTGACAGGAGCGCGGTGGGCGTCGAACCGGCGCTGAGGACCTCGACCTCGAAGCCAGCGGCCGCCAGGGCCTGTCCGGCCGTGGCGAGGACCTCGATCTCGTCGGCGGCGGCGGCACGAGCCTGATCGGGCGACGCGTATCCATGCCCCCCGTGGGTGAAGGCACCG
>DATBRU010000037.1:0-26496 GCA_036560105.1 Candidatus Limnocylindria bacterium | reverse complement strand
CGGGCAGACGCGGCCGAGGATCGCCGGGAACGGGAGCGAGCGCTTGAGGATGCGTGTCGCCTCCTCCCAGTTGCCGAGGGTGTTCTGCTTCAGGTAGCCGGGGATGTCGACACGGGTCGGGCACTTGAACTGGCACGGCGGCAGGCAGTAGGCGTCGTGGTCGCTGAAGATCAGCTCCAGGACCATCCGCCGGTTCTCCACGACGCGATCCGAGTGGGTGGTGATGACCATCCCCTCTTCGATCTGCGTGCCGCAGCTGATCGGGGTGTCGTCGCGACCTTCGACCTCGACCGCACAGATGCGGCAGGCGCCGTATGGGGCGAGCTTCGGCTCGTAGCACAGGGTCGGGACCTCGATGCCGAGCACTCGGCAGGCCTGGAGGATGGTCTGGCCCTCCTCGGCTTCCACCTGGGTGCCATTGATCGTGACGGCGATCTTGCGGGTGCCGGGGACCATCGGCCACAGCGGCGTGTAGTCGTGGAGCTTGCCGTTGCCCGCGCCATTGCCGTTCGCGCTCTCGAAGGTCATCGGCTCTACTCTAGCCCGGCCAGCGGGGTGGCGAGCGGCGGCACCTCTGACGTCCGGCATGAGCCCGCCAGGCAGACGCCGCGCTCGGCATGCGCCCGATATTCCTCGCCGAACCGATCGAGCGTCGTGAGGATCGGGTTCGGCGCCAGGCGCTCGAGCTTGCACAGGGCCGTGTCGCTCATCTTGCGCGACAGCTCGCGCAGCAGCGTGATGTCGTTCGGTCGCGGGGTCGCGGCCAGGATGCGATCGAGCGCCTCGACCAGGCGCTGGGTGCCGATCCGGCAAGGAACCGCTTTGCCGCATGCCTCCCGGGCGCTGAAGTCGACGAAGAAGCGAGCGGCGTCGACCATGCAGGTCGACGTGTCGGCCACCAGCACCGAGCCGGAGCCGATGACGGCGCCCGCGGCGGTGAGCGGCTCAAAGTCGTACGCCGTCGTGAACGAGCCCACGTCGATCGCGCCGCCGCCCGGTCCGCCCACGAACACCGCCTTCGGCGCGCCAAGTGCCCCGCCCGCCGTTTCGAGCAGGTCGAGGATCGAGATTCCCAGCGGCACCTCCACGAGGCCGGGCTCGGCGACGCGGCCCATGATCGTGACGAGCTTCGTGCCTCGGCTGCGTTCCGTGCCGGCCGAGGCGAACGCCTCCGCCGAGTGGGAGGCGATCCACGCCACGTGTGCGAGCGTCTCGGCGTTCTGCACGACCGTGGGCGTGCCCCACAGCCCCTCGCTGGCCGGGTACGGCGGCCGGATGGCGGGCATGCCGCGGTCTCCGGCCAGGGCGTTGAGCAGGGCGGTCTCCTCACCGGCGACGTACGCCCCGGAACCTTCCCACAGGCTGAGCTGGATGCTCGTGTCGGTGCCGAGCACGAGGTAGCCCGCAAGGTGTGCCTCGGTTGCCTCCTGTACGGCGGTCCGCAGCCGCTCGATCGCGACGGTCCAGTCGCGGCGAACGGCGATGATCGCCTCCGCCGCGCCGATCGCATAGGCCGCCACCAGGAGCCCCTCGACCACGAGGTGCGGATTGCCCTCGACCAGTGCCCGGTCGCCGAGGGCGCTGGGATCGGCACCCATGACGTTGGCCACCACGATCCTGCGGTCGCCTTCGGCGGCGCGGGCCACACGCCACTTGTTCGCGGTCGGATAGCCCGAGCCGCCGCGGCCGCGCAGGCCCGCCGTCTCGATCTCGCCGATGACCTCGTCGGCGGACAGCTTCGTCACCGCGCGCTCGAGACCGCCGTAGCCGCCGTGCTCGCGATAGCTCGCCAGGCTGGTGGGGTCGACCCGCCCCACGTCGGTCAGGACGCGTCGCTCACCGCCGGTGAGGATCCGGATCTGCGGCGAGATGGCGTTGGCCATCAGCTCGTTGCGCCGGCCGGGGTGGCCCGGCTGCTCGACGCGGCCCGCTCCTGGACAAGGTGTCGCGCCGCTTCGGGTGTGACCGGACCGTAGACGAGCGTGTCGATCCGGATGGCCGGCGCGATCGCGCCGGCACCGACGTCCGGTGCCACAGTGAGGCTGAACGCGCCGTCGGCGGTCTCCTCGCCGACGCCGATGCCGAGCTCATCGGAGACGGCGTCGAGGATCTCGGGCCCGCCGGCGAAGCGGCAGGCGGCGCAGTTGCACACGGTCACGACATGGCCGACGGCCGGCAGGAGGCGGAAGCCGCCGAGGCCGGCCGCGCCGAAGACCTGGGCCCAGTGAATGCTCATCCGGTCGCTGATGCGCCGCAAGGCCTGCTCGGGGAGGTAGCCGTACCGCTCCTCGACGGCGCGGAACACCGCCACGAGCGCCTCGGGACGACCGCCGAAGCCATCGATCGTCTCGTCGACGATGGCCGTGTCGACCGCCTCGTCCCAGCGGGCCGGGTTCCGCATCGGCCTGGCCGGCTCCCCGGCGCGGCGGTACGCGTTGGGGTCCTTGCGCTCGTCGTAGATCTCCGGCATCCCGTACCGGATCCGCGTGCCCTGGGCGTCGAAGCCGCTCATGTCGATGGCCTCGACCGGGCAGACCTGCGCGCATTGGAAGCAGACCTCGCACTTGTGCTCGCCGAACGGGTCGTAGATGAGATCCAGGCGGCCGCGCCAGCGCTCGGGCATCTGCGGCCGCTCCTCGGGGTACTGGCGCGTCACCTTCGGCGCAAAGAAGTTGCGGAACGTGGTCGCCATGCCCTTGGCGATGCCGCTGCCGGGAAAGCTCACAGGTCCAGCACCACGACCGCGATGGCCGTCACGAAGAGGTTCACCAGCGCCAGCGGCAGGAGGACCTTCCAGGCCATGCCCATGAGCTGGTCGACGCGCACGCGGGGCAGCGTCCCGCGCATCCAGACGGCAATGGCCACGAAGATGTAGGTCTTGAGGAAGAACCAGAAGGCGCCGTACAGGGTCCCCCAGAAGCCGTCGAGCTGCGCCGGGAAGGGCCACGGAGCGAGCCAGCCACCGAAGAAGAGGCTGATGAGGATGCCGCTCATGATGAAGAGGGCGACGTACTCGGCGAAGAAGAAGAATCCGAAGCGCATGCCCGAGTACTCCGTGAACGGCCCGGCCACCAGCTCCGAGTCGGCCTCGACCATGTCGAACGGGGTCCGGTTGATCTCCGCCAGGCTGGCGATGTAGAAGATGACCACGCCGACCGGCTGCCAGACGAAGAGCCAGCCGTGGTCCTGCTGCCAGGTGATGAGCTCACTGAAGCTGAGCGTCCCGGCAAGGACCACCGCCCCGACGATCGAGAGGGTCAGCGGAATCTCGTAGCTGACCATCTGGGCGGCGCTGCGCAGCCCTCCGAGCAGCGAGTACTTGTTGTAGCTGGCCCATCCCGCCACGAGCAGCCCGACCACCGAGAGGCCGAGGACGGCGAAGAAGTAGACGATGCCGATGTTCATGTCCGAGGCGATGGCGCCCGGCGCGAACGGAATGACGAGCATGCTCATGGCCGCGGCCATGTAGACCATCCACGGTGCCAGGGTGAACGTCCCGCGGTCGGCCTGGTCGGGAACGGTGTCCTCCTTGGCGAGCACCTTGAACCCGTGGATCGTGCTCTGGAACATCCCCTTCGGGCCAATCCGGTTGGGCCCGAACCGCAGCGCCAGCTGCGCGATGATCTTCATCTCCATCTGGATGATGATGAAGGCGGTCGGCACGGTGAGCAGCAGCAGCAGCGTGGTCGCCAGGACGAATCGGCCGAGGCCGAGCAGCAGCTCCCAATCCATCGGTTACTTGTCCACGCCGCCCATGACCGGGTCGAAGCTCGCCATCACGGCCATCGTATCGGCGATGAGGCGGCCGGGCATGATCTTCGGGAGCGCCTGGAGGCTGATGAAGCTCGGGTCGCGCATCCGGAACCGATACGGGTTGGGCCCGCCATCACTGATGGCGTACACGCTGTACAGGCCGCGCGGCGACTCGACCGCGCCGTAGGCCCGCCCCGGCTTGGGCCGGATGATGCCTGGCACCTGGGCCTGGACCGGGCCGTGGGGCATCTTGTCGATGATCTGGTCGATGAGGTGGATGCTCTGCTTGATCTCGGCGATGCGCTGGAGGTAGCGCGCGTACGAGTCGCCGGTCTCCTGGGTGATCACGTCGAACTCGAGGTCGTGGTAGATCGAGTACGGGTGCGCCTTGCGCACGTCGAACGGGACCCCGGAAGCGCGCAGGTTCGGGCCGGTCACGCCGAGTGAGATCGCCTGGTCGCCGGTCAGCACGCCCATCCCCTTCGTGCGGGCCGTGAAGATCTCGTTCTCGGTGATCATCGCCTCGTTCATCTCGATGTTCGCCAGAACGTGCGAGCGCCACGTTCCCAGCCGGCTGAGGAACTCGTCGTTGGTGTCCCAGTTCACGCCACCGACGCGGAAGAAGTTGAAGAGCATGCGCTGGCCGCTGATGGCCGAGAGCATGTCGACGACCTCGTCGCGGTTGATGAAGCTGTAGAGGATCGGCGTGAGGCCGCCCATGTCCAGCGCCAGGAACCCCATCATCAAGCCGTGGCTGAAGATCCGGTTCAGCTCCACAACGAGCGCGCGGATGTATTCGGCGCGCGGAGGCGCCTTCACTCCATAGAGCTTCTCGAACGCGATCGCCGGCGCGTGCTCGTTGTGCATCGTGGAGAGGTAGTCCATCGGGTCGACGTAGGTGAGCACGGTGGTGTACGTCGCGTTCTCGCACAGCTTCTCGATCCCGCGGTGGAGGTATCCGAGCACGGGGTCGATGTCGACGATGACCTCGCCACGCACCTTGACCACGAGCCGCATGACCCCGTGCGTCGATGGGTGCTGCGGGCCGAAGTTGATGAGCATCTCGCCTTCGTTGAGGCTGTAGACATCCGCCTCACGCTCGGTCTGCGGGGGTCGGTCCGGGATCCCGACCGACTCGAAGCCGGCGTACTCGCGGTCGAAGCTCGGCTCGGGACCGAGTCCCGCGGCGGCGCGCAGGCGCTCCTCCTCGGCCCGGTCGAGCTCGATCGGGTCGGGAATCCGGGTCTCCGGATCGACCTTCGTCACAGCGGTCGGCTCGGATCCGCGGGGTCCTCGCCACCCTCGATCCGCGCGGGCGCCTCGCCAGCGCCTCGGCCGAGGGTCAGGTCCGGGACGGCCGGCGCATCGCGGAAGCGGGCAAGGTCCCAGGTCTCGGGCCGCTCGAGGGGGTTCACGCCCGCGGCCGGCGAGTCGGCGGCATCGTCGGGAAGCAGGAAGTCCTTGCGCTGTGGGAACGACCGGTAGTCGGGCGACATGTAGATCCGTCGCAGGTCGCGGTTCCCCTCGAACACGATCCCCATCATGTCGTACATCTCGCGCTCATGGAACATCGCGCCCTCCCACAGCCCGGTCACCGAGGCGATGCGCGGGTCGGCGCGATCGACGCGCGCACGAACGCGCAGCCATGCGGGGTGCCGCCAGCTGAAGAGGTGGTAGACGACTTCGAAATGCGCGTCGACTCCATAGTCGACCGCCGCCGCGTCCGCGAGCAGGAAGAACGCGAAGTCGGGCTCGTTTCGCAGGAGCGTGAGGACCTCGAGGGCGCGCGCCGCGGGGAGCGAGAACTCAACCGTGTCCTCGTCGGTCCACAGCTGCTCGAGGTCGGGCCCGAGACGCTCGGTGAGGAGGCGGACGAGCGTCCCGGCTGCGACGGGGGCGCTCAGCGGACGTCTCCTTCCCAGCGCATCCGCTGCGGCCCGCGGTCGACGAAGGTGGCCCACTCGCCGCGTCGCTGCTTGACGAGCTCGTGCAGCTTGAGCATGCCGTAGATGAGGCCCTCGGGGCGCGGTGGACACCCCGGCACGTAGACGTCAACCGGCATCACGCGGTCGACGCCCTGGACCACCGAGTACGAGCGCTTGAACCGGCCGCCGGAGGTCGTGCAGGTGCCCATGGCGACGACCCACTTCGGCTCGGGCATCTGCTCCCAGAGCCGCACCAGCGGCCCGGCCATCTTCGTCGTCAGCGTGCCCGCAACGATGAGGACGTCGGCCTGGCGCGGGCTGGCGCGGAACGGAAACATGCCGAACCGATCGATGTCGTTGACGCTGGTGGCGGTGCTCATCATCTCGATCGCGCAGCAGGAGAGGCCGGACAGGAGCGGCCAGAGCGAGTTGGCGCGGATGAGGTCGAGGATGTAATCGGCCTTGGTCGGGATCACCTCGAGCAGGCCGTGGAAGCCGCCCTGCGGGTGCTCCTCCATGTTGAACGGGAGGAGCAGCTCGTCGCCGCCCGCCGCGTCAGGAATGATGATCGGGGCTGCCTGCTCGGTGGTCGCGAGGCTTGCCGCCGTCGTGGCCGGCACCTTGGGCTCCTCGGCCGCGGCGGTTTTGGTCGTGCGGCGAGGGCGGCCGGTCGGCTTCATTGCCACTTCAGATCCCCCTTCTTCCAGGCATACAGCTCGCCGAACATGAGGATCGCCAGGAAGATCCCGATGAGAATGATTCCCTGGAACTCGAGCGCCCGGACGGTGATGGCCCACAGGTAGACGAAGATGATCTCGACGTCGAAAGCCACGAAGAGCAGCGCGTACAGGTAGAAGGCCAGGCCGAATCGGCTCCACGTGTCGCCGATCGTGTCGACGCCCGACTCATACGGCAGACCCTTCTGCGGGCGCCTGCGCCGATGCGTGATCAGCCACGAAAAGGCAATCGTGCCGAACACGAAGAGCGTGGCGGCGAACCCGAATCCGAGGACGTAGAGCAGTCCGGTGTGATCCATCTCCACTCCGGTTGCACCCACGCGGTGCTGTTGCCGTTGGTCGGGCCGATGCGGCCCGTTGATCCGTCGCGTTTCTGCTCGCTGCGTTCGTCACGCGTCGGGCAGATCAAGTCTAGCAGGGGAGGTGACGTGGCTCAGGCCGCGACCACGGTCCGATCCGCCACTCACCGTCCCTGCCAGGCGGCCGCCACGATCAGGCGCAGGCCGTCGCCGATGAGCCCATGAGCGCCGAGCGCGAACGGCACCGACGCCGCCGTGGCGGCATCGACCAGCTCGCGCAGCCAAGGGGTGGAGACCAGGGAGGCGTCGCCGAAGTCGGACGCGAAGCGCTCCTCCGCCGGCGGCCATCCGCCGGCATCCGACGTGCCGGCCACGGCCGCCATCAGCACCCGGGTGTCGAGGACCACGGCGTCCCCCAACCGAGCGAGCTCGTCGACAAGGTCGGACGGGGACGTTCGCGCCATGAACGAGGCCAGGATCGAACGCGGCGGGGACTCGGGGTCGCGCGCGGAGCGCATCCCGCGCTCCTCGATGATGCCGCGGACGCGGCACGCGGTCTGGAGCTCGAGCTCCCGCCATGTCGACCCCGGGACGCGGCCCGCCACCACGAGCTCGCCGGTGCGCGAACGCACCACCTCGCCGAGCTGGCCGAGATACGGGACCTCGAGCGGGCGGTCGCCCGGCAGGCGCGTCATCTCCAGGAATCCGAGCACCGATCGGTCGAGCGGACGGTTGCCCTCGAGCCGCGTGGCGAGCCGGAGCAGGGCAAGGTCCCCGGTGGTGTCGACATCGAATCGAGCCCACGGCGCGTCGCCGAGGTCGCGCCAGGCGAAACCGGCCTCGTCCAGGCGGCGGGGAGCGGCGTTGTCGGTCTGGCATTCCTCGAGGACGTCGAGAGCCCGGGACAGATCGCCGGCGACGACGAAGGCGTCCGCGCTGAAGCGGTTGTTGGCGACGACCTCGCCCGGGATCGGGGCGAGGAGCGCGTCGAGGTCATCATCGGAGAGAAGGGCGAGCGCACCGCTGCCGGCGAAGCCGATCGCGTCGAGATGTCCGGCATCGTCCAGCGCGCTCCGCGCCGCACCGGTGAACCAACGGCCCCAGTGGAATGGCCCGTCACCCGGCGCGGTCACCGACGGGAGCGGCGCCACCGCCGCGCCGAGCCTCCCGAGCCGCCCGGTCAGCTCCGAGGCGAGAAGGCGTTGACCGTCGGCGGCTGCGGCCGCGTGGCTGCCGAAGGGTTGCCCGCCGGGTGGGGTCGCGACCAGCACGAGCGGCGCGGGCCGCTCAGGCATCCCGGCTCCCGGACGCATCGGCCTCAAGCAGCCGATGAAGCTGCTCGAGGTGCATGCAGTCGTGGATGCCACTGAAGAGGAGCCACTCTCCGCAGCGCAGGTGTCCGATCAGCGGGTGCTGCATGCCGCAGCGCTGGAGCTCATTTCCCGTGATCGCCGCGGCGGCCGCACGGATGGCCGCGCGCGACTTGTCGAGATAGGCCTGCAGCTGCTCGCGCGTCGCGTCCGGCGGGCCGGGGACCGATGGGGTGACCACCGGCGGGTGATCGGCCGGCCACGTGGCGCCGGCGTCGAGGGCTGCCCAGGTAGGGAGGAACCTCCGAGCGGCCGTGGTGTGAGCGAAGGCCTGGGCGACGTTCCAATCCTCCTCGCCGCCGGGCGCCCGGAGAAGCGGCTCCGGGATGGCGCGAAGCGTCCGCTCGAGCGCGTCGCCGACGGCCTCCTGCTGGGCGAGGATGCGGGGCGCGTCACCCTTGTCGACACGCGCTCGCAGCTCGCGGCGCACGGCCTTGAGGCCGGTGAGGTTCCACTCCATCACGCGCCAGCACGCGATCACGTCGGGCGCATCGGCCTCGAGGGTCGCAAGCCACCCGTGCACGGGTTGCCCGCCTGCGGAGCTCACGGCAACGAGGCCCCTCGCTACAGTCGCTCGAAGCGCTCGACCGGCTGCACGAAGACCGTGGCGCCGCCGACCTCGACCTCCACCGGGTATGGCATGTAGAACTCGCCCGGCTCCATGATCGGCGGCATCGGGTTCACGAACTGCTTCCGGCTGTGGCAGTTGGCCTTGATGATCTCGAGCACGGCGTCGACCCGGTCGTCCTCGACGCCGACGAGGATCGTGGCGTTTCCCTGCTTCAGGAAGCCGCCCGAGGAGTTGAAGCGGGTCGCCCGGTACTCCTTCTCGAGCAGCGCGTCCACGAGGGTTCCAGCGTCCTCGTCGTGGACGATGGCCGTGACGAGCTTCATCGGCGGTGGCTCCTTCCGTTCGGGGCACGACGACAGGCCGGTCGATTATCGCGCACCGGCCGAGCGCTCAGGGCAGGATCGGCTCGACGACGTCACGGATGGCGCGGTCGGCCTCTTCGACCGAGACGGAGCCGTCGACGATGCGGAACCGATCAGGCTCCGCGGCCGCGAAGCCGAGGTAGGCGGCCCGCACGTTCTCGAAGAAGGCGACCTGCTCGGTGTTCTCGAAGCGATTCCACTCGCGGCGGCGCCGGGTGCGGTCGAGGCCGACCTCGACGGGCACGTCCAGCAGGATCGTGAGGTCCGGCACGAGCCCGAACGTGGCGAACTCCTGGAGGCGACGCAGCTCGATCGGATCGTTTCCGTAGCCCGCGCCCTGGTAGGCGAGGGACGAGTCGAGGTACCGGGCGCAGACCACCCACTCACCCCGGTCGATAGCCGGGCGGATCACGCGCGCGACATGCTGGGCGCGTCCGGCGGCGTACAGCAGCGCATCGGCCCGTGGGTCGAGGTCGTCGCTCATGCCACGCACGTGGAGCACGAGACGCCGGATCTCCTCTCCCAGCGGCGTGCCGCCGGGCTCATGGGTCAGCACCGTGGCGACGTTGCGCGACCGCAGCCACTCGGCCAGGTGGCGCGCCGCGGTCGTCTTGCCGCTTCCCTCCGGACCCTCGAGGGTGATGAAGGTCCCGCGGCTCACGCCGGCGGGATGATGCTGGTCGCGATGAGCGCCAGCAGCACGAGCCCCAGGATGACCGCCACCGTGATGCGACCGGCGCGCCCCGTCATTGCCAGCGGCCCCCCTCCTCCGGGATCAGCTCGACGCGCCGATTCGGCTCCGACCCGCGGGACCGGGACATGAGGGCGTTGCGCTCGGCCATCTGATGCTGGAGCCGGCGAATGTACGCGTTCTGGGGAGCCAGCTCGATTGGCCTTCCGGCCGCCTGGACGAGCCCGATCGCCTCGGCCGTCTCGCGCAGGGCCGCCTCCTGTGGGTCCGCCGTGAGGTCGAACAGGCTCGCCAGCATGTTCTCCATCTGGATCGTCGTGTTCGACTTGAGGACGTAGATCGGCACCCCGTTCGACTCGGCGTCGCGCAGGGCCGCAGGCTTGCGCTTGTAATAGTTGCGGAGGGTGACCACCGCGTCGGCGTCGTCGAGGCTGCGCGCCACATTGACCGGGACACCGAGCTCACGCACCGACTGCTCGAGGCGCTTGCGGCTGACGCCGAACGCGAAGACGCTCATCGGCCGATGCTCGCGGTCGCCCCCCGGCCGGCCGGCGCCGACGGGCCGCTCGACCGCACGGGAATCCATGTCGGCGAGAGCCTGCTCGAGCTCACGCCGCATGTTGCGTTCCTCGCCGCCGGCCTGGCTCCCCGAGGACGATTGCCCCGAGATGCGCTCGCCGGGAAGCGACCGCGGTCGGGCGGGATCGCCGCCGCCGCTCCCGCCGCTCCCGCCGTTCCCGCCGCCGGGCAGGGGCCGCAGGCCTCGCTCATATCGCCCGCCTCGACCCCCGCGGCTGTATGCGCCGAAGCCCCCGGTCGGCTCGAGGGGTGCGAACGGAGACGGCCCGGACGCCGCCTCGCTCAGGCGGTAGTCGTACTTCGTCATCGCCCGCAGGCCGCCGTTCTCATCGCGGTAGCGGGCCTCCGGCGGAACCATGTGGCCGCGCAGGATGGCGTCGACCGTCTCCGCGACGCTGCGATGCACGATGACGCTGTCCCGCTCGACGATCTCGACGAGGACGTCGAACGTGGGCGGGGCCTTGCGCTCCAGGACCGTCTTCTGCGTGCCGCGGCGGCGTGCTTCCTCGTCGCCGAGCGTCACGGGCGCGATCCCGCCGACGAGGTCGGACAGCGTCGGGTTGAGCATCAGGTTGTCAAGCGTGTTGCCGTGGGCCGTGCCGACCAGCTGCACGCCCCGCTCGGCGATCGTCCGCGCGGCGCCGGCCTCGAGCTCGGTCCCGATCTCGTCGATGACGATCACTTCGGGCATGTGGTTCTCGACCGCCTCGATCATCACCGAGTGCTGCTCGGTCGGCGTGCGCACCTGCATGCGTCGCGCGTCGCCGATGCCCGGATGCGGGATGTCCCCGTCGCCGGCGATCTCGTTACTCGTGTCGACCACGATCACCCGCTTGCCGAGGTCATCGGCCAGGACGCGAGCGACCTCGCGCAGCATGGTCGTCTTGCCCACCCCCGGCCGTCCGAGCAGGAGGACCGACTGCCCTCCCTCGATCATGTCGCGGATGATGTCGATGGTGCCGAACACGGCGCGGCCGATGCGGCAGGTGAGCCCAACGACCTTGCCCGAGCGGTTGCGGATCGCGCTGATGCGGTGGAGCGTCCGCTCGATTCCGGCCCGGTTGTCGTCGCCGAACGCGCCGATGTGATCGATCACGTAGCCGATGTCGGCCTCGGTCACCTCGCGGTCGAGGAGGTCCTCCTCGCCCGTCGTGAAGCGGGCCTCCGGGCGCCGACCGAGATCCATGACGACCTCGAGCAAGTCGGTCCGGTTGGCGAGCTCGGCCAGGCGCGCCACGATCTCCGGCGGGAGCGCCTGCATGAGGGCATCGAGGTCGTCCGTCGTCTCTCGCCGCTCCACGTTCTCGTTCACCTCCCCAGCGGTCATCGGGTCGTGACCGGCACCATCGCCGGCTGCCGAACCTGTGCGCGGACCTCGCGCACGAGCATCGTGACACGGCCGAGGGGGTCGAAGCCAACGGCCTCGGCCGCGTGGGCCCCGGTCGACTCGTATGTTCGCACCGGAGCGAGGATGCCCGCGCCGACGGCCTCCGGGCCCATGCGGGCCAGCACAGTGCGCAGGAATGCCCCACCGTCCAGTCCGTCACGGATCAGGAAGCGCAGGTAGTGCGGGCCACCGCGGCACGTCCCGTGCTGGGCGAACCCACCGGCGCGCTGCTCCCACGGCAGCAGCCAGGCGTTCACCTCGCCGAAATGGAGGATCGGGTTCAGCGCCGAGCGCGGCACGATCGCCTCGTTGCCAACGCTCTCCCAGTCGGACGCGTTGTACGCCTCGATTCGCGCGATGGCCGGCGGGGTGGCGTGGCTCCAGAGGTCGAACAGGTGCCACGCATCCGGGGCGCCGGCCGGCTGGAGCCGCGGGCCATCGGCGGCGGCGCCATCCTGCGCAGCGCGACCTTCACGGGAGACCAGCGAGCGCAGCCAGCCCCGCCCCTCGCGGACCGTTTCGGGGGCGCGCCACCAGATCTCCTCCTGCGCATAGGCCGCGAACCCGGCCTGGCCGAACAGCTCGAGGTTCTCCCGAACGTCCGCGCACGCCGCATGGATGCGTCCGACGTCGTGCTTGGTTCCCTCCTCGATCAGCGCCCCGAGGAGCGACCAGCGCACCTCACCGGCCATGGGGCCATCGGCCGCGTCGAGCTCGGTGATGACCCAGTCGTCGCGATGCGGCTCCTCGATGGCCCGGCAGGACCCGACGAGCTCACCGTCAACTTCGGCCACGAGATGGACCGATGGCGCTCGGAGCGGGATCCACGAGGGGATCAGCGCCGAGAGGCTGAAGTGCGACGACTCGCTGGAAGGCGCAGGCACCCCGAGGCTGCGGCGATGCGCGTCGGCCGCCGCATGGACGCTTCGCGACAGGTCGGCAAGCGCCTGCCGATCGGTGAGCCTGGCACCGCGAATCGAGCGCTCCGACTCCATCAGGTTCGCCGGCTCACCGGCTCCCTGATCATCTCCAGGAGCAGCCGGTGGATCCGACGGTCGGGCGTCAGCTCGGGATGGAAGGCGGTGGCCAGGACCCGACCCTGGCGGATCGCGACCGGCCGCCCATCGGGGTCCCGGGCCAGCACCTCGGCGCCCGGGCCGACGTCGGTGACGACGGGGGCGCGGATGAAGACCCCGTGCATGACCTCGTCCCCGAGGCTTGGCGCATCCAGGTCGGCCTCGAACGAGTCGAGCTGCCTGCCGTAGCCGTTCCGATGCACCTCGATGTCGATGGCGGCGAACACGGGCGTGTCACCGTCGGCGATGCGATCGGCCAGCAGGATCATCCCGGCGCACGTGCCGAGCATGGGAGCGCCGCCACGAGCCATGGCCGCGATGGGATCGCGCAGGCCGTACTCGTCGATGAGCTTGCGCATCGTGGTCGACTCACCGCCGGGCAGGATCAGGGCATCCAGGTCGACGAGGTCGCGCGGCAGGCGCACCTCGACCGCATCGGCCCCGATCTCGGTGATGGCGGTGACGTGCTCGCGCACTGCGCCCTGCAGGGCGAGCACGCCGATCCTCGGACGGCGGGGAGTGGTGTCCATCCGCCTACCAGCCCCGGACGGCCAGGCGCTCCTCCGGAGGGATCTCGCCCGAGCTGATGCCGAGCATCGGCGCGCCGAGGCCGGTGCTCACCTCGGTCACGATATCCGGGTTGTCGAAGTGCGTCGTGGCGCGAACGATGGCCTTCGCGTAGCGCTCGGGGTCCTCGCTCTTGAAGATGCCCGAGCCGACGAAGACCGCCTCGGCGCCGAGTTGGCGCATGAGCGACGCATCGGCGGGTGTGGCGACGCCGCCGGCGGAGAAGTTGGGAACCGGGAGGGCGCCAAGCTCGGCAGTCTGCTTCACGACCTCGTACGGGGCGCGCAGCTCCTTGGCCGCCGCGAACAGCTCGTCGCCCCGCATGTTCGCCAGCCGGCGGATCCCTGACTGGACCGAGCGCATGTGGCGGACCGCCTCGACGATGTCGCCGGTCCCCGCTTCGCCCTTGGTCCGGATCATGGCCGCACCCTCGCCGATGCGGCGCAGCGCCTCACCCAGGTCGCGGCAGCCGCATACGAACGGCACTTTGAACCCGTGCTTGTCGATGTGATGCTCCTCGTCCGCGGGCGTGAGGACCTCCGATTCGTCGATGTAGTCGACCTCGAGCGACTCGAGCACCTGGGCCTCGGCGAAGTGGCCGATGCGGCACTTGGCCATGACCGGGATGCTGACGGCCTCCTTGATTTCGGTGATCAGCTTGGGATCGCTCATGCGCGCCACGCCACCGAACTTGCGGATGTCCGACGGCACGCGCTCGAGCGCCATCACCGCCACGGCGCCGGCCTCTTCCGCGATCCTCGCGTGCTCGGCGGTCACGACGTCCATGATCACGCCACCCGCGAGCATGCGGGCGAGCCCGACCTTCGTGGCCCAGGTTGATCGTTCGATCGTGGTCATTCGTCGTTCCTGCATCGAGACCGATTCGGGCGCGCGACGCCCGCCTTGATTTCAGCCTCGCATTCTACTCTCGTGCCAGCCGCAGCTCCGTCCCGGAGCCAGAGCGGGCCATCACGTGGATCGCCACGGTGCCAGATCTTCATGGGGTGAGCCTTACGAGGGGTCGACGCGTCCGAGCGGTCAATTCGGAGCGCTCACGGTCACTCGGTGAAGGTACGGACGCTTCGTGCCCTTCATCGGATCGTAGGAGTCACCCGGTGAAGATCCGGACGGCTCGCGGGAGTTGCCCGCGCGCCGCCCCGGCCTCAGCCCGCCGTCGCACCCAGGGCCCGGACCAGGCAAAGGAGCGCATCCTTGTATCATCGGCCACAGGAAGGTATCGGTTCGATGATCAACGCCGCTGTGCTGGTGCTCAACCAAAATTACGAACCGCTCAACGTCTGCGACATCAGGCGCGCCTTCCGGCTGCTCGGCGCGGCCAAGGCCGAGCTCCTGGCCAACAACCACCAGGTCATCCACACGCCAACGATCGAGATCCCGGCGCCGTCGGTGATCCGCCTCCAGTACCACGTGAAGCGCCCGCAGCCACGCGTACGGCTAAGTCGGCGCGAGGTGTTCAGCCGCGACCGGCACACGTGCCAGTACTGCGGGAAGTCGAGCCGCGACCTCACCATCGATCACGTCACGCCGAAGCATCGGGGCGGTCGGCACGAGTGGGAGAACCTGGTCGCGGCATGCCGCGCCTGCAACCACCGGAAGGGCGGCAAGACGGTGGCCGAGGCGCGCATGCGCCTCATGCGAGAGCCCAGGGCCCCGCGCGCCGACCTGCGCTACCTGTTCGGCACGTATCTCACCGACGATCGAAACGACGGGTGGCGCACCTACCTCTTCCTGGAGCCGATCACTCCGTCTCGTCCCGCCGGCTGAGGGCGCCGCGGTGGAGCCCGGCCGCGAGATCACGATCGCCGACCTCCCGCGCTCGGTGCTGGACGTCCTTGCCACGCTGCGTGGAGCCGGCCACGAGGCCGTCCTCGTCGGCGGGTGCGTGCGAGACCACCTGCTCGGCCGGCCCGGCGCCGACTGGGACGCCGCCACCTCGGCGCTGCCGCAGCAGATCGTCGACCTGCTGCCGGGTGCCACGTGGGAGAACCGGTTCGGCACGGTGACCCTCCTCGGCCCACCACCGGTCGAGGTGACGTCGTATCGAACCGAAGGGAAGTACCGGGACGGGCGACGGCCCGACGAGGTGCGCTTCGGCGCATCGCTCGCCGACGACCTGGCACGCCGCGACTTCACGATCAATGCCATGGCATGGATGCCCGGCGACCTTGAAGCCGGTCGGGGCCGGCTGATCGATCCGTTCGAGGGCGAGCGCGACCTCGCCGACGGGGTGCTGCGGACCGTCGGCGACCCGCGCGAGCGGTTCGGCGAGGATGCCCTCAGGCTCGTCAGGGCCGCCCGGCTGGCCGCTCGCGACGGGATGACGATCGACCCGGCCACCGAGGCCGCCATCATCGCGCTGGCCGACAGCGCTGCCTCCGTGTCCGGAGAGCGGATCCGCGACGAGCTGCTGCGGATCCTGGCCCACCCGCTCCCTTCGCGGGCCGTCGGCATGCTCGAGCGCCTTGGGCTCCTGCGCGTCGTGCTCCCGGAGCTCGCCGCGCTGCGCGGCGTTCCGCAATCGAAGGCCATCCCGGGTGACGCGCTCGACCACACGCTGCGTGCGGTCGACGCCGCTGCGCCCGACGATCCCGACCTGCGCCTCGCCGCGCTGCTACACGACCTGGGCAAGGCGACGACGCTCAGCGGCGGCCACTTCATCGGCCACGAGGATGTCGGCGCCGATCTTGCCGAGGGCGTCCTGCGCCGACTGCGGATCGCCCGGGCGAGGTCCGATCGGATCGTCGGCGCGATTCGACAGCACATGTACGCGTACGACAGCACCTGGACCGATGCGGCCGTTCGCCGCTTCATCCGGCGCCTCTCCGGGGTGGACCGTGAGCTGCTCTTCGCGCTCCGTCGCGCCGACAACGCAGCGTCGGGCGTCGGGCCCCTCGGGGAAGCGAACCAGGTCGAGCTCGAGGCGCGGATTGCCGAGCAGCTCGAGCGCCAGCCCGCGCTGCTGGTGGATCGGCGACTGGCGATCGATGGCGACGACCTTCAGCGCGAGCTGGGCATGGCCCCGGGGCCGGAGCTCGGAGCGCTGCTCGACCACCTCACCGAGCTCGTGCTCGAGGATCCGAGCCGCAACGAGCGGTCCATCCTCCTCGACCTTGCGCGGGGGCGGTGACAGCTCGCACCGCCGGTCGGCCCGCGAACTGGCCCCGATGGCTGGATCGGAGAAGGACGCTGCTACAATCGGCGGTCCGGACTCATGTCCGGAATGCCTTCATCAGTGTCCGTGTCCGACCGGAGGGATCACGCTCCGATGACCGCCAGCGTGCGTCGTGCCCTGCGGCTCGAGCACCGGGTGACCCAGCCCAATGCCTCGATCGCCGATCTCGACGCGGCCGTGATCCTCGTCCGCGAGTACGAGCTCGACGCCCTGACCGTCAATCCGTGGCTCGTCAAGGCCGCGAAGCGGCGCCTCGGCCGGACCCACATCGCGCTCGGAACCGTCATCGGCTTCCCGCACGGGAGCCAGCTCCTCAGCGTGAAGGCGTTCGAGGCGTCGCGGGCACTCGAGCAGGGAGCCACGCAGATCGACTTCGTCCTCAACGGCGGCGCGCTCGCGTCCGGCGACGAGGAGACCGTATTCAACGACATGCTCGCCGTCGTGGACATGGCGCACTCGGCACTCGCGTCGGCGGGGGTGATCGTGGAGCCGGCGCCGCTCAGCGAGGAGCTCGTGCGCAAGGCATGCCACCTGGCCGAGCGAGCCGGCGCCGACTACGTCGTGACGAGCGGCGGGAATGCGTCGGCCTCGGCGAGCGTGGCCCGCACTCGACTCCTGCGCGACAGCATCGGGCCTCGCCTGGGGGTCAAGGCGGCCGGTCGATTCCGTACCGCGGACCAGCTGGTGGAGGCAATGGAGGCCGGTGCCTCGCGCGTATCGACCATGCTGACGCGGTCGCTGGCCCGATCGACGGCCACCCCCGCGCCGCTGGCCGCGGCAGGGTAGGGCGATCGAGGATGGTCGATTGAAGATCCTTGCCGTCGGGGGTGCGGGATACGTTGGAGCGACGAGCGTCGAGCGCTTCGTCGAGGCCGGCCACGAGGTCATCGTCTACGACAACCTCTCGAGCGGCCATTCCGCGGCCGTTCCCGATGGGGCCAGGCTCGTCATCGGCGACATTGCCGACTCGGCGCGCGTGCGCACGATCCTCGCCGATGGGGTGGACGCGGTGCTCCATTGCGCCGCGCGCTCGCTGGTCGGCGAGTCGATGGTCGATCCCGGCCTCTACTACCGGGTCAACGTGGCCGCCGGCGTCTCGCTGCTGGAGGCCATGCAGGCGACCGGGGTCACCCGCCTGGTCTACAGCTCCACCGCCGCCGTCTACGGCGAGCCGCGACGCGTGCCGATCGCCGAGGCCGATCGCACCCAGCCGATCAACCCCTACGGCGAGACGAAGCTCGCGTTCGAGGGGGCGATGCGCTGGTTCTGCGCGGCGCACGACTTCCGCGCCATCAGCCTGCGGTACTTCAACGTTGCCGGCGCAACCGAGCGCAACGGCGAGGACCACGATCCGGAGACCCACCTGATGCCGCTCGTGCTCCGAGTCGCCGCGGGCGAGGCGACCCATGTCCAGATCTTCGGGCAGGACTACCCGACACCGGACGGGACGTGCATCCGGGACTTCATCCATGTCCGCGACCTCGCGAACGCCCACCTGCTCGCGCTCGAAGCGACCGGCGAGGCCGACGCGTCGTTGGAGGTCTACAACCTCGGGTCGGCGGCCGGCTTCAGCGTCCGCGAGGTCGTCGAGGCGGCCCGCCGCGTCACCGGGCGCGGCATCCCGGCGCGGCCGGTCAAGCGTCGCGTCGGCGACCCGCCGGTGCTCGTCGCAAGCTCGCGAAGGGCCCGCCGCGAGCTCGGCTGGCAGCCGCTGCACTCGACCCTCGAGCACATGCTGGCCGATGCCTGGGCGTGGCGAGAGTCCCACCCCGACGGCTATGCCGACCGGACGCCCGATGGGTCGGCATCGGTCGCGCCGCAACGGGTCGCGGCCACCGCCGGCTAGGCGCTCTGCCCCGCGGCGCACGCGGCGCACTCGCCGTAGAAGTCGAGCCGCGCGTCGTCGATCCGGAACCCCGTGTCCGTCTCGATCCGTCTCGTCACAGGGGCGACGTACGCCTCGCCGATCTCCTCCACGCGCCCGCAGCGCTGGCAGGCGAGGTGGTGGTGGTGGTCGGCGCGGCACGCGATGTACCCGTAGACGTGGTTCTCCAGCTCCATCCGCCGCGCCACACCGGCGACGACCAGGCCCTCCAATGCGCGGAACGCGGTCGCGCGGCCGATGCCCCGGTCGCGTCGCCGCAGCCCGTCATACAGCTCCTGCGCGCTCATCTGCCGCCCCGCGGCGATCAGCGCATCGGCGACGAGCAACCGCTGGCGAGTCACACGGAGCCCGGCGCGGCGCAGGCGGGCTGCGGTCGAGCGCTCGTTCAATGCCCGCCCACCGCGCCGGCGAAGACGGAGAAGCCATAGATCACCGCGACGCCGAGCAGCGTGGCGACCACGACCCACCTCGAGCGGTCGCTGCGGTGCGCTTCGGGCAGGAGCTCGGCGGCGCCGATGTAGAGGAAGAAGCCGGCGAAGATCGCGAGCATCGCCCCAAGGACCTCGTCGGGGACCGGCACCAGCAGGCCGAGGATGACGCCGAGCACCGGGGCGACCGCGACGAGGCCAACCCAGCGAATCATCTCGTCTCGCGGCGTGCGGCTCGCGAGCAGTAGGCTCACGATACCGATCCCGTCGCTGAAGCGGTGCACCACAACGACGAAGCCGATGACGAGGCCGAGGCCGCCCCCGACGATGAGACCGGCGGCCAGCGCGACCCCGTCGAGGAAGCTGTGCAGGCTCATGCCGACCGCCCCGATGAACCCGATGTGGCGGTGCGCCGCCTCGCCATGATCGAGCTCGCTGGCCGTCTCGTGTCCGACGTGGAGTGTGGTGACCTTCTCGACGGTGTAGAAGGCCAGGAATCCGAAGGCGGTGAAGATCATCGCGGCCTCGAGCGAGCCGAGGTGCTCGACGCTCTCCGGGATCAGGTCGAAGTAGGCGGCCCCGATCCGGATCCCCGCTCCGAAGGCGATGATCAGGCCGACCTGGCCGATGGCGCGCATCGCCAGCATTCCGCCGGCGAGCGCCGACGCGAACGCGCTGGCGGAGACGAGCAGGGCGGCGACGGCAACCGGCATGACGAGACTGAGTATCATGTAGTCCTTCGAGCGCCGTCAAGCCCACGTCCCGGCCGTGGTAGCATCGAGAGAGCGGCGCGCGCCGAATGACCTCGCGCGCGACCCGCAGCCGACGTTCGGACCGAACCATGTCCTTCCGGCGTCGCGAGCCACCATCCCGTCCGCGGAGCTCACTTGCCCGATACCGATACCACTGCGCCCTCGGAGACCACCGCGCCGTCTGAGCTCGAGGCTGCCGTCCGGGCCGCCGCCGCCGGATATCGGTTCGGAGATATCGAGGTGCCGGCCACGATCGCCCGAGCGCTCACCGAGATGGGCTTCGTGACCCCGACCGAGGTGCAGGCCCGGGCCATCCCGCCGCTGCGCCGCGGCGAGGACCTCATCGGCCAGGCGCAGACGGGAACCGGCAAGACCGCCGCGTTCGGCATCCCGATCGTCGAGAAGATCGATCCGGGGAGCCAGCACGTCCAGGCCCTGATCCTCACGCCGACGCGCGAGCTGTGCGTGCAGGTCACCGAGGAGATCGCGCGCATCGGCAGGTCCCGCGGCGTTCAGACGGTCGCGATCTATGGCGGCTCGTCGATGGACCGCCAGATCGAGGCCCTCAAGCGCGGCGCCCAGGTCGTGATCGGAACGCCGGGCAGGGTGCTCGACCTCGTCCGCCGTCGCGAGCTGCTGCTCGACCGCGTCCACACCGTCATCCTCGACGAGGCCGACCGCATGCTGGACATGGGCTTCATCGTCGACGTCGAGACGATCCTGGCCCGATGTCCTCGCGAGCGCCAGACGGCGCTCTTCAGCGCCACCATGCCGTACGCGATCCTGCGTATCTGCGACCGGTTCATGAAGCGGAACCCGGCGCAGGTGACCGTCCGCCCGGATCTCAAGACCGTGGAGACGGTCCGCCAGCTCGTCTACTTCGTGGCCGAGCAGGACAAGGTTGCCGCGCTCGTCGAGCTCAACGAGCACTACGGGTTCGACCGGCTCCTCGTGTTCCGCCACACGCAGATCGGCGTCGATCGGCTGGCGAACACCCTGAAGCGCCGAGGGAAGAACGTGGCCGCCCTGCACGGCGGCCTCAGCCAGCGAGAGCGGGATCGCACGCTCGCCGCCTTCCGGGCCGGGAAGATCCAGTTCCTCATCGCCACGAACGTCGCGAGCCGCGGCCTCGACATCACCGACCTTCCGTACGTCCTGAGCTTCGATATCCCCGAAGATGCCGATACCTACGTCCATCGCATCGGCCGCACCGGGCGCGCCGGTCGCGAGGGCACCGCGATCACCTTCGTCGGCGAGTGGGACCTCGACGCCTGGGAGTCGATCCGGAGCGAGGTCGGCGCCCGCGTCGAGGTGGGCGAGCTCGATCTCTACACGGCCGGCCAGGGCTGAGGCTCGCGCCGATGGCCGAGCCCTACCTTCCCCAGCGCGCCGTACCTGCCAACGCCGAAGTCGTCAGTGTCGAGTGGCTCTTCGAGCCGCATTGGCCCGGTGACCGGATCATCGCGCGGATCGAGGGTGACAGGGCGATCCTGACCGATGCCGCCGGTCAGCCGGTCGGGCCGGAGGTCGCCCCGACCCTCAGTGCCGGCGTGTCCGCCGGGAGCGCCGTCATCGATGGCGTCTGGATGGCGCGGGCGCTCGGTGACGGCGACAACCGCGCCTTCGTTGCCGTCGACCTTCTCGAGCTCGACGGCGAGGACCTCACGGTCCTGCCCTTCCAGGAGCGTCGGCGGCTGCTCGAGTCGATCATCGTCGCCAACGACGACGTGCGGCTCAGCCCGGTGGTCAAGCACCCGGTCGCCCGCTGGCTGGATGCGTGGCGCGCCAACGGCTTCAGCCACTACCTCGCAAAGCATCAGAACTCGCGCTACCTCGCCGGCGAGGAGAACGAACAGTGGCTCGACCTGTCGCTTGCCCCGGACGCCCCCGCCGGCATCCTCGCCGGCATGTTCGGCAGGCGCGATCACGTGCGGCGCATCCGCGACTGAGCCCGCCGCGCCGCCGGGCGCGCATCGGGTCCCGTGCTACCATCGCCGCGTCCTCCGAGCTCCCACCAGCCGCACGTCCGAGGAGGCTCGTCCTGACATCCAAGCCCCCCGCTGCCCTGCCATCGGCGCTCGATGCCGACGGGCTGGCCGAGGTGAGGCGGGTCGGCAGCGCGGACCTCATGGTGGGAATCCCGTCCTTCGGCAACGCTGCGACGATCGGCTACGTCGTGCGGGCGACGACCGCCGGGATGGTGCAGTACTTCCCCGACCTCAAGCCGATCATGGTGAACAGCGACGGCGGGTCGCCCGACGACACGCCGAGGGTCGCGATCAGCACCGAGAGCCCGGATTACCTGGAAAAGGTCATCCTCGTCAGCCCTCGGCACAAGCTCCAGCGCATCACGTTCACGTACCAGGGCACCAGCGGCAAGGGGACCGCGGTGCGGGCCCTGTTCGAGGTCGCCCGTGAGCTCAAGGTCAAGGCGATGGTCATGGTCGACTCCGACCTGCGCTCGATCGTGCCCGAATGGGTCGAGCTGCTGGCCGGCCCGATCCTCAAGGGCGGCTACGACTTCGTGGCGCCGATGTACGCGCGCTACAAGTACGACGGCACGATCACGAACAACATCAGCTATCCCCTGACGCGGGCGCTGTACGGCTCGCGCATTCGACAGCCGATCGGTGGCGACTTCGGTGTGTCCGGTGACCTCGTGGCGCGCTATCTCGAGCTCGACACGTTCGACGAGCTGAGCGCGCGGTTCGGAATCGACATCTGGATGACGCACTCCGCCATCAACGAGGGCTTTGCCGTCTGCCAGGCCCGGCTCGGCGCCAAGATTCACGACGCCAAGGACCCCGCTTCCGACCTGGGCCCGATGTTCCGGCAGGTGGTCGGCACGCTGTTCAAGCTGGCCGGCCACTACGAGGACCGCTGGATGCGTGTCAAGGGGTCACACCCGATCCCTGAGTACGGGTTCGAGCGGGTGGTCGCACCGGAGGAGATCAGCGTCAACCACGCCAAGCTCGTCGACAACCTCGAGCAGGCACGGCTGACCCAGCGCGACACGTGGGCTGAGATGCTCGCTCCCGAGCAGCTGGACCGCGTCCTGTCGCTCGACATCCCGGAGGCACCGGCGGACTTCCACTTCACCTCGGAGCTGTGGATCCGCTGCCTGTACGACACCCTCGTCGCCTACCATCGACCGGGCGCCGATCGGGAGCGCCTGCTCGCCGCGCTGACCCCGCTCTACTTCGGGCGCACCGCCGGGTTCATCAGCGACACGCTCGACATGACCACCGACCAGGCCGAACGCGTCATCGACGAGCAGGCCCGCCAGTTCGAGGAGCTCAAGCCGTACCTCGTGACCCGCTGGCGCGAGGCACGCCAGCTCGCGGACGCCTGATGGCGGCAGCCCGGGGCAGGAAGCCCTACCGCATCCTCCTGCCGCTCGCCAACCCGCGGACCGCGCACGACCTCGTCCGCATCGGCGCCGGGATCGCGAACGGGCGCCGGACCGAGATCACCGCGCTCGGGATCGTCGAGGTGCCCGAGGGCGTCAGCCTGTCCGAGGGAGCGACGCAGGCGCGCACCTCGCGGCGCCTCCTCCAGCGCGTCCTCGACTTCGGTGACGAGGAGGGCGTCGAGCTTCGGACGCTGGTCCGCATCGGTCGCTATGCCGCCGATGGGGTGATCGAGGCCGTGGGCGAGGAGGGCTCGGACCTCGTCATCTTCGGGTGGGGTGGACCGCCGACCCCGTCGCAGACCGCGCGCGCCGAGGCGGAGGCCGCGGAGATGACCATGGCCGGCCATCGGGCTCGCCCCAGGCCGGTGTTCTCGCCGACGATCGATGCCGTCGTGCGGGAGTCACCGTGCGACATCGCCGTGGTCAAGCAACGCGGCCTCGAGCACGTCCGCTCGATCCTGGTCCCGGTCCGGGGCGGGCCCCACGCCGAGCTGGCGATGCGGATCAGCCGCGACCTGGCGAAACGGTTCGGGGCGCGCATCGTCGTGCTCCACGTCGTGCCGAAGGGGGTCGGCGAGCGCGCGATCGAGCGCGAGCAGACCGCCGTCGACGCGTTCGTCCGCGACCACGGCGGCAGCCGGCGGGCCACGGGCATGATCCGAGAGGCGACCAGCGTGCGCACCGCGATCATCCGCGAGGCCGCACACCACGACCTCGTCGTGATGGGCGCATCGGCCCAGCCGACCAACGCGTCACCCGACGGGCGCTACCTGTTCGGCACGCTGGCCGAGTCCGTGGCGAGCAAGGCCAAGCCGACGGTGATCGTCGTGAAGACCAAGCAGCTGGTCGGGCTCGCCACGTTCGAGGAGCTGCGCGCCAGCGAAGGGACCCTCGCGCACGCCGATGCGTTCGTCGAGCGCACCAGGTCGCTGCCGGTGGTGGTCGACAAGTGGTTCGCCGAGAACACCTTCCACGCGCATGAGTTCGCCGACATCCGCAAGCTCGTCGCGCTCAAGGAGCGTCAGAACCTGACGATCAGCGTGGGCCTGCCCGCGCTCAACGAGGAGCGGACGATCGGGAACGTCATCAAGCGGGTGAAGAGCGCGCTGATGGACAAGGTCCCGCTCATCGACCAGATCGTGGTGATCGACTCGATGAGCACGGATCGGACCGTAGAGATCGCCACCGAGATCGGCGTGCCGGTGCACAGGCACCCGGAGATCCTGCCCGAGACCGGGACCTACACCGGCAAGGGCGAAGCGCTGTGGAAGAGCCTCCACGTGCTCGACGGCGACATCGTCGCCTGGGTCGACACCGACATCAGCAACATCCAGCCGCGGTTCGTGTATGGGCTGCTGGGCCCGCTGCTGGCCGAGCCGCAGCTGGAGTACGTGAAGGGGTTCTACCAGCGCCCCATTCGGCAGGGCGACGCGCTGCACGCCGAAGGTGGCGGACGGGTCACCGAGCTGATGGCGCGGCCGCTGATCAACCTGTTCTTCCCGGAGCTGTCCGGCGTCATCCAGCCGCTGGCCGGCGAGTACGCCGGGCGCCGCTCGCTGCTCGAGCAGCTGCCGTTCTTCACGGGCTACGCGGTCGAGATCGGCCTGCTCATCGACATCCTCGACCGCGCCGGGCTGGCGGCGATCGGGCAGGTCGACCTCGAGCGCCGCATCCATCGGAACCAGCCCCTGCCGAACCTGTCGCAGATGGCCTACGTCATCCTCCAGGGCGCCATCCGCAAGCTCGAGGAGCGGCACCGCATCGAGCTGCTGACCGAGGTCGGGCGGGGCATGAAGCTCATCAACACCGGCAAGGAGAACTTCAACCTCGAGGTGCGCGAGATCGGCGACGAGATCCGCCCGCCGATCGCCAGCATCCCTGCCTACCTCGAGCGCCGCGCCACCCTCAAGAGCCGATGACGGCCGCAGCCTGAGCTGCGCCCGCGTCCGACATGGAACCGACTGAGGCCGAGCGGGGTAGTCAGGTCGTGGAGGACCGTCCACCGTCCGAGGCCGAGCTCGTGTCGCGCGCGCGGCGCGGCGATACCGAGGCGTTCGGGCGATTGGTGACCGCATACCAGGGCATTGCCTTTCGGACCGCCTACCTCGTGACCGGCGAGGCGGCCGAGGCGCAGGACGCGACCCAGGAGGCGTTCGTGAAGGCATACGGCGCGCTCGGTCGGTTCCGTGAGGGACTGCCGTTCCGACCGTGGCTGCTGCGCATCGTGGCCAACGCGGCTCGGAATCGCCGCCGGTCCGCCGGTCGACGGTACGGGCTCCAGCTGCGCGCCGAGGAGGCTGCACCGCGCGACGCGGCGTCGCCATCGGCGGAGTCGGCGGCGCTCGCGACCGAGCGTCACCAGCGGCTGCTCGCCGCGGTGAATGGTCTCTCGGCCGACGACCGCCTCGTCATCGGCGCCCGATACTTCCTCGACCTGCCGGAGGCCGATATCGCCGCACTGGCGGGGGTGGCGCCCGGGACGGTGAAGTCGCGCCTCTCGCGAGCGCGTGCCAGGCTGGCCACCGCCCTCGGCGGCGACGCGTCGGGGTGGCTCGATGACTGACTCGATCGACGTCGCGCTGCAGGCGCTGGCGACCGAGCTCGCGTTTCCTCCGACGCCCGACCTGCGCGCCTCGGTCGAGCGCGCAATCGCCAGGCCCGCGCGTCGCTCGTGGTGGCCGTCCGCGTGGCCCCGCGCTGTCGCGCTCGCGGTTCTCGCGACGCTCCTCATCGCGGCCGCTGCCACGGCCCTGGTGATCGCGGTCCCCGGTCTGCGGTTGACGTTCCTTCCCGCCCTTCCGTCGCCTGACATTCCCGACGAGCCGCTCGCGACCCGCCTGGCCCTGGGTCGGCCCGTGGACCCCGAGACCATCGCCGTCGGGATCCCCGCGGCACTCGGGACCCCGGACGAGGCCTACGTCATCGGCGACGATCGCGTCATCTCGCTGGTCTACGCGGCCGACGACCGCCTGGCGACCCTGGGTGACAGCGGCATCGGCCTGCTGGTCCAGGTCATCGAGGGGGCGCTGGACCGGGAGCAGGTCGAGAAGCTTGTTGCCTCGGATCCGGGAACGAGCGTCGCGGCGGTCCAGGTCGGCGATGCCGACGGCTTCTGGATCACCGGTCCCCCGCACCTGGTCCGCATCATCGACCCGAACGGGGGGCCGTCGACTCTGCCGACGCGGCTGGCCGGTGACACCCTTGTCTGGGAGTCGGGCGGCGTCCTGTATCGGATGGAGTCCGCCATGGGTCTGGAGGAGACCCTGCGCATCGCCGAGACCATTCCCTGACGGAACCGATCTCGGTTCGCCGGTGTATCCGATGACGACGACACGTCGGACATCGAGGAGGTTCTTAGCAACGATGCGTTCATTGATCAGAGTCGGAGCCGTGGCCGCCGCGCTGGCGCTCCCGGTGGCGCTGGCTGCCCTGCCCGTGGCCGCCGGCAACTTCGCCCAGGTCACGATGGTCCAGGGTTCCGAAGATCCCCCGGTCGCCGGCGAGGAGCG
>DATBRU010000036.1:0-18855 GCA_036560105.1 Candidatus Limnocylindria bacterium | reverse complement strand
CTGCTCGAAGAGGGTGTTCGCGTCGAACTCCGCTCCCGTCCACAGGCGGGCGTCGATGAAGCGGCCGATCGGGAACCACCCGAGGTAGAAGCCGAACAGCCAGAGCATGACGATCGCGAACCAGGGATAGAACACGGTCTGGAGGAAGACTCCCCCGACAATGAGCCCCTGCTCGCTCGCGGCGCCGCGGCGCCAGGCGATGTACTTGCCGCTCTTGAACCCCAGCCAGAAGGCGAGGATCGTCGCGCTCAGGAAGAGGACCAGCGTCCTCGGCAGCGCATTCCAGAGGACGTCCGAAACCTCCTGCGGGAATCGGCTGAAGCTGACGCCCATCTCGCCGCGGAAGAAGTTCGTGATGTACGTGACGTACTGGGTCAGCAGCGGCTCGTCGAGGCCGAGCCGTTCGCGGAGCTCGATCCGCGTCTCCATCGGGATGTCAGGGTCCCCGATCAGCGTGTCGCTGATGTCGCCCGGCATCAGCTGGAGCATGAACCAGACGATGCTGAGGAACACGACGAAGAGGAAGGCCATCTGGATGAGGCGGCCGGCAAGGAACTTGACCATGGTCTTGCGAACTTCCTCTCCGTGATCCCGGCGCCCGGCGCCCGGCGCCCGGTGGCCCGTGGCCGGTGTGTGCGAAGTCTACGAGGTGTTCGAGTCTACGAGGTGTTCGAAGGAGGGGGCGGTCGTCGGGACCGCCCCCTCCGTTGGGTTCGTCAGCGTCCGCCTACTTGGCGGTCGCCGAGCTCTGGAGACCCTGGACGAACTGCAGGCCGGACAGGGTATCCGTGAACGGATACGCAACCCGGTTGCTGTAGAACTCCAGGATGCCCGTGTCGAACAGCGGGACATGTGGCTTGTCTGCTGCGATCAGCCGCTCCATCTCCCACATCGCCGCGAACGCATCTTCCTCGTTGGTAGCCGAGTCGAACTCGGCCGAGAATGCGTCGTACTCCGCGCTGGAGTACTGGGTGTTGTTCGAGTCTCCACCAGTCTTGAAGAACGAACCGTGGAAGGTCGGGAAGGCGGCGCTACCCAGTGAGTAGCCGAGGATGAACATGTCGAAGTCCGACGTGTACTGGTTGTCTGCGTCCACCGCGAACACGTCATTGACGATCTTGTTGAAGTCCGTCGGGACCGCAACGAGGTCGATGCCCATCTCCTGCGAAACGCCGGAGATGTAGTTCGCGAAGGTCGCACGCAGCGGATCGTACGAAGCCGTCGGGGTCACCAGCCGAAGCTGGCCGACGGGCTCGCCATCCGGGCCGATCAGGCCCTGGCCGGCCAGGAATGTCCACGTCGCCGGATCGCCAGGAGTCGCGTCGCGCTCCTCCACAGGCTCCTCGTCCGTTCCCGTCTCGGGATTGTCGAAGCCCGGCTGGACCTCCCACGTGTACCCGGCATCGAGCAGGAGATTGATCGCCGTCGACCGACGGGTCGCGGTATCAAGCCCGGCGTAGCCAACGGCCTTCAGCTCCTCGGCGACTTCCGCGTTGTACCACTTCGTGTTGCCCTCGGGCAGGATCACGTACAGCGGGAAGGCAACGCCCTGGAGCAGGTTGCCGGTCACGAACTCCTTGTCGATCAGCGCGGTGAGCGCATCACGGAAGCCCGCGTCACTCATCGGCGCTCGAGAGTGGTTGAACGCCAGGAAGCGATAGCCGTTCGTCGGGTTGACGATGGCGGTCAGGTCCGGATTCTCCGTGACCTGGTCCTGGAATCCACGCTGCATCCCCAGCGGGTTCAGCAGCAGGTCGACCTCACCATCGGCGAGAGCCAGCACGGCCGCTTCCTGCCCGCCGTAGAGCGGGAAGTTGAAGTCGGTCGCAAACGGGCCATCGGTGTAGGTGGCGTCGCCCGAGGTCTTCTCGGCGCCGTTGTCGTAGTAGTTCTCGTTGACGATGCTCGCGGCGAATGCGCCTTCCTGGCGCTCGCCGAAGACCGTCGCACCGCCGCTGGGCGCGTCGGCACCGGAAGCAGCGAGCAGCGTGAGGCGCGGATCGGCCTCAGCCTTGGCCGCCTCTACGACGTCCTCCCAGAAGTGCATGGGCTGGATCGGGATCTGGGTGATGCTCGTTCCAGGGCCCCACTGCGACAGTCCGGGCTGGGCGTTGAAGGTCACGGTGACGGTCTGGCCGTCGGCCTCGACCGACGTCACGATGTCGGCGTCGGCGTAGTCCTCCCACCCACCGATCAGCTCGAGATCGACGGCGGTATTCCACGTGAACGCGACATCCGCGCCCGTGATCGGCTCACCGTCGGACCACTGGGCCTCACGAAGCGTGAAGCTGCCGGTCCACACGTCGCCGTCCTGCACCGCGGGCTCGAGGTCCGCGTCGGCCAGGTCAGGCACGAACTCGATGCCCGGCATGGTCACAACGTACGGGGCTGTGAGCATCGGATTGAGGAAATAGCTGTTCCACACCGTGTTGCCCGCGGTGTCGATGCTGTTCCACTGGTTGTCGGTCGTCACGTCCTGGAAGATGCCCAGCGTGTACGTTCCGAGGTCACCACCGGCGCCGGCGGACGCGGGCGGCTCACTGGCGCCGCCGGACGCGGGCGGCTCGTCGGACGCCTCGTCGGATGCGTCACCGGCCGGCGTGCACGCCGCCACGACAATGGCGAAGACGGCCAGCAGCGCCGCCAGACGCATCCACGGCGTCTTCGCGTTCGCTACTACCATCGGTATGTCCCTGTGCTCATCGGTCTCCCTCTAGTCTGGAGTTCATCGCGACGCACGGACGACCGTGGTCGCAAACTCGGCGATCGCGGATTATACCCATATGCAAATGGGCGTGTCCGCCTGTCGACCCGCCTGCCGTTCCTCCTGTGTGCACCTCCCCTGCACGATCAATCGAGTCGCGGAACGTTAGCAGATGCCTCGGGCCGATCCGAACGCGCGCATGCGTTCACGGAAGCGGTCGCCGACCGCTCCGTACTGGCCCGTTACCCTAGATAGAGCGGGACGGGCCCAAAGGTTCAATCCGAGCCTCCGGCGACCCCCTCACGCCGGTCCTCGGCAGCTTCGCCCGACCTACGCCGGAACGGCTTCCTCGGGCGTCTCGACGGCGTCCGCATGCCCATAGAGCGTCGTCTCGCGGGCGGCGTCGGTCAGCATCGGATCGAGCATCTTCTGGACGGCCAGGGTGTGGCTGCAGCCGCCGGCCGACTCGAAGAGGTGGCAGTCGCAGTGCCACGCATCGGCGTCAAAGGAGACGGTGTGGGCGCCGTTGTCGCCGGCGAAGCTCGCGTTGAACGAGCGGAGCTTCACGCGGTCCGGCTCGTGCGCATAGCGCATCGCCTTCTCGACCTTGCCGATCATGCTCGAATGCACCGCGCGAGTACCTCCATGGCGCCGGCCTCCGGCGCCCTACGTCAGGTGGCGCCCCCCGGGCCGTCGTGCGGGGGCGCTTCCAGTGAGCCCGGGCCGCTTGCCGGGTCGGATCCAGTGGCCCTGGCGAGCCGCTGCTTCAGCATCGCCAACAGTGTAACGGGGGTGGGGTCGGTCTGGTAGAGGATGGCGAGATACACGCTCACCAGATCGCCATGGGCCACGGCGCTCATGACCCGCGCCAGCGCGGAGGGTCCCTCCGCCCAGACTTCCGAGCGGTTGGTCGCACGCTCCCCGAGGAGCTCCTCGACCACGCGGTACCGATCGGCGAGCTCGGGCGGCTCGGTCGGGTCCCGCAGCTGGAGCACGTAGAGCGCATCCGACAGCTCCCGGGGGTTGAGGCTCCCCTCGATGGCGTTGTGGTTGGCCTCCGGCATGGGCTCCCATGCCGCCCAGGCCTTCGCATTCTCGTTGAGCTGCGTCTTCCAGCGGCGCGCGACCGCCGCCATGGCCCCGTGGCCGTACACCACCGGGATGCGGCCGAACATCGCCCAGGCCAGCTGCTTGGCCGGATTCGCATCGGTCTCGACCGATGGGCCGAGCCGCTCCATCAGCGACTCGAGGCCTGCGACGACCTCGCCGATCGCATCGGGCTCGCGAATGAGCTCGGCCCTGGCCAGCAGCTCGTGCACGAGGCCAACGCCGAATCCGATGGCGGCGCGCGGCTGCCCGTCGAGCCGATACTGCAGCAGCGGGAGCCCGGCCTCGCGCGCCTGCGCCGCCAGAGACCCACCGGTCGTGATCACCACGAGCGGCAGGCCGCGCTCGCGCGCGGCGGCGAACCCGGACAGCGTCTCGGCCGTCTCCCCCGAGTGGCTGGCGGCAACCACGAGGGTCCGCGGCCCAATTCCCCCGGGCAGCCCGTAGTCACGATGGACGATGACCGGCACGCGCACGCGGTCTCCGACCGCGCCTCCGACCAGCTCAGCGCCGATGGCGGAACCACCCATCGCCAGGATGACGACGGCATCGACATCGCGGTGGCGATCCTCGAGTGTCACGCCCGCCGCGACGCGGCGAGCCTGCGCCAGCTGGCCGGGCATGGCCGTCACTCTGCCGACCATGTTCTCCGGATCGATCCGTCGAAGTGTTGCCGGGTCGTCGAGGGTGACCGCCTCCTCGAAGAGTGGAGGGCGTTCGCCGTCCTCGGGTTCGGCCGGATCCGGGCCCCCGGGCTCCTCGTCGGGGTTCTTGTAGCCGAAGAAGTCGCGTGCGTCCATCAGCCCGCGCGAGCGGCGTCGGCAACCTCGGATGCGGCCAGCCGGCGCCCCTCGGCGAGGAGCGCTTCGACGTCATCGGGCGACCGGGCTTCGACGTAGACCCGCAGCAGTGCCTCGGTCCCGCTGAACCGGATGAGCAGCCAGGATCCATCCGCGCGATAGAACTTGAAGCCGTCGTGCGTGTCGAGCTCCTGGCGCTCGATGACCTCCTGGCCGGCGAGCGTCGTCGGCGCCTCGTCGGCGAGCTCGGCGAGCTTGCGCGCCTTGACCTCGTCGTAGCCTTCGCGCGCGAACCGGATGTCGATGCGGTTGTAGTACGACGGACCCGCGAGCGCCTGGAGCTCGGCGAGCACCTCCGACGCGCGCTTCGCCTTGGTCAGCCATAGGTCGAGGAGGAACAGGCCCGAGGCAAGGCCGTCGCGCTCAGGGATGTGCATCCCGAACCCGAAGCCGCCCGACTCCTCCCCGCCGATGACCGCATTCGTCTCGGTCATCTTCGGCCCCACGTACTTGAAGCCCACGCCGGTCTCGTACGCCTGGGTCCCGAAGATCTCGGCCAGGCGCTTCGCCATGCTCGTTGTGGTCACGGTGTACACCGCCGGCCCGACGAGACCGCGGACGTCGAGCAGGTACCAGTAGAGCAGGCCGTAGACCTGGAGCTGGTTGACGAAGACGCCCTCCTCGGTCGCCATGCCGACGCGATCGGCGTCGCCGTCGAAGGCGATGCCGATGTCGGCGCCCCAGCGCGGGATCTCCTCCAGCCACTCCTCGATATTGGGGCGGATCGGCTCCGGGTTGACGCCGCCGAAGAAGGGATTCCGCTCCGTGTGCAGCTCACGCACCGTCAGACGGCCATCCCCCAGCAGCCGCGTGTACCAGCCGGCCCCGGAACCGAACAGGTTCTCGACGAGGACGCGCCTATCGGCGGCCCGGATGCGCTCGATGTCGACCACCGACGCGAGCTGGTCCCGGAAGCGCGGGTACGGGTCGAACGATTCCACCAGGCCTGCGGTCACGGCGTCGTCATACTCGCGACGCGGCGGCAGCTCATCGTCAGCGTGAGCGTCCATGGTCGCCTCGATGGCATCGAGCATCTCGGGCGCCGCGGCGCCACCGGTGTCCGCCTTGACCTTGAACCCGTTGTCCGTCCACGGGTTGTGGCTGGCCGTGATGACGATTCCGGCGCCGGCTCCCATCTCGCGAGTGAAGAAGCTTCCGACCTGGGTGGGGACGGCCTCGGGGGGCGTGTACGAGCGGATATCGTGGGCGGCCAGGACCTCGACGCAGGCGCGGGCGAAGTGCTCCGACGCGAACCGGCGATCGTGGCAGACCACCACCCCGCGATCGGCGGCCCCGGTCTGCTGGAGGAACTCGGCGACCGCACGCGCACAACGGCGCACGTTGTGGAATGTGTAGTCCTCGGCGATGGCGGCACGCCATCCGTCGGTCCCGAACTTGATCCTGCTCACGTCGCCGACCGATCGAGCACGAAACCACCACCTCGTCCCTTGGGCCCTCTGAGCCGCACTGCATGGTGATGGCGCGGCAGATCCTGAGTGTACTTGGCCCGACTAGCGCCAGTCGCCGCCGATCTCGCGCATCCGGGGGTCGAGGGCCTCGCGCAGGCCGACGCCGAGCAGGTAGAACGCGGCAGCCAGCAGCGTGATCGCCCCCGCGCCGGCCAGCATGATCCACCATGGAGTGGCGGCAATGCCCGCCAGCAGCCCCGACCACACGATCCCGTCATAGACCATCTGGCCGAATCCGACGTCCTCGCCGACGGCGCTCCGGAAGCTGAGGAACGCGTCCGCGATGACGGCGCCGGTGGCCCCGATCATGGCCTGCACCGCCGCGTGGGCATACAGGTGCGGGAGGATGTGCCGCGAGATGATCCACGGCCCCCCGCCACCGGCGATCCGGGCCGCGTCCATGAATGGATGGGCGACAACGGTGAGCGCGGCGGCTCGCACCGTCGCCGTCGCCGGGCCCAGGCCATAGAGAATCCCGAAGCTGATCCCGAGCTGGAGCGCGCCGAACTGCTCATCGGGGCGCCCGATCCCCAGGATGAAGACAGCGATCATCGCGGGCAGCAGCACCATCGCGTCGCTGAGGTGGCTGACGAACCCATCCACCCAACCACCTCGGTAGGCGGCGATCGACCCCAGCACCAGCGACACGACCGAGATCGCGAGTGCGGCTGACAGCGCCACGAGGAGCGTCGGCCGCGTCGCATGGCTCAGCATCGAGAACACGTCCCGACCCAGCGAGCTCGTGCCCAGCCAATGGGCAGCGCTTGGCGCGCTCGGATGGGTGACGGTCGAATCGAAGCCGAACTGCGGGTCGTAGATGTTGCTCTTCCCCTCCCAGAGATTCCCGTCGAGGATCGGCTGCGCGAAGGCGAGGAGGACGAACATGCCCAGGATGGCCAGCCCCGCGAGGATCTTGGGATGGAAGAGGATGCTGCGCCCGCGGGGCCGGCTGGCGCGGGCGGAGATGGTGACTGGCTCGCTGATCGCGGTCATGCGCCGCCCCGGCGCTGGCGGGGATCGAGGACGGCGATCGTGACGTCGGTAACGAGCCGGAAGCCGATGCCGATCAGGCCCAGCACGACGAGCACGCCCATGATGACGGGGATGTCCTGGAACTCGATCGCGTCGAACAGGACCGAGGAGATGCCCTGCATCTCGAGCTCGTACTCGACGATGATCATGCCCGCCAGGATGGTGGGAAAGGTGAGGAACGACCCGGCCAGGACCGGGGCCAGAACGTTCCGCGCGACGTGCTTGTCCCGCACGGCCCGCTCCGTGAGCCCCTTCGCCCGCCCGGTCAGCACGTAGTCCTCCGTCCGCTCGGCCTCCATGCCGGCATGCATGACGAGCATCACCTGCCCGAACGAGAGGAGGACGACCGCGAGCAGCGCCAGCGCCGGCGTGCCTCGGCCGGTCGTGGCACTGATGTCGACCCGATAGAGCAGGTCGAGGGCTTGCGGCCCGAGGTCGGCCAGCCAGATGCCGACTCCGACCCCGAGGAGCGCCGCGGGGATGGCGAACCCTTCGACCAGCGGCAGCTGGTGGCGGCGCCCATACGCCCGGATCACGAGCGCCACGGCAAGGCCCGCGCACAGCCCGAGCGCGATGAGCCATCGGACGTCCCCTGGAGTGAGGGCGCCGGGCTCGCCGGTCACGGCTCCCCGCCAGAGCTCGAGGCTGTCGCGCGGAAGCCCCATCGCCTCCCGCGCGTCGAGCAGGGGATCTCGCAGCCAGCGGACCAGCAGGAAGACGAGGAACGGTGGAAAGATCGTCGCCGACAGGACCCCGATCGACGCAATGCCGGCACCGCTGAACGGGCGACGGCTCCACGTGCCGATGCGCCCGAGGAGCTCGCCGAGGACCCAGCCGATGATGCTGCCGCCGATGAACACCATCAGCGTCACCGGCAGCGCGTCCCGGATGAGGTCGACCACCGCTTCGCCGCCGAACGATGTCCCGAGGTCTCCCCGCAGGAGGCCGCCCATGAAGTCGACGTACCGCTCGGGGATCGGACGGTTGAGCCCGGCCGCCTCGAGCGCTGCCTGGTACGACTCCGATCCACCGACGAGGAACTGGGTGGCCCACGAGTACGGCACCCACACCTGAACGAAGACGAAGACGGCGGTGAGGAACAGGAGCAGCGTCACGAACGCCCAGACCAGCCGGCGGCCCAGGAACGAGACGAACCACGGGAGGCGCGGCCCACCAGCCGGCTCCCCCATCTCGTTCACGCGCATGTCACCTCGATGCTCGAACCCGGGTCATGTGTGACGGACGTCGCCGCTCTTCTTACAATCCCCGCACATGACCGATTGGTTCAGATCAATCACGTTGCTGGCGATCAGCTTCGTCGGGGTCGTCGTCGTCACCCTCGGCCTGGCCGCCCTGATTGTGCCCGGTCCGGCGGCATCGTCGCAGGACGGCGGTGGTGGGACTCCGGTTCCCTCGGGGGCGGCGGTCGAGCCATCCGCGACGGATGCACCCCGCGGGCTGGGCGGATCTCTGGCCGTGACCGGCGATCGCGATGCGACGTTCGTTCTTCGGACCGAATCGCTCGAGGGGAACTACGCGCTCGTCGGCAACGACGGACGCGTCGTGTTCGAGGGCCAGCCGGTCGAGGTCACCCAGGTGTCCTTCGACGGTCTCGAATTCTTCCCCGATCCGGGTGATTGCACCGTGACGCCGCAGGACGTGGACAACGCCGTCGGCATCGGCTTCGCCGAGCTGACCTGCACCGACCTTGCCGACATCAGGGAGAACGGCGTCATCAGCCTCGCCGGAACCCTCGGCCTTCCCGCAGACCGGCTCGTGGGGCGGGCCCTTCCCCTCCAGGGTGGCAGCGTGGCGGTCGGTGACGAGACGTGGACCTTCGACCACGCGTTCCTGATCACGTGGCAGTCGCCGGCGGTCAGCGGCGAGGGCCAGGGCAACTACAACATGGAGCTCATCGACGAGCCGCAGGCGACCGCGCTGTACTTCACGTACGACGCCGAGGACCACCGCATCGGGCTCATCGACATCGAGCGCGACGGCGAGGTGCTGCCCGTGCCGGACGGCGCCTGCACCCTCGAGCGCACCGAGCTCGGCAAGCAGAATCCGCGCGACGTGACCATCGAGCTCGCGATCGAGTGCGCCGCCGTCGAGGTCCCGGGCCTCGGGTCGGTGCCGATCAGCGGGACCGTGGTCGTGGACGAGCTCGGCTTCCCGTTCTAGCCGCGACGACCGCGCTGCCGGGCGTCCGCTCTGGCGGCAACCGCATCGAGCGCTTCCTGGAGCTGGGCGAGCAACGGCCGCAATGGCTCGCGCGGCGCGACCGGGATCGGCTCGGCCGCCTCGAGGTGGATGCGGCTGAACGGCAGCGGGACGATGTGGCGGTCCCATCGACCGCGCAGGCGAAGCGACGGTCGGGCCGAGACCGCCCACGGCTGGAGCGGGATCCCTGATTCGCGCGCGACGATGAGCGCGCCCGGCTTCGCCTCGCGGTACGGCCCGGTCGGCCCATCCGGGCTCACGACGAGCGAGGCCCCCTCTCGACCCAGGCGAGCCAGGTCGCGCGACAGGCGGGTGGCCTCGCCCTTCTGGTCCGGCGACGGGAGCGGGACCGACCCGGCCCCCATCCCCGCCAGTAGCGAGTTCATGATGTCGCCGCGGAACGTCTGCGTGCTGAAGCTCACGTGGCGCAGCCGACGGCGCGAGCGCCATGCCACGACCGAGGCCGCGAGGTTGTACTCGTGCCAGATGGCGAGCACAACCTGCTCCTGGGTGACGCTCCCCGTGATCCGGCTCGTGGCCGCCACGAGCCGGACGTAGAGCGCCAGGACCCGCCCGATGACGACGGCGACGACGCGCATCGGCAGGCCCGCTACAGGTATCGCTCGCCGGCCGTTCGGGCGATCTCGTCGAGGACGGGCTTGATCTCCTCGGCTCGGTCCGCGCTGCATACGAGCAGCGCGTCGGGCGTATCGACGATGATCACGCCCTCGAGACCGACCGTCACGACGAGGCGATCGCCGCCGTGCACGAGGACGTGCCGCGAACCACGGTCCAGGTGACGGCCGCTGGCAACGAGATCCTTGCCCTCGGCGGCGCTCAGCGCCTCGAGCAGCGCCGACCAAGAGCCGATGTCGGACCAGCCCGCATCGAGCGGCACCACCGCCATGCGGCCCTCGGCAGCGGCCGGCTCGGCGATCCCGACGTCGATCGACACCGCGTCGATCGGGTCGAGGATGTCGCGAACGTCGCTCATCCAGCCCGGCGTGCGATGCAGCCCTTCAATGCGATCGAGCGCCGCGGCGAGCTCCGGCTGGAAGCGCTCGACCGCCTGGCGGAAGGCGTACGCGCGCCAGACGAAGATGCCGGCGTTCCAGTAGTAGCCGCCCTCGGCGACCATCGCGGCGGCAGCGTCAGCGTCGGGCTTCTCGACGAAACGCTCCACCATCGCGGTCGCGCCTGAGGCATGAAGGCTCTCGCCGGCCCGGACGTAGCCGTAGCCCGTCGCCGGATGGGTCGGGGTGACCCCCAGGACGACGAGGTACCCGCGCTCGGCGGCCCGCGCCGCCTCGCGAAGCGCCTCGGCGAACGCGGCCTCGTCGGCAACGTGATGATCGGCCGGCAGAACGAGCGCCACCTCGTCCGACTCACGCCGAGCGAGGACCGTGGCAAGGCCCGCGGCAACCGCCGTCGATCTCGCCAGCGGCTCGCCGAGCACATTGTCGGGCGGGAGCTGCGGCAGCTGGTCCTGCGTGGCGCGCACGTGGGAGCCACTGGTGATGACGTAGATGTCATGCGGCTTGAGAAGCGCTCCGAGACGGGCCACGGTCTGCTGCAGCAGGCTCGTGTCGCCGGTCAGGGCCAGAAGCTGCTTCGGTGTTCCGCGCCTCGAGAGCGGCCAGAGGCGGGTGCCGGACCCTCCGGCCATGACAATGGCAAACACGGTCAGCTCGACTCCGCCTCGACCTCGGCCTCGAGACGCTCCCCGAGCTCGAGCGTGCGCCGGTACGCGGCCCACACCGCGTCCGAGAAGAGCGTCCGGATCCTGCCCTTCTCGAGCTCGTAGATCGCAGCCGCGCTCGTCCCGCCGGGCGAGGTCACGGCGTTGCGCAGCTCCGCGGGGTGCCGGCCCGATCGGAGGGCGTACTCGGCCGAGCCGACGAGGGTCTCGGCCACGAGATCATGGGCCAGGTCGCGCGGGAAGCCGAGGTGGACGCCGGCGTCGATGAGCGCCTCCATGACCGCGAACAGGTAGGTCGGGCCTGTGCCCGAGAGGGCCGTGGCCATGGCCACGAACGACTCGTCTTCGACTCGGCGTTCGTCGCCGATCGCGCGCAGCACCGATCGGGCGAGCTCACGCTGCCGCGGCGTGCAGCTCGCCGATGCGGCCCACACCGTCATCCCGCGCCGAATCTGGCTCGGGGTGTTCGGCATGGCGCGCACGACGGCAGGGTGCCCGAGGCCGACCGTCAGGCTGCGTAGCGTGGCGCCGGCCACGATCGACACGACCACCTGGCCCGGATCGAGCCGGCCGCGCAGCTCGCGCATGACGCGGCCGAGCATCTGCGGCTTCACGGCGAGGACGACGACGTCGGCGTCCACGAGCGCGTCGCGGTTGGCCGCCACGGGGCGGATCCCATGCTGGCTGGCGAGGAACTCGCGCCGGTCGCGCCGCGGGTGCGACGCCAGCAGCCGATCCGGCGCCACGGCACGGTCGGCCAGCAGGCCGGCGATCATGGCCTCAGCCATGACCCCGGCACCAATGATGCCCACCCGCATCGCTCGGCGCGCCACTCAGCCCTCCTTCGTCTCTCCGACCGCGACCTCGCGGCCCAGCAGCTCCCGCGCCGCGATGATCTCGCCGGCGGGCGCACCGGCTCGCGACAGCAGGTCGACGGCGGCGCTCGCCAGTCGCCTCGCCTCGGTCACCCGACCGAGCTGGAGGAGCGCGCCCCCGAGCCCGTAGGCGGCCAGCCCCTGCTCATGCTCGGCCCCGATGTCACGGGCCTCGTCGATCGCCTCGGCATAGTATCGCCGGGCGGTCTCCGGATCGCCGGCCGCGGCGCGCAGGTCACCGATGCGACGTGCCTGCCGCGTGGCCTGGAGCGTCATCTCGGCCTGCTCGAAGTGCCAGAGGCCGCGATGCCCCCAGGCATCCGCCGCCCACCAGTCCTCGTCGGCGATGGCGCGGTCCATGGCGGCGACCGCGGCCGCCGCCGCCCGCCGGTGATCGCGTTCGCGCTCGGCCACCTGGTAGGCCTCGGCCAGGGGGCCGCGACGCAGTGCGAGGGGGAGCTCTCGCAGCCCCTTCGGCTGGATCGGCTCGGACTGGAACAGGGCGCGCGCCCGATCGGCGACCCGCGTCACGAGCCCCGGCGGCCGCTCACCCCATTCGGGGGATGCCATCGGACGGCTGGTCAGCCGGCGGCGGAGCGGAGGTCATCCACCCGATCGGTCCGCTCCCAGGGCAGGTCCAGCTCCGGGCGTCCGAAGTGGCCGTACGCGGCCGTCTGACGATAGATCGGACGCCGGAGATCGAGGGACTTGATGATCGCGCCGGGTCGAAGGTCGAAGCAGCCCTCGACGACCTTGGCGAGCTGCGGGTCCGGCATGACGCCGGTGCCCCAGGTCTGCACGTTGATGGCGAGCGGACGGGCGACGCCGATGGCGTACGCCAGCTGAAGCTCGCACCGGCGGGCGAGACCGGCCGCGACGACATTCTTGGCGACATAGCGCGCCATGTACGCGCCGGATCGGTCGACCTTCGTCGGATCCTTGCCGCTGAACGAGCCGCCGCCGTGGCGTGCGCTGCCGCCGTAGGTGTCGACGATGATCTTGCGCCCGGACAGCCCGGAGTCCCCCATCGGCCCGCCGATGACAAAACGGCCTGTCGGGTTGACGAGGTGGCGGGTCTCGTCGTCGAGAAGTTCCGCCGGGATGGCCGCCTCGACAACGTGCTCTCGGATCGCGCTCCTCAGGTCGTCGGCCTCGACTTCCGGATCGTGCTGGGTGCTGACGAGCACCGTGTGCACGCGCCGCGGCCGGCCGTCCGGGTCGTACTCGATCGTCACCTGGCTCTTGCCGTCCGGCCGCACGAACGGCAGAGTCCCGTCCTTGCGCACCTCGGCCAGTCGCCGTGCCACGCGGTGCGCCAGGGTCAGGGCGGCCGGCATGAGCTCATCGGTCTCGTCGGTCGCGTATCCGAACATCATTCCCTGGTCGCCCGCACCCGTGCCCTCGTCATCCTGGGCCTGATCCACGCCTCGCGCGATGTCCGGTGACTGGCCCTTGATCGCGGTCAGGGTGCCGCACGTCTCCCAATCGAAGCCGAGGCGGCTGTCGTTGTAGCCGATGTCGCGGACCGTGCTGCGCACGACCTCCTGGATATCGACGTAGTGGCTCGTCGTCATCTCGCCGAGCACCAGGACAAGGCCGGTGGTCGTGGCCACCTCGATGGCGCAGCGCGCGCCCGGATCGTTGGCCAGCACGTCATCGAGCACGGCATCGGCCACGGCGTCGCAGAGCTTGTCGGGGTGGCCCTCGGTGACGGACTCCGATGTGAAGAGGACGGGCGCCACCTCGGACATCGGCCCGGAATCCAGCGGGCTCAGGTGCCCGACTCCCACGACTCGCTGTACGCCTTCTGCTCCGCGGTCATCGAGTCGATGCGGATGCCCATGCTCTCGAGCTTCAGTCGCGCCACCTCGCGGTCGATGTCCTCGGGGATGCCGTAGACCTTCGGCTCCAGACCGTCGACGTTGGCGCGCAGCCACTCAAGGCCGAGCGCCTGGTTGGCGAAGCTCATGTCCATGACCATGGCCGGGTGACCCTCGGCCGCACCGAGGTTCACGAGGCGCCCATCGGCCAGCACGTAGATGCGCCGGCCGTCGGCCATGAGGTATTCGCGCGTGAAGGGCCGAACCTCGCGAGACGAGGTCGACTGCTCCTCGAGGGCCGGCAGCTCGAACTCGTCGTTGAAGTGGCCCGCGTTGGCAAGGATCGCGCCGTCCGGCATGAGCCCGAAGTGGTCACGGCCCCAGACGTTGAGATTACCGGTGCCGCTGATGAAGACATCGCCGACGCGCGCCGAGTCGGCGGCATTCATGACGCGGAAGCCGTCCATCAGGGCCTCGAGGCCGCGAATCGGATCCACCTCGCACACGACGACGTTCGCCCCCATGCCGTGCGCCCGCGACGCGATCCCCCGGCCGACCCACCCATAGCCGCCGACCACGACCGTCTTGCCGGCGAACAGGATGTTCGTTGCCCGCAGGATCCCGTCGATCGCACTCTGACCGGTGCCGTATCGGTTGTCGAAGAGGTGCTTGGTGAGCGCCTCGTTGACCGCCACGACCGGGTACGCCAGCTTCCCGTCGTTGGCCATGGCCCGGAGGCGGATGACGCCGGTTGTCGTCTCCTCGGTGCCGCCGACGACGTCGTCGAGCAGCTCGCGGCGGGACGTGTGGATCTCGTTCACGAGGTCCGCGCCATCGTCCATCGTGACCTGCGGCCGGTGGTCGAGGGCCGAGCCGATGTGCCCGTAGTAGGAGTCGCGGTCCTCGCCCTTGATCGCATAGGTCGGGATCTCGAAGTGGGTCACCAGCGATGCGGCCACATCGTCCTGCGTGGAGAGCGGATTCGATGAGCACAGGACGGCGTCAGCCCCACCCGCGGCCAGCGTGCGCATGAGGTTTGCCGTCTCCGCGGTCACATGCAGGCACGCGCTGATGCGCCAGCCATCGAGCGGGCGCTCGCGCTCGAACCGCTCGCGGATGCCGGCCAGGACCGGCATCTGGCGGTCGGCCCACTCGATCTTCAGACGCCCGGCATCGGCCAGGGACAGGTCGGCCACATCGGCCGTTCTCACTTCTGTTCGCGTTGCCACGGAATTCGCATTGCCTCTCGTATCGGTCTCATGAGCCCCCATCCGCCCGCACGTCGGCGGGCCAGGCGCTCGACGATCTCACAGTAGGTACCGTAGCCGAGCCGGGCATACGCGGCGACGGCCGGATCGTTGTCGGCATGCACATTGAGCGCCACGTCGGTCACGCGATCGAGGAGCTCCGCGGTCACCGCGCTGGTCACCATCTTCGCGAAGTCGTGCCCGCGGAAGTCCGCGTGGGTCATGACGTTGCCGACCACGGCGATGCCCTCGTGGGGGTTGATCGCGTGCGTTCCCGCGGCGCTCACCAGGCGTCCTCGCACGCGGACGCCGTAGTAGACGCCATCGTCCAGGATCGACGCCGGAAAGCCACCTCGGAACCCGAGCTGGTAGAGCCGGTTCAGGTCATCGATGTCGAGGGCGCTGAGCCGTTCGGCCGGCCCGGCGAAGGGGATGAACGTGTCGCGGTCGACCGTCATCCGCAGCATGCGCACCGGCGTGTCGAGCTCGTACAGATCGCGCACCGACGCCTCGTGAAGCTCGGTTCCCTGGAGGTACGCGTCGCGCGGCTTGATGACCTGCTCGAGGATCGCCCGGCACCCGTCAGGCGCACCCATGAGGAAGAGGGGCTGGGGCACGAGGCCCTCGTGGTGCATGACGAGCGCGGTCGGCCGGCCGTCGTCGCCGTGGGCCATGCCCCACCCCACCCGGTTGCGGTTCGGACCGTCGAGGTCGCCCAGTGCGTACGCCGCGTACAGGCGATCGCCTCGCAGGAACGACGCGATCTCGTCGCGGTCGCTGACCGACCGGGCGCGGGTTCGGACGGAAGTGGCGACCGCCATATGGCTCGTGCTCCGCGCCTCAGTAGGCCAGCAGCGCGTGGATCTCGAACTCGCCGAGCTTCTCGCGCCCGTTCAGACCGGTGAGCTCGACCATGAACGAGAGCCCGGCGATCTCGCCGCCGAGGCGCCTTACGAGCTCGATCGTGCCCATCACCGTGCCGCCCGTCGCGAGCAGGTCGTCGACGATCAGCACGCGCTGCCCCGGGGTGATCGCATCGGCGTGGATCTCGAGGGTCGCCGTGCCGTACTCGAGCTCGTATTCGACCTCGATCGTCTCGGCGGGCAGCTTGCCGAGCTTGCGCACCGGCACGAAGCCCGCGCCAAGCTTGTAGGCGAGCGGCGCCGAGAAGATGAAGCCGCGCGACTCCATGCCGACGATCACGTCGACCTTCGCGTCGCCGATCTGGTCGGCCATCCGGTCGATCACGTCGCGGAAGGCCTCGGGCACCTTGAGGAGCGTGGTGATGTCATAGAACCGGATCCCCGGCTTCGGGAAGTCCGGCACCTCGCGGATGAGGGCGCGCAGCTCGTCGACGCTTGAGGCAGTCACAGTCGTGGTGGCACTCCAATGGGGGGCTGGCGCGACAGTTCGACGCCCGCTGAGTCTAGACCGATGCGTCCGTCGGCGGCAATGGACCCGCGAGGCGCCGGAGAACGGTCTGAAGCACGCCGCCGTTGCGCAGGTACGTGACGTCGATCTCTCCGTCGAGCCGTGCCACTGTCCGGAACCTCGACTCCCGCCCGTCATCCCCGCGCGCCGCGATGGTGACCTCCATGTGCGGTCGCAGGCCCTGTGAAAGCCCCGAGATCTCGAACGTCTCGCGCCCGGTCAGGCCCAGCGAGGCCGCCGACTCTCCGGGAAGGTACTGCAGGGGAAGGATCCCCATGCCGACCAGGTTCGACCGATGGATCCGCTCGAATGACTCGGCGATCACGGCCCGCACGCCCTGGAGCAGGGGCCCCTTCGCTGCCCAGTCGCGCGACGAGCCGGACCCGTATTCCTTGCCGGCCAGGATGATGAGCGGCGTCGCGTCATCGGCGTAGCGCGTGGCGGCGTCGAAGATGCTCATCCGCTCACCCGAGGGAAGATGCTCGGTGAGGTTGCCCTCCGCGTCCGGCGTGAGGAGGTTCCTGAGCCGGATGTTGGCGAACGTGCCACGCATCATCACCTCGTGGTGCCCGCGTCGCGAGCCGTACGAGTTGAACTCTCGCGGCTCGACGCCGCGTGCCACGAGCCACTCGCCCGCCGGCGACGTGCGAGCGATCGATCCCGCCGGGCTGATGTGGTCGGTCGTCACGCTGTCGCCGAGCACGGCGAGCGCTCGCGCGCCGACGATGTCCGGCGGATCGGCCGGGGCATTCTCGAGGCCGTCGAAGAACGGGGGGCGGGCCACGTATGTCGATGAGGCATCCCACGCGTAGCGGTCGCCGGCCGGGACGGGCAGGTCGCGCCACTGGTCGTCTCCGTCGAAGACCGAGGCGTAGTTGCGCGAGAAGACCTCGCCGCTGACGGCTTCGGTGACCACGCGTGCGATCTCGTCGGCCGGCGGCCAGATCTCGGCCAGCATGACCGGGTAGCCGTCCGTATCGGTGCCGATCGGCTCCGCCGTCAGGTCGATGTCGATCCGCCCGGCCAGTGCGAACGCGACCACCAGCGGGGGCGAGGCCAGGTAGCTGGCGCGGGCCAGCGGGTGGATGCGACCCTCGAAGTTGCGGTTGCCGGACAGGACCGCGACGGCGGCGAGGTCGTTGGCCTCGATGGCCGCCGCAATGGGATCGGCGAGCGGGCCGGAGTTGCCGATGCAGGTCGTGCAGCCGTACCCGACGAGGTGGAAGCGCAACGCCTCGAGCGGCTCCATCAGCCCGGCGATCCCGAGGTAGTCGGTCACCGCGCGCGACCCGGGGGCGAGAGAGGTCTTCACCCACGGCTTCGTCGACAGGCCGCGCGCCACCGCGTTGCGCGCCAGCAGGCCGGCGGCGACCATGACCGACGGGTTGCTCGTGTTCGTGCAGCTCGTGATGGCGGCGATGACCACCGATCCGCTCTTCAGGTCGAACGAGGCCCCATCCATCTGGACCGAGACGGGTCGGTAGGCGTGCTCCCGTGCCGGATGCTCGTGCACCTCCGCTGCGGGCACCGCATCGTGGGTGCCCTCGTCGCGCGTGTACGACGGCGCGTCGGACGCCGGGAACGACTCCTCGCTGGCCTCTTCGACGATGCCCATCTCGGGATCCGCCTCCAGCCCGTCGGGGAACGCCGCGTGGAAGGAGTCGGGAAGGTCGGTGAGCGCGACCCGATCCTGCGGCCGCTTCGGTCCGGCCAGCGATGGGACGACCGTCCCGAGGTCCAGGCTGAGCGACTCGTTGAAGCGAGGCTCGAGGGATAGTTCCGTGCGGAAGAGGCCCTGCGCCTTCGCATACGCCTCGACCCGGGTCACGAGGTCGGCCGGACGGCCCGTCATCCGCAGGTAGCGCAGGGTCTCGTCGTCGATCGGGAAGAGCGTGGCCGTCGCCCCGAACTCGGGCGACATGTTGCTGATCGTCGCCCGATCGGCGAGGGACAGCTTCGAGAGGCCCGGGCCGTGGAACTCGACGAACTTGCCCACGACGCCATGCCCGCGGAGCATCTCGGTCACATACAGCACGAGATCGGTGGCGGTCGCCCCCGAGGGCATCTCGCCGTCGAGGCGGAATCCAACCACGATCGGCATCGGCTGGTAGAGCGGCTGGCCGAGCAGGACTGCCTCCGCCTCGATGCCCCCGACGCCATAGCCGAGGACGCCGAGGCCGCTGATCATCGTCGTGTGCGAGTCGGTGCCTACGAGCGTGTCCGGAAAGGCGACCGGGCGGCCCTGGGCGTCCGGACGGACGGCCACGACGGAAGCGAGATACTCGAGGTTGACCTGGTGCACGATGCCGGTGCCGGGCGGCACGACACGGAAGTCGCGCAGGGCCGATTGGGCCCAGCGCAGGAGCTGGTAGCGCTCTCCGTTGCGTTCGT
>DATBRU010000035.1:0-21532 GCA_036560105.1 Candidatus Limnocylindria bacterium | reverse complement strand
GTCGCCATGGTCTTGGCGTCCGCGATCCGCCCGTCGTCGCACGCGGCGACGGCATCGGCCAGGGTCATCCACGCGGGTTCCAGCTGCTCGTCCGCATCGGCCTCGGCGGTCGCATCCGATAAGCCGGTGGCGAGGTAGGTGCGCATGAGCTCGGTGCAGAAGCCCGGAGCCGTGTAGAAGCGCGGTCCGTCCTCCCAGGTCGCCGCCGCAACGCCGACCTCTTCCGCCAGCTCCCGCATGGCGGTCTCGAGCGGTGCCTCATCGGTCTCCAGGGTCCCGGCCGGGACCTCGAGCAGGACCTGGCCGGTCGCGTGGCGCCACTGCCGCACCATCGCGAGCCGCTCACCGTCCCAGGCGAGGATCGCCACGGCTCCGGGATGCTCAACGACCTCCCGCGCGGTCCGATGGCCGTCGTCCCGCTCGATCTCGTCGACGCGGACCCCGACCCGTCGCCCGGTCCATGGCCGGGTCGTGGAGGTGGTGCGCTCGTGCATGGGTCCATCCTAGGGCGAGGAAGCGGCGTGGGCGCGCCGAGGGGAACCCCGGTAGGATGCGGGCGACCCCATGAGCGAAGCAATCGGCAACATCTGGCGCCGTCCCCTGCGGACGGCGCTCACCGTCGGCGGCATCGTGATCGGCGTCTTCGCCCTGACGGTGATGGGAGCCCTGGCGGAGAAGCTCAACACGCTGGTCGACGGCGGCGACGCCTACTTCAGCACGCGCATCTTCGTCTTCGACGAGGGCGCCGCCTCCGGCTTCCAGGCCAGCTCGCGCCCGATCACCCGCGACATCGTCGAGCAGATCGAGACGATCGACGGCGTCGACCGCGCCACGCCCGTGCTCCAGACGCTCCTCGACCCGGAGCAGATCGGCGGCTTCGACATCCCGGAGCTGCTGACCGGCATCGAGCCGGAGACCTGGGTCGACCCCAGCGTGGACCTGCGACTCGATGCCGGACGGTTCCTCGAGGCGGGCGAAGCTGGAGTAACCGTCATCGGTGCCGACCTCGCCGAGCGGTACGGGTTGCGGGTCGGCGACACGTTCGTCATGCGCGAGCGGCCCTTCGAGGTGATAGGCGTGCTCGAGCGGACGCTCACGTTCCCCGACAAGATCGCGTATGTGCCCCTGCGCGATGCCCAGGAGATCTACGTCGAGACCGTGCCGGAGGCCTTCGAGGAGCGGACCGATGAGCTGGCGACCCAGATCGAGGTCTTCCCGGACGACCTCGCCGATGCCGATGCGATCGCCGCGGCGATCGAGGCCGATGTTCAGCGCGTTCGCGCGGTCACGCCCGAGCAGGTGGGCGACCAGATCGGGCAGGCGACCATCGTCTTCAACCTCATCATCGTGGGCGCGAGCGTGATCGCCGTCATCGTCGGCGGGCTGAGCGTGGTCAACACGATGGTCATGAGCGTGACCGAGCGCGTTCGCGAGATCGGGATCAAGAAGGCGGTGGGGGCGCCGACGGGGGCAATCCTGCGCGAGTTCCTGGTGGAGGCGACGCTGCTCGGAGCCATCGGCGGGCTCATCGGGCTTGCGGCCGGCGCATTGCTGGTCGTCGTCCTGAACGCCCAGACGTCCGGGTCCGGCACCACGGTCTTCCTCCTCACGCCGATGCTGCTGCTGCGCTCGTTCCTGTTCGCCACGATCCTCGGGGCGCTCGCCGGCATCTACCCGGCTCTGCGCGCCGCCCGGCTCGACCCGGTCACGGCGCTGCGGAGCACCGGGTGAGGGTCCGCGACCGATGTATCGGTCATCTCCGACCGGGACGCAATGCCGCGCGCGGTTTTGCCCATGCATCTGCCATTGACACGCACGAGACGCGCGCAGGGGCGCAGTTCACGCTCACACCTGGCCGATCCTTCGGTCATTCCGCGCCTGCAGGCGCGTCCAGGCGCCATCTGCGCGATGTATCGGCCGGGGCGCCGTCGTGAGCATCCTGGTCGCCCGTGAGCTGGCCAAGGTCTACCAGCGCGGCTCCTCCGAGGTGCGGGCGGTCGACGGAATCAGCCTGGACGTCGAGGCCGGCGAGCTGATGGCCATCATGGGCCGCTCGGGCAGCGGCAAGACGACCCTGCTCGACCTCCTCGGCTGCCTCCTGCGCCCGACGTCTGGCAGCCTCGAGATCGACGGGCGGAGCGTCATCGGCGCATCCGACGCCGACCTCGCCGCCATCCGGCGCGAACGCATCGGCTTCGTCTTCCAGGAGTTCAACCTGATCCCGACGCTGACGGCGATCGAGAACGTCATGCTCCCGCTCCGATACGGGCCACGCCGTTCCGATGGTCGTGAGCGGGCGACGGAGCTGCTCGACCTCGTTGGCCTGGCGCAGCGCGCGTCGCATCGGCCCAGCGAGCTATCGGGCGGGGAGCAGCAGCGCGTGGCCATCGCCCGTGCCCTGGTCAACAAGCCGGCGGTCATCCTGGCGGACGAGCCCACCGGCGAGCTCGACTCGACGACGTCAGAGCAGCTCATGGCCGTCCTGCGCGGCCTCAACCGGGATCGCGGTGTGACGGTCATGATCGTGACCCATGACGCCGGCATCGCCGATCAGACCGATCGCATCGTGCGCCTGAGCGACGGCCGCGTCGTGTCCGACGAACGCCGCGCCGCCGCCCCTGCCCTTCCTGCCTAGCCGGGTTCGTGGCCGGTCCATGTCGAAGGTACCGTGGGCAGTCCGTCAGCCAGATCGCTAGCATGCAGGTCCCGCATGGACTCACCGAGTGATTGAGGTTGCCGGCCTCGCCAAGCGCTTCAAGTCGTTGACCGCCGTCCACGACCTCGGCTTCGCCGTGGGCGACGGCGAGATCTTCGGCCTCCTCGGTCCCAACGGCGCCGGCAAGACGACCACGGTCCGCATGCTTTCAGGCCTCATTGCCCCGAGTGCCGGGCGCGCGCGCATCAACGGCCACGAGCTCGGCATCGACTCGCAGCGCATCCGGGCCATCACCGGCATCCTGACCGAGTCACCCGGGCTGCACGACAAGCTGACTGCCCGCCAGAACCTCGCCTACTACGGCCGCCTCTACGGACTGCGGGGCGGCGCGCTGCGCGCGGCGGTCGACCGCTACCTCGGCATCGTTGACATCGCCGATGCCGCAGATCGGCGCGTGGCCGGGTTCAGTAAGGGGATGCGCCAGAAGGTCGCGATCGCGCGCGCGCTGATCCACGAGCCCGAGGTGCTGTACCTCGACGAGCCGACGAGCGCGCTCGACCCGAGCGCCGCGAAGTCGATCCGTGATTTCGTCGCCACCCTGCGTGATGCCGGACGCTCGATCGTGGTCTGCACCCATAACCTCGACGAGGCCGAGCGCCTGTGCGACCGCATCGGCATCATGCGCGGCACGCTGCTCGAGGTCGACACACCGGCGCGGTTGCGTCGGCGCAAGGGGACGGCATCGGTCAAGGTGGAGCTGGTCGGCGCGCGACGGCCGGAGTCGTTTCTCGACCTGATGGCCAGCCTGCCGTTCGTTGCTGCGGCGCGCGCCAACGACGGCGTGCTCATGGTCGAGGTCAACGATCCGCGCGGGGACAACCCCGAGCTCGTTCGCGTCCTGGTCGAGGCTGGCGCCCGGATCACCGGAGTGAGCGAGGAAGCGGCCACGCTCGAGCAGGTCTACCTCGACCTCGTCGGCGAAGTCGGCGAGCGCGACGCGCGGGTGGCGGCCTGATGCGACCGGGCTACATCTGGGCGGTGATGGGCAAGGAGATGCGCGACCTCCTCTCGAACCGGCTGCTCCTGGGCGCCGTCGCCTTCCCGGCCCTGATCTTCGCGGCCATCCCGACCGCGATCGTCGCGTTCATCCAGGTGAACGACCTCGATCCGTCGCAGATGGGTCAGATCCAGGATTACATCAGCATGTTCCCCGACCTGCCACCGAAGCTCGCCGCACAGGGGTTCATCGTGCTGAACTTCATGGCCTACTTCCTCCTCATCCCGGCCATGGTGCCGATGGCGATCGCGACGCAGTCGGTCATCGGCGAGAAGGTGGCGCGATCGCTGGAGCCCCAGCTCGCGACGCCGATGGAGGTGGGCGAGCTGATCGTCGGCAAGTCGATCTCGTCCGCGGCTCCGGCGGTCGTCGCCACGTGGATCGTCTACGTCCTGTACGGGCTGGTCAACGGCGCCATCGCCGATCCGCGCCTGACGAACCTCGTCTTCAACGACGTGTGGAAGGTCGCCATGCTCACCCTCGTGCCGCTCATCTGCCTGCTCAGCGTGCTCCTCGGGATCATCGTCAGCTCACGGGTGGGCGACGCTCGTACCGCCCAGCAGCTGGGAAGCTTCATCGTCATCCCGATCATCGCGATCGCGATCGCCGGCTTCTTCAGCGGCCAGGCGTCGTTCAGCATGCAGCAGGTCATCATTGGCGACCTCGTCGTTGCGGTGCTCATCGGCATCGCGCTGGTGGCAGGCAACTGGATCTTCGAGCGGGAGCAGATCCTCACCCGCCTCGGCTGAGGGCGCACCGGCGCACGGTTGGGGGCCCACGGTCCAGGGGTCGAGGTGCCGCCGATCAGGTCGCGCGATCCTCGATCTCCCACGCGTGGTCAAGGACGTGCCAGGCCGAGCGACGGATCGCGTAGCGCGGCGACCATGGCTTGCGCGTGTTGCGGGGGTTGGCGAGTGGGCGACCTGCCCTGACGTCCTCGAGGGCTTCCACGAAGGCGCTTCTCAGAAGTCTCATGGGTCGGGCGGGATCCTCGTCGTCGGCGGCCGGTGCACGCGACCCGAGCTGGCCGAGGTACGCCACTTCGGCCTCGCGGACGTGGCCGATGATCTTCTCGAGATCGCGGCCGCCGCCCCGCGGCCCCCTGGTGAGCTCGACTCCCACCGCGCTCGCCGCGGCAGCGTCGAAGGTGGCCCAGGCGGCCTCGAGCAGCGAAACGAGGCGCTTCAGCTCGGCGGCTCGGAGCGCGCGATCGTCGGTGGCGGCGGCGACGCCGGGAACGCCGAACTCGGTACCCGTACCGCCCTCCACCCGCTCGACGACCTCGAGCTGACCGGGCGTGAAGGCGACCTTCGCCCGCTTCGCGACGGCCGCGTAGCGTGGGGCGTACGACGAGAGCGCGATCAGGGCCTCATCGGGGGTCTTCCCGCCCCGGGACCACCCCGGCCAGGCGAGTGCGCTGGCGAACGCGCGTCTCGGGGCGACCTCGAGGATGACGTCGACGGCCATGGGCGCCGGCTCAGGCCCCGTGGTGCTCCCGGCGATGGAGGCGCGTGATGAGCTCCCGCATGATGGGGACGGCGATCTCGGGGTGCTCCTCGAGAAGGGCGGTGAACTCCCATGCGGGGAAGAGGAGGCAGTCGGTCTCCTCGCTCGCGACGACCGTCGCGGAGCGCGGATGCTCCTCGATCAGCGCCAGCTCGCCGAAGAAGTCGCCCGCCCCGAGCTGGCCGATGACGCTCCCATCGCGCTCCACGCGCGCCCGGCCCGACAGGACGATGTAGAAGGCGGTGCCGGTCGAGCCCTCGCGGACGATCGCCTCGTCCGCCGCGTACGTGCGTCGTTTGCCGATATCGGCGAGTCGTTTGCGCACCTTCGGCTCGACGCCCGCCAGGAGCGGAACCGCCGCGAGCTGCTGATCGAGGTCCACCTTCATCCTCCGAGCGTCATTGTGCGACAAGCGTGCCGCGTATCGTACTCCAGCGCTCAGGCGTGCTGCCGCGGGCCGGACACGTCAAGCAGATCGCCGCGCGCGACGGCGGTCTCGACTCGCCGGACCTGGATCGTGCGAATCTCGGCCGCGCGAAGCTCGAGGACGAGCGCACCATCCTCGACAGGCATCGGCTCGCCGGGCTCACCGCGCAACGATGCCTCGCGCGCCTCGGTCAGGTTGCCGCGCAGGACCGCGTGCTGTGGCTCCGGTGAGAGGTTGACCACACGGACCTCGAGCCAGCCGCCCTCGCGCCTTCGCAGCGCGGAGAGGTCGACGAGGGCGCCTTCCAGCGAGAGTGCGGCATCCCCGGCGCCGGGTGGCGGCCAGGTCGCGTCACGCCCCGCCGAGCCGGGAGCCCAGAGCAGCGGGTGCCGGTAGCGCTCCGCCGCGTCTGCGACGGAGCCCTCGGCCCACCCGCCCGCGTGCGGGTACACGGCAAGACCCAGGCGCCATGGCCCGCGCATCTGCGCATTCGGAATCTCCATCTCCGGGCCCGCGGGATCCTGGCGGTAGGGATTGGCGTTGCGGCTGATGAGGCCCGTCGAGCGCAGGAGGGTGAGGGACAGCTCACCGCCGCCCTCGGTCACCTCGTATTCGGCGAGGTGGTCGAGCAGGATCGCCAGCCCGCCCGCGTCGACCCAGCCGTGGGCGGGGAACGTGGCCAGCGGCTCCTCGTGATAGCCGCCCTCGCCCTCCAGGCCGCGCTCGACGACCGCGAACTGCCCCTCGGCGTGGGAGCCGTCGGCCCGTCGCGGCAGGGGAGCGTGGAAGCGAACGCGGTGATCGTCGGAGTCGTTGTCGAACCAGGTGACGATGCGTACGAACGGCTCCCCGGCCCGCAGCTCGACCTCCATGACGACCGACGTCGGTACGACCTCCGCGCTCCGAGCGGATCCGTCAGGGAGCAGTCCGCGGGGCCAGTCGTACTCGCGTACCACGACCAGGCGCCCGCGCACCGGCCCAGCGAGATCGGACGAGATCGACACGGATCGCGGCGCCTCGACGAGCGTGTCGATTGCCGGGGGAGCGTAGTTGTACGAGTCGCCGAAGTCGCCACCGTCGACCAGCCGGCCCACGCCGCTCGTGGTCGCCCCGTCGGCCGCGGTGATCCGCAGGGTGCCGGCAGCCTCGACCTCGACCGAGACGAGGCCATTCGTGAGGCTCGTGGCCCCATCACCGATGCGCACCGGGTCGCTGACCTCGGCGTTGCCCTCGACGGGCCGCACGGCGGTCCATCCAAGCGCCGGCACCTCGACCGAGGTCGCCAGCGTGCGGCGCGGCCGGGCCACGATCCGGATCCGCCACTCCTCCTCGGGGGAGGCCTCCATGGCCGCGACCACCTCGCTCGCCAGCTCGTCCACGTCGAGCCAGGCCGGGTCGGGGTCGTGGTCGACTTCGAGCGTGATCGAGCGGCCCTCGATGTGGTAGCCATTCCAGGCATGGTCGAAGATCTCGCGTCCATGGAACCGCCGGAACAGGGTGTCGGCGTCGCGACCCAGCACCGGCTCGTCGAACAGGAGCGGCTCCTTCCGCGCCACCTCCTGGGTGCCGATGCGCGTGCCGTCGGGCAGCTCGAGCATCACCGCCTCCCATTCGTCGGGGATGAGCAGCTCTGACTCGACGAGCGCGCGCCTGGGGGTGGGGGACGGATTGAGGATGGCGACCGACCCGCGGGGCGCATCGGCGGCCACCGCGATCGCCGCGCGGCGCGCGAGCGTCGTGCCAATCTGGTGCGCCTCCGCGAACCGGACCAGCACCTGGTCGACGACCGGATCGATGCTGCAGCCGCAGATCGAGTCGTGGGCCGAGTTCTCGATCACCTTGCCCCACGCGAGGCGCAGGAACGCCTCTGGCCAGGCGTCCGCGGTGACGTGGAGCGCGGTGAGCGGCTCCGCGTACCGTTCGAGGATCGTCTCGGCTCGTGCGGCGCCCTGCTTGATGTCGATCCGGGCGCTGGCGACGCCCATCAGGACGTTGGCGCGGGCGCCCGATCGCAGCTCGCCTCGCCACGTTGGGCTGTCGGGGGCCAGCGGTGCCGCGTCATCGAGGTAGCCCGCGAGCGTGCTGATCCGCATGCTGGCGACCTGCTGCACGTCGTTCAGACGGCTCACCAGCGCAGCGAGCTCGGGGGTCGGCGCGGCGTGATCGGTGCCATACATGGCCAGGATCGGGTCGGTTCCGAACCAGGGCTGCGCCCATTCGCCGAATCGCTCCGTGGCCGCCTCAAGTCGATCGGGGACGGCGAACAGGTGGGCGGCGTTGCCATAGCCGGACGGGAGGTACTCGGCGCGGACCCACGATCCGTCGGGAGCCTCCCAGCGGAAGGCGTGGCGGTTCACTGCCGCCGGGACGCCGCGCCACACGATCGCATCGGCCAGGCCGGCGCCGCGCAGGATCTGTGGCATCTGGGCCACGTGGCCGAACATGTCGGGCAGGTACCCGGCGCGCATCGGTCCCCCGAAGCTTTCGGCTCGCTCCCAGCCCCGCTCGAGGTTGCGGACGAGCGTTTCGCCGCTCACCAGGAACTCGTCCATGAGGATCTGCCACGGTCCGATCGCCAGGCGCCCGCTGCGGACGTGCTGACGGAGCCGCTCCTCCTGCTCGGGCCGAATCTCGAGGTAGTCGTCGACCGTGGCGAGCTGGCCGTCGAGCGTGAAGGCGAACGCCGGATCGGCCTCGAGCATCTCCATGACGCGGTCGACCAGGTCGACCAGCTGCATCCGGAAGCTCTGGAACGGCCGATACCACTCGCGGTCCCAGTGGGTGTGCGGGACGAGGTGAATCGTCGTCGCGCGCTCGGCCGTCATCGGTTCGAGCCTACCGGGTCGGGCGGGGTCCGCGCCTACGACGAATGACGTAGGTTCGGCGCGGGAACCTCGATCTCCGCCAGCACCGGGTAGTGATCGCTGAGGTCGCCGGCCTCCCGCAGCACCCGAGCGGGCCCACTGACCGATGCGTCCCGCGCCAGGACCTGGTCGATCCGCCAGCCATCGTCGGTCGAGTTGCGCGCCGGGTCGCCCGCCGGCTGCTCGAAGGCATCGGTCCAGCCGGTGAGCGGCGCCAGCTCGGGCGCATCGATCGCCGCGTTGAGGTCGCCGAGGAGGAGGGCCGGTGACGCGGCGCCGAAGGCCGCCACGAGCGCCTCGACCTGGAGGAGGCGCTCGCCGGACCCGATGTGGCTGAGGTGCGCCGTGCCCACGCGCATCCCGCCGATGCTGACAAGCAGCAGGCACCTCGGCTCGCGGATGGTCGGGGGCGCATCGGCATAGCGGACTCCGGCTGTCGGGTGGTCGGCCCCGGGCGGCTCGACGAAGGCGTCGCCGGCTGCCATCGGCAGCGCGACCATTCGAGCGTCCTCGACCTGGTGTCGAGCGAGCAGCGCGTTGCCGAACAGGCCGGCGCCCGCACCGGGTGCCGAGAACGTGCGAACCGCGCCGTACCGCACCTGCATCCCGAGCTGACGCGCCAGATCGCCCGCCTGGTCGACGAGCGTTCCATCCCTGGAGAGCGCTGTCACCTCCTGGAGCGCGATGACGTCCGCGGAGAGCTCGGACAGGAAGTCGCCGATCGCCCGGAGACGATCGGCGTCGACGCGGCTCCACCAGCGGTCCGGGAAGGGCCCGGTCCCGATGGCGGCGCGGATGTTCCAGCTGACGACGCGGAGCGCCGCCGGCACTACTTGACGGAGCCGGCGAGCAGGCCCTGGACGAAGAAGCGCTGGAGGCTGATGAACACGACGAGCGGCACGATCATGACCAGGAACGCGGATGCGGACAGCAGGCTCCACTCCGTGGCGTACGTGCCGAGCAGCGTGTTGACCTGGAAGGTCATGGGCTGAAGGGTGTTGCGCTGAACGTAGACCAGCGCCATCAGCAGGTCGTTCCAGACCCACAGGAACTGGAAGATCCCGTATGCCGCGATGGCCGGCACCGACAGCGGCACGACGATCGTGCGGAAGATCATCCAGTTCGACGCGCCATCGATACGCGCCGCCTCGATGAGGTCCTTCGGCAGGGTGATGAAGAAGTTCCGCAGCAGGAAGATGCCGAACGGCAGCGCGAACGCCGTGTGTGCCAGCCACACCGCGCCATAGGTGGTCAGCAGGCCCGTGCCGGACTCCCGGAACGCGGCGACGAGCGGGATGAACCCGATCTGCACCGGCACGATCAGAAGCGCGACGATCAGCAGGAAGATCGTGTCGCGGAAGGGGAACTTCACCCAGGCCAACGCGAACGCGGCCATCGATGCGATCAGCAGCGGCAGCAGCGTCGATGGAATCGTGATCAGGACGCTGTTGATGAAGGCCTGGCCCATGCCCTCGTCGGTGATCACCCGCTGGTAGTTCTCGATCGTGAACTCGGGGTGGAGGAGCGTCGTCCACCAGCCCGACGCGCGCATCTCGGCGCCGGGTCGGAAGCTCGTGATGAGCAGGCCAATGGTCGGGACCAGCCACACCAGCGCGATCAGGCCCAGGATGATGTGGACGGGGCTCTTGCCCACGATGCGTGCGAGACGCTCCGACAGCGTCCGCGGCGGGGATTGAACCGAGGTGTCGGTGAGCGCGGTCACTGCTGGACCGCCTCGGCACGGAAGCGCCGGACATTGAAGATCATCACCGGAATCAGCAGCACCACCATGACGATGGCGATCGCAGCGCCGTAGCCAAACTGGCCCTGCGGGAACGCTTCCTGGTACATCGAGAAGGCGATCACGCGACTGGATGTCCCCGGCCCGCCGCGCGTCATCACGTAGATCAGGTCGAACAGCTTGATGACGTTCACGACCAGGGTCACCGCCACGACCGAGATCGGCAGGCTGACCATCGGCACGATGATTCGCCAGAAGATCTGCGTCTCGGTTGCGCCATCGACCCGGGCCGCCTCCAGGACCTCCGAGCTGATGCCCTTGATCGCGGCCGAGAGGATGACCGTGGCGAAGCCGACCGACCCCCAGATGCCGACGGCGATGAGGGCCCCATTCACGGTGTCGGGGTTGCCGAGAAGGGCCACAGGGCCGGCCCCGACCGTGCCGAGCAACGCGTTCAGGAGGCCGATGTTCGGGTTGGGCTCATAGACGAAGCTCCAGATGACCGCGAGCGAGGCGGCCGCGATCGCCTGGGGCAGGAACACGATGCCCTTGATCCACGCCTCGTAGCGGACCCGGGTCGCCATGACCGCGATCACCAGTCCGAGCAGGACGACCAGGGACACGTAGAAAATGATCCAGAGGACGTTGTTCCACAGGGCGCCCGACGGGGGGATCCCGAGCTTCAGGAAGTTCGGGTCCTCGGTGAAGAGCCGGATCCAGTTCTCGAGGCCGACCCACTCGGTGAACTCCCCACCGCGTCCGCGGTTGAAGCTCAGCAGAAGGGTGTAGACCGCCGGGTACAGGACGAAGGCGAGAAGGAGGACTACCGCGGGACCGAGAAAGAAGAGCGCGGCCCAACTGAATCCCCCACCACGCTTGGACGGGCGCGTGGACATCGCCACGGCCGCCGGCGGGCTCTCCGCCGTCATCTGACCCTCCTTGCGCTGTTGCCGACGAGATGAGCGAATCCGGGGAGAGGGGCAGGGCCCCTCCCCCGGACGCGTGGGCTACTCGTTCTCCCAGGCCGTTTCGGTTGCGGCCTGGAACGTCTCGAGGAGCGGCCCGATGGCCTCGCCTCGGAACGCGGACTGCAGGACGGCGCCGAGGTCGGTCCCCGGCAGCAGGTCCGAGCCATCGAAGCGGACGGCGGTTGCGCTCGCGATCTGCTCGGCCTCAGCCTGGACGTTGACGTTCGGGTAGACCGAGGTGTCGACGTCGATCAGCGGGGAGATGATCGTCCCGCCCGCTGCCCAGATCTCGCCGGCCTCCGGCGTCGCAAGGTACTCCATGAACGCCGCGACGTCCGTGTCGCGCACCAGGGCGGCCATCACATCGCCGCCGTAGGTGATCTGCCCTTCGCCGGTCCCGCTGACGACGGGGAAATCGAAGAAGGTGATCGCTTCGCCTTCCTGCCCCGCGAGGGCCGGGTTCACGTCACCGCCGGTCGCGATGCCGCCGACGAATCCGCCGCAGCAATAGAGCTCGGCGGTCGGGCTGGTGCTGAACACCTTGCCGATGGCCGCGACGAACAGCGTGGCCAGCGAGCCATCGACGCCGCCGTCGACATAGTCGGCGGTGAGCAGCTCACCGAAGAGCTTGTTGATCGTCTCGGTGACCGTGGAATCGGTCCAGTCGCCCTCCGGACTGAAGAGCGTGTCGTACGCCTCCGGCCCGTGCATCTTCAGGTAGGTGATCTCGAACCAGTCGGTCAGCGTCCAGCTGTCGCCAGCGCCGAGCGCCCACGGGTTCGTGCCGGTCTCCTTGATGGCAGCCGTCAGCGCGACGAGATCGTCCCACGTCTCGGCCGGCTCAACGTTCATGGCCGCGAACCGCTGCGGGTCGTACCAGATCGCCGCCTTCGAGTTGAGCTTGACCATCAGCGCGTAGATGTTGCCGTCCACGACGCCCACGTCGAGCAGGCCCGGGGCATAGTTGCCCTCGATCTCGGTTCGATCGATACCGAGATCGCCGAGCGAGATGAGCGAGCCCTCGCGCGCGAGGCTGCGCAGGGTGCCGATGCCGGGGATGATCGCGACGTCCGGCGGGTTGCCACCCTGGATGCGCGTGCGCAGGACCGTCGCGTAGTCGGTACGGTTGGCCTCGTACACCGCGGTGATGCCCGTCGAGGCCTCGAACGCGTCGAGGACGGCCTGGAAGGCCTCCTCCTCGGCGCCGCCCCACAGGGACGTCACGATGATCTCGCCGTCCCCTTCGGGGATGTCGCCAGCGCCACCGCCGCTGGCACCGCCGCTGCCACCGGGGCTGGCGGTGCACGCGGACACTGCGAGCGCGCCCGCCATGAGCGGTGCTATGAATCGAAACTTCCTCATCGGTTCCTCCACCTTGTCGTACCCGAGCGGCTGGTGCCGCCGCCTCGGTTGTCGTCCGGTGCTTCCGGCCGCGAATGCGGCGGAATCACGTTCGTTGAATGGACACTTCTCCTTACGTGGACCGTTAGCCTGCGAGCGTCTTCTCGCTGTCGGGATCGAAGATATGCAGCTTGTGCATCGGCACGGCGAACTGGACGCTGTCGCCGACGCCGACTCGCTGGCTGGAGGGGATGAGAGCAACGATCTCGTTGCCCTCGGCCTGTGCGTGGATGAGCTCGTCGTTGCCGAGGTATTCGACGACGTCAACGGTGGCGGGGAAGCGCACGGAGCTGTCCTGACCGTTGGCGAGCTCGATGTGCTCCGGCCTGAAGCCGATGAGGACGTTGGTCCCGTCCGGCCGCGAGTCCGCCGCACGCGCCTGCTCGCCGGTGAGGACGAGCTTGGCGCCGCCGAAGATGAGGTCCTTGCCCTCGGACGTCGTGGTCGCGAAGTTCATCGACGGAGAGCCGATGAAGCCGGCCACGAAGACGTTGACCGGGTGGTCATACAGCTCCTGTGGCGTGCCGACCTGCTGGAGGATTCCGTCGCGCATGACCGCGATCCGGTCACCCATCGTCATCGCCTCGACCTGGTCGTGGGTGACGTAGATCGTGGTCGTGCCGAGCCGATGGTGGAGGCGTGCGATCTCGGCACGCGTCTGCACGCGCAGCTTGGCGTCGAGGTTGCTGAGCGGCTCATCCATGAGGAACACGGCGGGCTCGCGAACGATGGCTCGGCCGAGGGCGACCCGCTGCCGCTGACCTCCCGACAGTGCCCTCGGCTTGCGGTCGAGGAACTTCTCGAGGCCGAGGATCTCGGCCCCTTCCTTCACCCGCCGGTCGATCTCGCTCTTGCTCATCTTGCGGAGCTTGAGCCCGAACGCGAGGTTGTCGTAGACGCTCATGTGCGGGTACAGCGCATAGCTCTGGAACACCATCGCGATGTCCCGGTCCTTCGGCGCCATGTTGTTCACGACCTTGTCGCCGATGAGCAGGCGGCCGTCGCTGATCTCCTCCAACCCGGCCACGCAGCGCAGTGCGGTCGTCTTCCCGCAGCCGGATGGACCGACGAGGCAGATGAACTCGCCGTCGCCGATCTCGAGGTTCAGGTCGTTGACGGCGACGACCTCCTCGCTGTATCGCTTGTACATGTGGTCGAAGGTGACCGTCGCCATCAGATCGTCGCTCCTGCTGCGGTCGCCATAATCGGGGACGGGCCCGTCGGCCCATGCTTGGGACAGGCATCATAGTACGGAACGCAACCTCTCTGGCATCCCTCCGCCACCCCCGTCAGGACCCCCGCATGCCGTCCCGAATCGCCCGCTGGATCATCTCGCGCCCGGCCGCGGCGCTCGTCATCGCTGCGGTCGCCGGACGAGCCTGGGCCGCCCATCGGGCGCGGTCTCGTTCGGGCGCCCGCGGCGGGGTGCTGCCGTCCCTATATGACGTTCATCCCGGCGCTTCGACCGCGCAGCGCAGGCGCGTCGGCGTACGCACGATCCCCGTCGACCGGATCGTCGGGACGCTGCGTCACCCGTCGCAGAACGCCGCGGATTTCCTGCCCCTCCCCCGTCTGCGCGGGCGGAATTGGCAGGGGCGATGGCAGCGGCTCAACCGCGCCATGGATCGTCTCGAGCTGCTGCCTCCGATCGACGTCGTCCAGGTGGGGGACGACTACTGGGTGGAGGACGGCCACAACCGCGTGGCGGCGGCGATCCGGGCCGGGGCCGTGGAGATCGACGCCGATACGACCCAGCTGCTCGTGCCCGGTGTGCAGGTGCCCGAGCGAGGCTGGATGGACACGAGCTCCGTGGTCGGCGGCGAGGAGCTGCGCCAGGCGGGGGCGGGTCGACACTCGCGCATGGTCGAGCAGCGCACGTTGTCCGACGCCACGAGCCGGGACGATCTGCTGCGTGACCCGGAGGACAAGCCTTGACGGACCGGCTCACCGTTCCGTGGCCGGACCCGGCTCCGTTCGCGACCCGCGGCGGCAGACCGATCAGGATCCTGGCGGTGAGCGACGAAGCCGATGCATCGCTCGACTCCGCGGCGACGCGCGAGGCCCTGGGTCCCGTGGACCTCATCGTCGGGGCGGGTGACCTCCAGCCGGAATACCTTGCCTTCGTGACCGATGCGTTCGGGGCGCCGCTGCGCTACGTTCGGGGGAACCACGATGTCGGCGCCGCGTGGTTGCATGCCGAGCGCGAGCTGCTGCCCGCCCCCATGGCGGATGCCACCGTCGTTGCCGAGGCGGGCCTCTCGCTCATCGGATTCTCGGGATCGCCGGTCTACAGCGATCGAGGCCACGAGGTCTCCGCGACGAGGATGTGGGCACGGGCCGTCCAGGGCTGGGTTCGAGCCCGGGGCCGCGGCCCGATGGTGGTCGTCACCCATGCGCCTCCGCGCGACCTCAACGACGCCGATGACCTCGCCCACCGCGGGTTCACCTCGTTCCGCTGGCTCATCGACCGCTTGGCGCCACCGCTGTGGCTGCACGGCCACACCGCGCTCGTTCGGCGCGGGCTGGATGGCCGATGCGCGCGCCTCGATGGGACGCTCCTCTACAACTGCACCGGCGCGACCGTCGTGGAGCTCACGCCGCCTCCCGGAGGCACGGCGCGTGGATGAGCCGGTCCCGATTCGACGGGCCGTGATCGGTTGCCTGGCGCTCGCCGTGCTCGGGATCCTCGCGGTCGTGCTCGTCCGCCCGGCGATCTTCGTCTTTGCCGAGCCCCGCGACGACAGCTCGGTCGTGCTCGGCACGACGGCCATCGTCTCCGAAGGCCCGGTGATCCGTGACGTCGTCATCGCACGCTCCCGTGGCTGGGACGGCGAGGTCGATGCGGGTGGCGGCCGGGCGCAGCTCCGCCTGATCGTCGCTCCCGGCCTGTTCGGCGCTGTGACGGTCGTCGCCGCGGCCAGCCCCATGGCCGACGACTGCCCGATCGAGATCGCCGCCGACCGCCTCACCGACTGTGACGGGCGCGCATGGACGTTCGAGGGCGTCCCGGTCGATCCTGCCGATGAGCCCCTCGACAGGTTCCCGGTCACCGTGGAGGACGGCACCGTGGAGGTCGACCTGACGCGACGCCTCGACGGCTGAGCGCCGTCTTCGACGTTGTAAGGTTGCCCCATGCCGGACCTCGGAATCTTCGGCTGGATCCTCGTCGGCCTGGTCGCCGGGGCGATCGCCGGCGCGTTCGTCCCCGGCGACAAACGCCAGGGCTGCCTGGGCACGTTGCTCGTCGGGATCGTCGGCGGGCTCATCGGCGGCTGGGTCTGGACCGAGCTGCTGGATCAACCGCCGGCCGGCGGGCTCCTTGGCGCAACCGTCGTGGCCGTCCTTGGCTCGATCCTGATCCTCGCCATCTTGCGGGCCGTCCGCCGGACTTGATGGGCACGCCGCTCGGTCCGGACGAGGGCGGTGGGCCGCCGACGGCGCTGCCATGGACGCTCGTGGTGCCGGAGGAGAGCTGGGAGGCCGATCTCGAGCACGGCGCCGCGCTGCCCCGCGCCGGCGAGCACATCGAGTTCATCGCCGATGACGGGACACACAGCCTGTTCGTGGTGAATGACGTGGTCCATGTGGTGCAGCACGCGTCGAGCGAGCGGCCGCCGGTGAGCGACGAGACGACCGGACCGAACGCGATCGTCAGCGAGTCAAGCGCGGAAGGGCTCCCGACGATCCTGCGGGCGGGCCTGCCGCGCGTGATCGCGAGGCGGCTCGAGGAAAGTTGACCGCCGTCGTCGAATCGGTGACGATACCGCCTCTCCCCAGCGCGCCGGCGGGCGCTTCGTGGTGGCCTTAGCTCAATCGGCAGAGCATCGGATTGTGGCTCCGAAGGTTACGGGTTCAAGCCCCGTAGGCCACCCCAACCCCACGGGTCGGCGCTACGATCCGCCTGATGCGTGTCTGGTTCTCACTCGCGGCCGCGCTCCTGTCGGCGATCGCCCTCGGCGTCTCGCTGCTCGACAATGCGCCGGAGCCCCAGGGCTTCTTCGCCGTCGCGACGATCGTGGCCCTCATCCAGGCGTGGTGCCTTCGCGATCCCGAGGCGGTCGAGCTGCGGCGCCTCGCCATCGGCATCGCCCTGGCGTGGGTCGCGGGAGCGATCTTCATCGGCGTCCTGCTGGTGATGTACCAATCCGCCTCGCGTCCGCCATCGCTCGATGAGGACACGTACCTCGGGCTGACGGCGACGGTCTACCACGTGATCGGCGTCTACGGCGGCGCGCTGCTGGTCTCCATCGCCGCCCTCGGTCCCAGGCGCTGGCTCGGGCCCTGACGCACAATCTCTCAGGAGATTCCCATCCACGGCTGGTAGACCGATACGGAACACTCCGCACGGATCGAGCCCTTTCATGCACCTGCTCGTCGTCGAGGACGACCCGCGTCTCGGCCGGCTGCTTCGCCGGCTGCTGTCCGACGACCGCCACCTCGTCGAGCTGACGGCGTCGGGTCGGGAGGCGATCGAGATCGCCGAGGCCGGTTCGGGGCTCGACGCCATCGTGCTCGATGTGGGCCTTCCCGATGTCGCCGGAACCGAGGTCGCTCGCCGGATCCGAGCGTCAGGCTCCGGAGTGCCGATCCTCATGCTCACCGCGCGTGACGCGATCGAGGACCGGGTCGCCGGCCTCGATGCCGGCGCTGACGACTACCTCGTCAAGCCGTTCGCGTTCGAGGAGCTCGCGGCTCGCCTGCGGGCGCTCGGGCGACGGTCGGGCCCGAGTACGACGACCGGTGCCCGCATCACCAACGGGCCGATCGTCCTCGACGAGGCCCGCGGGCTCGTGACCGTCGACGGCCGCCCGGTGGAGCTCAGCCGTCGTGAGTACACGCTCCTCGAGTGCCTCCTCCGACACCCCGGGCAGGTGCTGAGCCGTGACCAGCTGCTCGATGCCGCCTGGCCGTACGGAGACATGCTCACCCATAACACGGTCGACACCTACGTCCACTACCTCCGCCAGAAGCTCGGACCCGCGGCCGGTGCCCGCATTGGCACGGTGCGCGGCTTCGGGTATCGGATGGCCGAGGCGTGAGCGGGCGCGCCGCGAATGCGGGCGACTCGCGCCTGCTCCAGGCCGTTCGCTGGCGCCTCGTGGCATGGAGCGCCGGATCGACGCTCTTCCTGCTGCTGGTCCTCGGCGGGGCGATCTACCTCGGGGTGCAGCGGTCCCTCGCCGCGTCGGGCGTCGCGCAGCTCGAGCGCCAGGCGGACTCGCTCCAGCACTTCATCACCGCCCCGTCCGGTGGCGACCCGGGCGGAGGGCCCGGCGGGGGACCCGACGACGACTCGCCGTTCGGCCGGCCGATCTTCGGCGGACCGGGATCGGGGACGCTGGCCATCGTCGTCGACGAGGACGGCGAGCTGGTCGGCCAGGAGCCGCATGAGAGCGACGGCCTGCCCGACGCCGCGGGCGTCGACGCGGCGCTGGCGGAAGGGAGCCGCGACATTCGCGACGCGATCGTCAACGGATCGCCGGCGCGCGTTCTCAGCGAATCGGTCGAGGCGGACGGCGAGCGCTACGTGATCCAGGTCGCCCAGGATCGCTCGGCCGAGGAGCGCGTGCTGACCACGACGCTCATCGTGCTCGCGATCGGCGGACTGGTAGTGCTTGCAACGGCCACGGCATTCGGCTTTGCCTATGCCGGCCGGGCGCTTGTCCCCATCCGTGACTCGCTGCGCCGCCAACGCGAGTTCGCCGCCGATGCCAGCCACGAGCTGCGAACTCCCCTGACCGTGGTGCGCGGCAGCGTCGAGGACCTGCGGCGGCATGCCGATCGGCCGGTGAGCGAGGTGGGGGATGCGCTCGACGACATCGAGGCGGAGGTCGCGCACCTGTCGACCCTGGTCGACGATCTGCTGTTGCTGGCCCGGACCGATTCGGGAAGCATCGAGCTGCGGCGCGATCCCGTCGAGCTGGCCGAGGTGGCCGGCGAGGCGGTGCAGGCGCTCGCTCCCGGAGCGGACGCGCGGGGGATCACGCTCCGCCTCGACGGCGAGCCGGGCACCGTGCGCGGTGACCAGCAGCGCCTCCGCCAGCTCGTGACCATCCTTGTCGACAACGCCCTGCGCCACGTCCCGAGCGGGGGAAGCGTGACCGTCGCCGTACGGCCGGGCGCGGCCTCGACGCTGGTGGTCGAAGACGACGGTCCCGGCATCCGGGACGAGGACCTCCCGCACCTGTTCGACCGATTCTGGCGCGCGAACGACGCGCCGGACGGCGGCACCGGCCTCGGATTGGCCATCGCGCGTTGGATCGCCGAACATCATGGCGGCCGGATCAGCGCTGCGAATCGGGCCGACGCCAGGGGCGCGCGGTTCGTCGTCAGCCTGCCGGCGGTCTGAGGAGTCTCCAAGGATCATCCAAGAATCGGCGGCCATCCTCGACCGGAACCACCAGAGCACCAGCTTGGAGACATCGTGACAACGCAGCAGGCCGGGCGGCGCCGACCCTCCCTCCTCATCATCGTCATCGGGGTCATCGTCCTTGTCGGGGCGGTGGCCGGCGCCGCGTACGGCGTGTCGTACATCTTCTTCCGCGAGCCCGCCCCCGCACCGGTGGGCGCCGGCTCATCGGCGTCGGGGGACCCCGTCGAGGCGTCGCCGTCGGCTGCGGCCAGCGCCTCGGTTGACGCGGCGTCCGCCGCTCCCAGCACGACCGTCGGTCCCAGCGCGTGGAGCGTGGATGCCTCCATCGGCTCCTTCGATGACTTCTCGAGCTCGTTCGTCGGCTACCGCGTGCAGGAGGAGCTCGCCGGGATCGGCGGCCAGACCGCGGTTGGCCGGACCCCGGACGTGTCCGGGTCGCTCACCCTCGAGGGGACGACCCTGACCTCCGTCGAGGTGACCGCGGACCTCACCACGCTCGTCAGTGATGACGATCGGCGCGACAACCAGCTGCGCCAGCAGGCCCTCGAGACGAACGAGTTTCCGACCGCAACGTTCGTGCTCACCGAGCCGATCGAGCTGGCCGATGACGCTCTCGTCGGCGAGACCGTCGAGACCAGCGCAAGCGGGGAGCTGACGCTGCATGGGGAGACTCGCGCGGTCGAGATTCCGATCACGGCCACGCTGTTCGACGGCGTGATCACCGTGACCGGCTCGATCGAGATCGTCTTTGCCGACTACGGGATGGAGAAGCCGAGCTCCTTCCTCGTCCTGTCCGTCGACGACTTCGGCGTGATGGAGTTCCAGCTCCACTTCACCGAGAGCTGAGCAGTTCCCATGACCCTCCAAGACACGTCCGCGACGATCTCTGAAGTCGCAGCCCGAACCCGCGACGGAAAGGAGGTACACCGATCATGGAGATGAACACGAGCGACCCGATTGCCGTGGCGGTAGCCCCGTCGCGAGCGTCGGGCGTGAGATCGTGGATGATCGCCCTGGCACTCGGCGCGATGCTCGCGCTGGCCGGGGCGGCAAGCGTCTTCGCCGCTTCCCCGTCGGCCGATCCGAGCGCGAGCCCGGGAACGACATCGACCGACGAGGCCGGCGGCGAGACCACCGATGGCACCGACGGGCGCCTGTGCGATGAGTCGCACGACGGCGCGACCGACGCGGACGACGCGTCCAGCTGACCTGACCCGGAGCGGCGCACCGCCGTGGTGCGCCGCTCCGCTCCCCTGGAGGATCCCATGGCGACCCGATCACCGGCACCGGCCAACCTCGACGACGACGACCTGCCAATCGGCCGGGTCCTCTCGCGCCGCGAGGTCCTCACGCTGCTCGGCAGCGGCGCTGGCGCTGCGCTCCTCGCAGCCTGCGTCCCCCAGGCCCTATCGACCGCCTCGGGGCTGGCAACCGGATCCGCGGCTGCGTCTGCCGGCGCATCGGCGACCGCCTCCGCCAGCGCGGCGGCCAGCGGAGGGACCGCGGTGCCCAGCTGCGTCATGGTTCCGGAGCTGACCGAGGGCCCGTACTACGTCGACGGGGTCATGGAGCGAGCGGACATCCGGACCGATCCCAACGGCGGCAAGACTCGCGATGGGGTGCCCCTCGAGCTCACCTTCGCGGTTGCCCGCGTCAACGACAGCGACTGCTCTCCGTTCGAGGGCGCAGTCGTCGACATCTGGCACTGCGACGCGCTCGGCGAGTACTCCGGCGTCTCCGGGGCGGGCCAGTCGGACCAGACCGGGTCGCGATGGCTGCGCGGCTACCAGGTGACCGACGCGAATGGCCTTGCCGCCTTCACTACTGTCTATCCCGGCTGGTACTCCGGGCGGGCGGTCCACGTCCATTTCAAGGTCCGCACGAACCCGGCCTCGAACGCTGGCGCCGAGCTGACCAGCCAGCTCTTCTTCGACGACGAGCTGAGCCGCGAGCTGTTCACGACCCGTGAGCCGTACGCCCAGAAGGGGGAGCAGGATGTCACCAACGACCGCGATGGCATCTTCGCGGCCTCGAACGGCCAGCTGGGGCTGACGCCGGTCGCGCACGGCGATGGCTATGCGGCGACCTTCGCGCTCGGCGTCCAGCTGCCCTAGAGTGGTCGCCAGTAATCCGCTTGGACCTCGTCGATCCATGGAACCGTCAGAGCTCGGGGACGACCTCGGCGAGGTCTCTGTCCTCCTCAACGTTGCGCATCGGCTCCTCCTCGCCATTCGCGACGACGTGGACGCCGATCCCGCTCACCAGGCCATCCTCGACGATCTCAATTCCGCCCACGATCAGCTCGACCTCGCCCTGGAGGGCGTCGGGCGCGCACTCGACCAGGTGGACCACGAGGTCGAGCGACCGCGCGAGCAGCGACCGCCCGTTCATTGAGCGTCGGCGTCGCCGCTCCTCGTGTGAGAAACGAGGCCCGGGCGTGATCGACACGTGTTTCAAGCGGTTTGACACGCCCAGCCCGTACGAATAACCTGATACACGTGAGTATCACGTTGGAAGGCGAAGCGCCGATGACCTTCCC
>DATBRU010000034.1:0-7128 GCA_036560105.1 Candidatus Limnocylindria bacterium | reverse complement strand
CCAACCACGGCCTGTCGGTGCGCGCCGTGGCCCGCTTGGCCGGCGTCGCGCCAGACACGCAGCGCCGCATCGAAGCTGGAGATCCCGCAGTGCAGTTGGACACGCTGTGTCGCTGCGCATCGGTGGTCGGGCTCAGGGTGTGGGCGCGCGCGTACCCTCGCAGTACGCCCTCACTCCGCGATACGGGCCAGCTCTGGGTCGCCGAACAGCTGCGGCGCGCCGTTCACGGGTCGCTCTCGGTCGCCTTCGAGGTTGGGCTCGGAAACCTTCGGGCTGCCGACATGGTCGTATCGGGGCCGGACGAGATCATTCATGTCGAGATCGAACGCTACCTGGCCGACTTCCAGGCGCAGTACCGTTCAGCAGCTGAAAAGCGGGACCTGCTGTCGGCCTCCCATAGGCGGCCGGTGCGGCTCGTCGTCGTGGTGGAAGACACGCAACACAATCGCGCGGCGGTCCGCGCCCACTCAGGAGTCATCCACGCGGCGATGCCGGCCGCAAGTCGGGAAGTTCTACGAGCGCTCCGCGGCGGCACGCCACTTGGTCGCGATGGCTGGCTGTGGATCCGTCGCATGACCGCCTCGTGAGCGTTGCATCGGCCAATAATCACCGGAGGACCGTCCGGCGTTGGCTTTCGGCGATGTATCGGTCACTCGCCAACACGAAGCGCGCGCCGGCGCGTAATTTGTGCTCAGTAATGACCGATGTAGCAGCCGAATCCAGCGCCTACACCGGTTCCTGCGAGATTCGACCGATGCATCGGTCAGACGCTAGCGCAGGCCACCGGTCCAGCGACGTGGGCCGCAGTGAGCCCGGTGGTATCCTTCTTGCCCATTCATCCCCGAGCCATTACGCACGAAGGGACTACCGCCATGTTCAGTCGCGTTCGCATCGCGATTCGATTCTTCTTCGTGGGGCTGGCCGTCGGCGTCCTCATGGCGCCACGAAGCGGCGAGCAGACGCGAGACATGATCCGCGCGAAGGCCGATGGACTCCTGAACAGCATCCTCGAAGCCGCTTCCATGGGTGCCGAATCGGAGCCGGCGGCGGCGCCATCGAGCGCTCCGAAGGCCCGATCCGGCAACGGCAGCGCGGGCCGCGCACGCTCCAAGGCAGCCGAGGCCAAGAAGGCCGCAGCCGATGCCGGCGAAGAGGCCGCCGATGCGGTCAAAGAGGCCGCCTCGGAAGCCGGCGTCTGACCACCGGCACCGCCTGACCGATGCGCTGGCCGCGGATCCCGCGCCGGCGCCATCGGCCCAGAAGCTACGCGTATCCCTCACCCGGCGCTGACCCGGCGCGCGACCGGGCGCGGATGGTCGTGGAGCAGCTCGAAGCTCGGGGCATCAGCGATCCGGACGTGCTCCGTGCGTTCGGCACGGTCGAGCGCCACGCCTTCGTCAACGAGCCCGACCCGTACGGCGACCACGCCCTGCCCGTCGGCTCGGGCCAGACGATCAGCCAGCCGTTCGTGGTGGCCCGCATGACCGAGCTCGCCAGCCCCGAGGATGGCTGGCGCGGCGCAACCGTCCTGGAGGTCGGCACCGGCTCCGGCTACCAGGCCGCGATCCTCGCCGAGCTCGGTGCGCGTGTCGTCAGCCTCGAGCGCATCGCGTCGCTGGCCGAGAGCGCCCGCGAGCGGCTGCGAAACGCCGGGTATCCCGGCGTCGAGGTTCGGGTAGCCGATGGGACCGCGGGCTGGCCAGCCGGTGGGCCGTATCGGTCGATCCTCGTCACCGCCGGCGGACCAACGGTTCCGCAGCCGCTCATCGAGCAGCTCGATCCTGATGGCGGGCGGCTGGTGATCCCCGTCGGCACGCGTCAGCACCAGGTGCTCACCAGGGTGGTGCGTACTGGCAACGAATGGAGCTCGACGCCGCTCGATCCGGTCGTGTTCGTGCCTCTCATCGGCGAGTTCGGTCTCGACGGCTGATCTCGGCTCGATGGCACGCGGCGTGCATCCGAATGCCGCGGAGGTACCAACTCATGACCATGCAACCACGCCCCACGTCTCCGGTGGTGGACACGAACATGGCGGCTCGCGAGGTCCACGTCGTTCACGAGGATCCCGCCTATGACGCCGTCGTGGCGCCCGCCCCGAACCCGGCGAACCTCGCCAGGCGCATCGTCTCGCTGCTGTTCGGCGTGATCGTCGTGCTGATCGGCCTGCGGATCGTGCTGCTCCTCGTCGTGGCGAACCAGTCGAACGCGATCGTCGACTTCATCTACACGGTGACCGAGCCGCTGGTGGCGCCGTTCCGCGGCATCCTCAGCCTCGACACCGTCACCCCCGGCGGTGGCAGCGTGTTCGACGTCGCCGCACTCGTGGCGCTCATCGGCTGGGCCCTGATCTACGCGCTGATCATGGCCATCCTTCGACTGGGTGACCGCGACCGCGCGACCGCGTAGCCGAGCTCAGATCAGGGGAATCTCGAGGGCCCCGCGCTCCCCACCCGGGTGATGAAGGGGAGGGCGGGGCTTTCGGATGACCCGCACACCGGCGCGGGCCAGCTCCTCGTCATAGATCCCCTCGATGCGCCGGACCTGCGCGTCGATGCTGTACCGCTCGACGACGGTTCGGAATCCCGCTTGGCCGATGCGCTCGCGCAGCGGCTGATCGGCCAGGAGCTTCGAGATCGCCGCGGCCAGCGCGGCCGGATCCGCCGGCGGCACCAGGAGGCCGTCGATGCCGTCGGTGACGACCTCGGGAATCCCGCCGACCGCGGTGGCCACGACGGGGACGCGGCGAGCCATGGCCTCGAGGATCGAGATGCCCTGGGCTTCGCGCAGCGACGGCAGGACGCTGACGTCCAGGTCGGCGGTGACCGAGGAGACGTCCTCGCGGCGGCCCGTGAAGGTGACGCTGCCCGTGACCTTCAGCGACCGCGCCAGCTTCCGCAAAACTCGGGCTTGAGAGCCCTCGCCCACGATCGCCAGACGGGCGGTGGGGAATGCCTGAAGGACCGACGGCCATGCCTCGAGCAGGACCCGGTGCCCCTTCTCCGGTTCAAGCCGGGCGACCACCCCGACGAGCGGCGCGCTCATCGGCATGTCGAGCTCGCGCCGGAATGAGCCGCTGGACGGCGACGCGAAGCGCGAAAGGTCGACGCCGTTCGGAACGACCGCGAAGCGGGCTCCGGCGCGGGCCTCGGCAACGACCTTCCGTCGGATGGACTCGGACGGCACGATCAGCCGATCCATTGACGGTGTGAGGGTCGCGAGACGGGCCACGTCGTCGTCGGAGCGAACGCGGGACGAATGGACCGTGGCCATGATCACGGGGACCTCGGCCGCGAGGCCCGCTCGTGTCCCGATCACCTCGGCACGGAACATGTGGGCGTGCACGAGGTCGATCTCCTCGCGTCGCAGCCAGTCCGCGAGCTCCCCGACGGCGAGGTCGTTATCGGCCTGGTCGATCACGTCGACCGCCAGGCCCAGGGCTCGCAGGCGCTGCACCGCCGATCCGGCCGAGAGGGAGAGCGCGCGCACCTCGTATCGGGATCGGTCGAGCCGCAGCAAGAGCCCGGTGAAGGACTCCTGGGCGCCGCCGCTGCCGCCGGTCGCCAGCAGCTGGAGGATCCTCGGCCGCGGATGGCTGCGCGATCGATGGATCCGCCGGTGACGGGTGTATGTCGCGCCGGCGATGGCCCCCTCGTGATCGGGAGCCGATGCGCCCCGCGGACGGTCGGAGGTCATCCTCCGATGCTACCGCCGCGGGGCGTTCGGGTCAGGGCAGACGCCCCTACTCGTTCTCGCCAGACGCAGAGACCGCCGGACCGCCGACGGTGTTGCCAAGTCCAGAGGTCTCGGCCGTCACCGACGCGCCCGTCGCTCCCGCGCACATGACCACGAGGTGGAACGGCCGGTTCGACTCGGCGCCGGCTCCGTCAGACGTCGCGACCCAGACGGTGGCCGCGGACGCGGAGGAGCGAACGACGTCGATCTGTCCGGGAGTAGCCGTGCCCGACGAGCCCGTAAGGCCGATCGTTGCGATGTACGCACACGAGGTGATGTCACGGTTGAAGGTGACGAGGTAGTCGCCGGGAGGGGCGGTCTGGCTGCTGCTGACCGCACCATTGCCGCGCGCCAGAGAGCCATCCTCATTGACGACCGCGAACAGCGGGCGGGCGAATGCTTCGGCGCTCGCTCCGTCGAGCTTGTCTGCGTTGGCCTTGGGAACCTTACCCGGACCGAGCGCTCCCAGGCGGTTGAGGAATGCGGCCATCTGGCCGCGCGTCACGAGTCCGTCGGGGCAATAGTTGTTTGTGCCCTGCGGGCAGCCACTGGTGATGCCCGCAGCGGCGACAGCTTCGATATCAGCGAAGAACTTGTGGCTGGGTGGCACGTCGTTGAAGGTCTGGGCGCCGGCCATGACGATGCCGGCGGGAATCAACAGTGCCAGCGCCAGGCCAAGGATTGCGAACCTGCGGGCCACGCTGAATCTACGGGCAGGCCGCTGGGCCGGTGCCTTCATCTGGGCCTTCACCTCGGCCAGCTCGATCTCGAGCTGCGCGAGGCGATCGGATGGACTCGACATGACGACGAGCTCCTCTTGCGGGCGTGCTGACCGGCGACGCCTCACTCCACCACGCCAACACCGATGATAGGTACGAGGCTCATGCGGACACCAAGGAATCGCGCATTCCGCCCGCATCCGACAGTCCTAGGCCGGCGCTGGACCCTAGGAGAGGATCAGGATCGTGGCGCTGTTCGCGGCGAAGCCGAGCAGCCCGATGCTCGTGGCCGCCGCGCCGCCCCAGATCAGCAGGCGCGGGAACATGTCGGCGGTCGCCACGAGGATCGCAAGCGACGCGAGCGTCACACCGACCTTGGCGGCCAGGACGCCGCTGAGGCCGGCGAAGTCGTAGAGGGCGGTCGCGATTCCGTTCGACTCGAGCCCGATCCCGAATCGGCTCACTCCGATGGTGAAGGTCACCGCATCGGCCAGCTGGGCGAGCACGAGGCCGAAGAGAATGAACCGTACTGTGAACACGCCCCGATAGTACTGCACGACGCCGGCCAATCGGCGGCAGGCGTCTCCGCCGCACCGTCATCGGTTGCGGGGGCGGCGTGCACCATCGGTCCCCCTCGGCGGGGCCCGGATGGGTCATGGGACGCTTGCTCGCTCGAGCCGATACTCCCGCCAGGATTTATTCGCTCGAGGTCTCATCGCGTGTATCCGCTGGTCCTGGTCCCGATCTTCCTGCTGTTCATCGCCGTGCTGACGTACGCCTGGTTCTACCTCCAGCGCGCCAAGAGCCGCGACGCCGCCAAGCGCGCCACGACCGAGGCTCGCACCGAGCAGTAGGCTGTGCGCCGATGCGAGCGCTGTTCATCCTCGTCCTGCTCGTGGTCCTCGTGGGGGCCGGCCTGAAGCTGGCCGGCATGGACCTGCCGTTCATCGACTACACCGTCGGACCGATGGGTGAGGGCCAGGATCCGGGCATGCCCGACATCCAGATCGAGCCGCCCGGCTTCAACGACTTCCCCGCTCCGTAGCGTCCCTTGGCTCCCTCGGCGCCGGTCGCAAGGTGTTGAGGCAAATTCACGGGGCGACCTCTCCACGCGCGGTTCCCGCAATCTGTTGACGACTGGCACGCAGGAGCAGCACCCGGGGGTGTCGTTCACGTGCAGGGGGCCTCAGGCCAGTCCGGGAATCGCACGCGAATCGGCCTTCGCGTGAATCCGCCTCGATCCATTGAGCTCGCTGGTCGGCAAGCGGCGAACAGCCCTCAGAGCGGATGACGCGCTCGAGCAGCCGCGTAGCGATCGAGAGTGCAGGCCGGAGCATAGGCGGGCAACCGCAAGCCCCTCCACATGTTTGCGACTCCTGGCGGTGGGTCGGCGTACGTTGTATCGTGTCACGTTGTATCGCCACACGAGTGGAGCGCCCCGATGCGAGAGGACTCGGCCGTCACCCCGAGAGGGAGTGTCACATGAACCCGCGCCTGCTCGGGAGCATGGCAGCCATCGGGGGGATCGCCTGGATCATCGGCGTCGCAATGGCGCTCATGCTGCCGCCTGACGTGTATGGCGATCATGACAACACGATCGCGGTCATCGGCCTGGCGATCGGCGCGAGCCTCATCGGAGTCGTCCTCGGGCAGCTGGGCTCGAGCCCGGGCAGCCGCTCGCGCACCGGCCACGCGATCGCGATCGCGGGCATCGCTCTTGGCCTGACCTTGGCCATGGGCTGGCCGTGGTTCATGGTCGGCATCGTCGGCTATCCCATCCTGGTCATCCTGGCGGCGGCGCGGGGGTATCGGACTGGCCAGCTTCCGGGTTGGTCGGTCGCCGTCATCGAGTCGGCATCCGTGCTCGCCCTGATCGGGGTCTTCAGCCTGCCCGAACTCGTTGGATCCGGAAGTGGCTTCGCCCTCGTCGGCTTCATCGGCGTCGCCGGCCTGGTGCTTGGATTGGCCGCCTTGCGGCCGCCGTCCGGCGCGCCGTCGCGGTTCGCCTCGTGATACTGGTACCGGACGCTCAGAGGCCCAGAGCGAGCCGATCGACGAGGCGCTCGCCGAGGGCAATCGAGTAGTTCTGGCCGCGATCGTGCGGGTAGACCTGGAACATCGATGCGACCCACAAACCGGGGATCGGCGTGGCGAACGGCGGGATGTGGTCGCGGTAGTCGACGGTCACGATCGGCTGGGCGAAAGGGGCGGCGAAGGCCCAGGCATCGGTCACCCATGAGCGGTCGAACGCCGGATTGAGCCGGTCCAGGGTCGGCAGGAACTCGTCGAGGACGGCGTCGAGCGGTGCGGTCATCAGCGGCGAGTCCATCGGCCTGTAGTTGCCGAGGTAGAGCAGGTGCCGGCCGCCGTAGTCGGAGGCGGGCCGATAGTTGGTGTGCTCGACGAGGGCCATGAACGGGAATCCCGGATCGTTGACGTTCAGCCAGTAGACCGATGTGAGCGGCCGATCGAGGGCAATCACCGCACAATGCGCGCCGTAGGCCCGGCCCCACTCGTGGCGCTCGCGCCACTCGGCGGGGAGCTCGGGGACCAGCCGCGCGGTCAGCCGTGTGGCGAAGGTCGAGACGACGCGATCGAAGCGCTCGGCTCCGTCATCGGTCTGGACCTCGAGCCCTCCCTCAACGGTCCGCACCTCCGTGACCGATGCGCCGAAGCG
>DATBRU010000033.1:0-4292 GCA_036560105.1 Candidatus Limnocylindria bacterium | reverse complement strand
GTCCTCGCCCTCAACGGCGGACCGAGTGACGCCCGCATCGTCCGCCTCGTGGTCGACCAGGCCCGCCTCAGCAAGGCTGAGCTGGTCGCGGTCCACGTCGTCGAGATCGACTGGACGCTCCCGCTGGACGCCGACATCGCCAATCGATCCGACGAGGTCCAGCGCGTGCTGGACTCCGCCGAGTCGATCGCCGAGGAGGCCAAGATGACCCTGGAGCCGGTCCTGCTCCAGGCCCGTGACGTGGGCGCCGCCCTGGTGGACGAGGCGGTCGAGCGCGATGCCGACCTGATCGTCCTGGGCGTGCCGTTCCGGACCCGGTTCGGTGGCGACTTCGCCATCGGCCGCACCATCCCGTATGTCCTGCAGAACGCGCCGTGTACCGTCTGGGTGGTACGCGAGCCGATGCCCGAGGAGCCATCGTGAAGATCATCATCGTCGGCAGTGGACGCGTCGGTGCGTCGATGGCCGACGCCTACGACCGAGCCGGCCACGACGTCGCGATCATCGACACGCGGACCGATGCCTTCGACCGCCTGCCCTCCGGGTTCGGTGGACGGGCCATCCGCGGTGACGGCACCGACGAGGATGTCCTGCGCCGGGCCGGCGCCGAGGGTGCCGACGTCTTCCTGGCCATGACCGAAGGCGACAACCGCAACGTCATGGCCGCCCAGCTGGCCGCCGAGGCGCTCGGCATCGAGCGCGTGGTCGCCAAGATCAACGACCCGTTGCGCGCGCAGGCGTATGCCGAGCTGGGCATCGCCACGCTGTGCCGCACCGGGCTCATGCAGGACGCGGTGAACGCCTACCTGGGCTTCCCGGCGTCCGGTCTCGCCACGCTCCTGCCGCCGTCGGGCACGCACCACGGCGGTCATCATCACGACACTGAAGCGGCCGACGCCGACGGGTCCGACGTGACCCCGACGCCGGTCCTGGAGGCCTGAACCGTGTTCGTCCTGGTCGTCGGCGGGGGGAAGGTCGGCTACTACCTCGCCAAGGAACTCATCGAAGCCGGCCACGAGGTCGCGCTCATGGAGAAGGACCCGTCGCGGGCGGGCCAGATCGCCGACGAGATCGGCTCGATCGTCATCCCCCACGACGGCTGCGAGGGCAAGTACCTCGGCGATGCCGGGTGCAACCGGGCCGACGTGGTCGCGGCGGTCACCGGCGATGACGAGGACAACCTGGTCATCTGCCAGATGGCGAAGCACCACTTCGACGTCCCGCGCACGATCGCGCGCGTCAACAACCCCAAGAACGAGGCGCTCTTCCGCCATCTCGGCGTGGATGAGCTCATCAGCCCCACGCGGATGATCCTGGGCTCGATCGAGCAGGACATCCCGGTCCACGAGCTGCTCCATCTGGCCGCCCTCGGCGAGGGTGAGCTCGAGCTCATCGAGGCGCACCTCCAGGCGGGCTCGCCGGCCATCGGCCGGGCGCCGAAGGACCTGGCCATCCCCGATGGCTGCTCGCTGTTCGCGGTGATCCGCGACGGCATCGCCACGCCGCTCCGTCCTGACACGGTGATGCTCGAGGGCGACAAGGTCATCGCCATCGGCAAGCAGGAGTGCCAGGACCTGCTCCACGGCCAGCTCATCGGCGATAGCGAACCGGTCGGCGCGGACGCCTGACGGCACCCGTGGCGCCCGCTCGGCGGGCTCTCGAGTGCCCTGAAGGCGCTCCGTCGCTTCGGGTCAACACGACATTCCCGTAGGACTCTTGACAACGGTATTGTCAACGTTCTAGCCTACGGACATGCATAGGACCCCGAGGCTTCCGTGACCGCCGTCCGGCCGGAGCGCGACCCGACACAGCCCGTCTACGTCATCAGCGTGGCGGCGACGTTGGTCAGCGCGCATCCCCGAACCCTGCGGATCTACGAGGACGAGGGTCTCCTCTGCCCGGCACGAACACCCACCAACATCCGGCTGTACAGCGAGAACGACATCCGGCGCATCCTCTGGATCCGCCACCTCACCCGCGATCGGGGCGTCAATCTCGCCGGCATCCGGATCCTCTTCGAGCTCGAGGAGCGCCTCGGGGCGCGCATCCTCGAGGCGCTCTATGCGGAAGGGACGGCCGCCATCGAGGCGTCCGAGGCCGCTCGCACCGAGACCGCCGCCGACCCCGATCCAACCGCCAAGTCCGCATAGACCCCGGCACCGACTAGGAGATCCCCTGATGGCCAAGCGACCGACACCCCCGGTCGAGGAACAGCCGACCACCACCGGTCCGCGCGAGCTCCCGCTCGTCGCGCTCCGGGAGACCGTCATCTTCCCCGAGATGATCGTGCCGCTCCAGGTCGGCCGCGAGAAGAGCGTCAACGCGCTCAACGCCGCGGTCGCCGACGGCGGGCCGATCGCGCTGGTGACCCAGCGCCAGGCGGAGCAGGAAGACATCGACGACCCGTCCGAGCTCTACACGGTCGGCACGCTGGCCAAGATCGCCCAGGTCGTGCAGCTCCAGGACGGCACCGTGCGGGCCATCGTCCAGGGCCAGTCGCGCCTGCGCGTCATCGGCTTCACGGGCAGCGAGCCGTATCTGCGCGCCACCGTCGAGGAGCTCGCCGATGAGCGCCCGACCGGGCTCGAGGTCCAGGCCCTGATGCGCACGGTCCAGGCGCAGATCGAGCAGTACGTCGCCAACGGGGCGCCGGTGCCGCCCGAGGCCGCCGTCGCCGCGCGCAACATCACCGAGCCGGGCCTGCTCGCCGACATGGTCGCGTACAGCCCGGACATGACCACCGAACAGCGCCAGGAGCTGCTCGAGACCATCGACATCGTCGAGCGCCTCAAGCTCGTCTCCAACTTCCTCGCGCACCAGATCGAGATCCTCGAGCTGAAGGGGCGGATCCAGTCCGAGGTCAAGTCCGAGATGGACAAGACCCAGCGCGAGTACATCCTCCGCGAGCAGCTCAAGGCCATCCAGCGCGAGCTGGGCGAGGACGACCCGCAGCAGGCGGAGATCAACGAGCTGCGCGACAAGGTCGAGGGCGCCGGCATGCCCGACGAGATCAAGGCCCGGGCGATCAAGGAGATCGACCGGATGAGCCGGATCCCGTCCGCCTCGCCCGAGGTCGGCGTCATCCGCACCTACGTCGACTGGCTGGTCGGCCTGCCCTGGAACGTGGCGACCGACGATCAGCTCGACATCAAGGAGGCCGCGCGCATCCTCGACGAGGACCACTACGGCCTGGAGAAGATCAAGGAGCGCATCCTCGAGTACCTCGCGGTGCGCACCCTGGCCGACGAGATCCGCAGCCCGATCCTCGCCTTCGTCGGACCCCCCGGCGTCGGCAAGACGTCGCTCGGCAAGAGCATCGCCCGGGCGATGGGCCGCAAGTTCGTGCGGATGAGCCTCGGCGGCATCCACGACGAGGCCGAGATCCGCGGTCACCGGCGCACCTACATCGGCGCGCTGCCCGGTCGGATCATCCAGAGCATCAAGACGGCCGGGACGAACAACCCGGTGTTCATGCTCGACGAGGTCGACAAGATCGGCATGGACTTCCGTGGCGATCCGAGCTCGGCCCTGCTCGAGGTCCTCGATCCGGAGCAGAACAACACCTTCCAGGACAACTACCTGGAGGTGCCGTTCGACCTCAGCAAGGTCCTCTTCGTGGCCACGGCCAACCTGCTCGATCCCATCCCGGCCGCCCTGCGCGACCGGATGGAGGTCGTCCACCTGCCCGGCTACACCGAGACCGAGAAGATCGAGATCGGGCGCCGCTTCCTGATCCCGAAGCAGATGACCAACCACGGTCTGAAGCCGAAGCACATCGACATCACCGACGCCGCGATGACCGAGCTCGTCCGCTCCTACACGCACGAGGCCGGTGTCCGGAACCTCGAGCGCGAGATCGCCAACGTCATGCGCAAGGTCGCCCGCCAGGTGGCGGAGGGCCGCACGCGCAAGACCGTCGTCGACCCGAAGAAGCTGGCCGAGTTCCTCGGTCCGCAGCGCTTCGAGTACGGCGAGCTCGAATCCGAGGACCAGACGGGCGCCGCGACCGGGCTCGTGGTCACGGAGGTCGGTGGCGACGTCATCGCCATCGAAGTGACCCGCATGGAGGGCCGCGAGGACTTCATCCTCACCGGTCAGCTCGGCGAGGTCATGCGCGAGTCGGCACGAGCCGGCCTGTCGTGGACCCGGGCTCACGCCTCGGAGCTCGGCATCCCGCGCGAGACCTTCGAGAAGAACACCCTGCACATCCACGTGCCGGCCGGGGGCATCCCCAAGGACGGCCCGTCGGCGGGCATCACGATGGCCACGGCCATGGTGAGCGCGCTGACCGG
>DATBRU010000032.1:0-17585 GCA_036560105.1 Candidatus Limnocylindria bacterium | reverse complement strand
AGGAGCTCGTGTCGGGCGGCAAGGTGGTCCCGGCGCATCATGCGAAGGTGCGCGACCTCGAGTACCACGGCCGCGTCCTGCTGCACGAGCGGATCGTCTGGGTGTCGTCTCGGCGGTCGATCCGAATCCGGCTCAACGGGGCTGCGCTCGACCTCCAGTTCACCATTCAGCGCCCGAACTTCGCCCTGTCTTCTGCGGCGATCCGGCAGCGGCTCGACCCGGACGGCGGCCCGGGCCCCCAGTCCGTTCGCACGCGGCTCAGGAGCTGGGCCACGACGAGCGCCCCCGTGCGCCGGCGATACGGACGGGCCTGGGTGCTCATGGATCGAGTGCACGACGCCGGCGACAGCGGCGAGATCCTGTTCCGATACCTTCGCCAGGCCCATCCCAAGGTGAATGCCTTCTTCGTGATCGAGCCCGGGACCGCCGATTGGCGCCGGCTCCGATCGGAGTTCGGCGGACGGGTCATTCCGCACGGAACACGCCGCTGGAAGCTGCTCATGGCGAACTGCATCCACCTCATCTCGTCCCATGCCGACGAGCCGATCGTCCGACCGCCGGGCCTCCGCGCGATCGGGAAGCCCCGTTGGAGGTTCACCTTCCTCCAGCACGGCGTCATCAAGGACGACATCGCGGGGTGGCTCAATCCGAAGCCGATCGACCTGCTCGTCACGAATACACCCGATGAGCACGCGTCGATCATCGGGGATCACACCCGGTACCGATTCACCTCCAAGGAGGTCCAGCTCACCGGGATGCCCCGATTCGATCGGCTCCGCGAGGTCGCGGAGGGTGTGGCCGAGGAGGAGCGCACCATCGTGCTCGTGGCCCCGACCTGGCGCCACTGGCTCGTCCCGCCGCTCCAGGCCGGCTCGCAGCGACGCGAGGTTGCGACCGGCGCTCTCGAATCCGATTTCGTGCGACTCTGGATCGAGCTCCTCGGGTCACCGCTGCTCGAGGAGGCGTGCCGCGAGGCCGGCCTGACCATCGGGTTCCTGCCGCATCCGAACCTGCAGCCCGTGGTCCCGCAGCTCCAGCTGCCGGCGCACGTCCAGCCGATGACGTTCCACGACGGAGGCGTTCAGGAGCTGTTCGCCCGGGCGGCCGTCCTGGTGACCGACTACTCCTCGATGGCGTTCAACGCCGCCTACCTCGACCGTCCGGTCGTCTACTTCCAGTTCGACCGCGATCGGGTGCTCGGCGGCGAGCATGTCGGCCGCAAGGGGTACTTCGAGTACGAGCGCGACGGGTTCGGCCCGGTCGCCGACACGGTCGATGAGGCGGTCCTGGCGATCACGGAGCAGATCCGCGCGGGGAAGCGGCCGCCCGCCCTCTACCAGGCGCGCATCGATGCCGCGTTTCCGCAGCGCGACGGGAAGTGCAGCGAGCGGGTCGTGGAGCAGATCATGCGATCCACGCGCCGCGCCGACGAGGTGGCGGCGCCCGCGGACTGAGTCCTCCGATCGGGCCCAGCGGTCACCCCACGGAGCGCGCGATCGCGTCCTCGATGGCGGGGAGAAGGAAGCGAGCCAGGGTGTCCATGTACGTCGCGGTGACGTGCGAGGCATCGAAGTACACCGTCACCCCACCGACCGCCGGATCGCAGACCTCCGCGCCGCAGATGTAGTCATTGAGGTCGACGATGCCGATGCGCGCATCGGCCAAATCACGCGCCGCGGCAACGAGCGCGTCGTCCGGCACCCACTCGGCCCGCGGTCCGGCGCAGGGGGTGAAGTCGTCGGGATGCTGCGCGAGGCAATCGGGCACGCTGTCGAGCGTGCGGCCCGGGAGCGGAGTGTCGTGGATGACGAGCACGTCCACGTCGGCGGCGGCCCACTCGGCCAGGTACGTGTTGTAGCCCTCGACCCAGGCCTCCTGGCTGTCCTCGTATGCGTGCCCCTGCGCGGCACGTCCATTGCGCTCGGCGGTCACGACGAGGTCGAACCGCCCCGTGCTGGTCGCCTCCAGCACGCGATCGGCCCACCCGAGGCAGGCCGGCGTCAGCTCCTCGGTCTCCCATTCCACCGGCGCGCGCGTCGCGGTGCACTCCGACGCCAAGAACGTGGTGATCCGCCATCCACGGTGCTCCGCGAGTCGCTGCAGTGCGGGCAACCAATGTCCTGCGTGAGAGTTGCCGACGAGGGCGATCTCGACGTTCCCGTTCGGATCCCCGAACGTGCAGGTCCGCGTCTCGTCGAACGGCTTCCAGGTCCAGCACGGCCCGTCGTAGGCATCCGACCGGTCCTGGGCCGCCTGCGCCGGGGCGGGAACGATGGGGCCGCTCAGGGTGCGCGGGCACGCCTCTTCCCCTGCGGCGAGCGCCGCGGCTCCAAAGCAGTCACCACCGTCCTCGAGTGCGTCGGCGAGCTCCTCGCGCGCGATCTCCTGGTGCCGGGCGAAGTCGAGCTGCAGCACGCCGGCGAGCACGACCACAACGGCCATCCCGCCCGCGGCCATCAGGTACGGCTTGCGCAACGGACGTCCCCAGCCGGGAGTCCGGAACGGATCCTCGACGAGGATCTTCGTGACGCCCGCCAGGAGGAGCGTCGCCACGAGGATGACCAGCTTGTCCACGGTTCGAAGCGGGTGGCCGAGGGCGTACGGAACGAGCACGATCAGTGGCCAGTGCCACAGGTAGACCGAGTAGGAGACGTCACCCAGCCACTGCATCGGGCGCACGGCGAGGTACCGGGCAGGCGACGCCGCATCGAGCGGCGCGTGGGCGGCGATCAGGGCGCCCGCACCGAGGACCGGGAGCAGCGCGGTGTATCCCGGGAAGGGCGTCGAGGGCGAGTAGACGACCGCCGCGAGCACGATCGCGGCAAGCCCTGCCCAGGCCAGAAGCACTCGCCACGGCTGAGGCAGCCGTACGGCCTCCGACTCGGAGACACGTCCGAAGGCGCGCCGTGACAGGAACACCGCGAGGAGCCCGCCGATGCCCAGCTCCCACATGCGGGTCGGGGTGACGAAGTACGCGCTGGCCGGCACCTGGGCGGTGGCGATCACCGAGTATGCGAGCGAGGTCGCGACCGCGATCCCGAGCCCGGCGCCCACGACCGTCTGCAGTGGCCATCGGCGGCGCAGGGCGATCACCGTCAGCAGCCCGATGAGCAGCGGCCAGACGAGATAGAACTGCTCCTCCACCGAGAGGGACCAGAAGTGCTGTGCGGCGGTCGGCGCGTTCTCGGCTCCCAGGTAGTCCACCGAGCTCGACGCGAGGTACCAGTTGACGACGTAGAGCGCCGATGCGGCGATCTCCTTGGCGGCATTGCCCCACTGCGGTTCGGGCGCCACGGCCCAGGTGGCGACGGTGATGACGGACAGGACGAGGAGCGACGCGGGAAGCAGGCGGCGGATTCGCCTGGACCAGAACTCGAGCAGGTCCCCGCCGCTCCGGGGTGGCCTGTGCAGGAGGTGCGAGGTGATCAGGAACCCGGAGATCACGAAGAACACGTCGACCCCGACGTAGCCGCCCGGCAGCCGATCCGGCCAGAGGTGGAACAGCAGCACGACGCCAACGGCGATGGCCCGCAGGCCCTGGATGTCGGCGCGCACGACCGTTCCAGGGTCGGTGCCGCGGCCGGCGGCGATGGCTGTGCTCAAGCGGGCTCCGCCCTCATCGGCTCGTTCGGAACGGCCAACGATAGCCAACATCGACGTCCATTGCCGCCCTGGACCCGGGGCGGCTAGCCAGCAACCTCGAGCGTGCCGATCCGGGGAAATCGCGTGGTCGAGAAGACGACATCGACCGGGACCTCGAAGTAGTCGGCGATGCGCAGGGCAAGGTGCAGGCTCGGGCTGAACTCGCCTCGCTCGAGGTACCCGACCGTCTGGTAGTGAACGCCGAGCGCATCCGCGAGCTCGCGCCGCGAGATGCCGCGCTCCACGCGGAGGATCGCGATGCGGTTGAAGACGGTCTCGCTCACATCATCCGCTGCAGCGCCTGCTGCCGGGCCTCTTCGACGCTCGCGCCCGAGGCGCGCCGGGCCATCCGACGCAGGACAACCGGGGCAACGAGCATCCCGCCGATCGCCCAGGCCGAAAGGACGGCCACCATCTCCGGGAGCCGCCACGAACCGCCGACCTCGAGCGCGGCCGCCGCATCGGGGAGGAAGACGAAGCGGAATCCCTGGCCGATCCAGTACGTCGGGAGTGCCTGGGCGATCCATCCGAGCCAGGTGGGAAGCTCCTGGATCGGGATGAAGATGCCCGAGATGGCCGCCATGCCGCCGATGACGAGCAGTCCGATCCCGCCGATCACGCGCGGGCTCTTCACGACGGACCCGATGACGATTCCCGTCGGGAGCGAGGCCGCCAAGCCGAGGACCACGATGAACACGAACGTGAGCCATCCGACGAGCCCGTTCGCGGAGACGCCAAACAGGATGACGCCGGGGACGAGCAGGATGAGCATTCCGAAGAGGGTCTCGAGCGACGCCTGCGTCAGCACGCCGGTGACATAGCCGACGATGCCGCGTGGAACGGCCTTCGCGCGCAGCAACGTCCCGTCCTCACGGTCCGAGGCGAGGTAGTAGGCCGGTCCGTAGGCCGACGCCGCCACGATGAGCCCGAGGAAGCCGGGCAGCGCCACGGTGGCGAACGAGATGGAGGTCCCCTCGACCACGGTGTCCCGGTTGAGGAAGAGGATCACCAGCGGAATGCCGTTCCAGATGAACTGCGAGAGCAGCTCGCTGGGGGTGAGGAGGAGATGCTTGAAGCCGGTGATGCCGCGGTCGATGCCGACCCGGATGGCGTGGAGCGTCCGCTTCATGGGCGACCTCCCTCGAGCCGCTCGAGCCCGCCATCGGCGTCGTCCGCCTCGGTGCCCTCGTGGCGTCGGACGAGGCTCAGGTACGTGTCCTCGAGGCTCGCGCGACGGACCTCGAGGTCGATGACCGGGGCGCCGGGCTCGGTGAGCAGCTCCCGGACGAACGCCGTGGCGTCCGAGGTCGAGTGCACGAACCGGTCGTCTCCGCGGCTCCAACGGACCTCTGCCTGGGTCGAGACGCGCCGCGCCAGCTCATCCTCGGTGCCGTCCGCCACGACGCGGCCGTTGGCCAGGATCACGATCCGATCGGCCAGCCTGGCGGCCTCGGCAAGGTCGTGGGTGGTGAGGAGGATCGTCGTCTCTTCCATGTCGGACAGCGAGTGCACGAGATCGTGGAAGTCCCGGCGTGCCTCGGGATCGAAGCCGGCCGTCGGCTCGTCGAGGAACAGCAGCTCGGGCCGGCCGATGATCCCGATCGCAACGTCGAGCCGGCGCCGCTGGCCGCCCGACAAGGTCGAGATGCGCTGGCCGGCCTGCTCAGCCAGGCCGACCGTCTCGATCAGGTCGTCGACCGGGCGCGGGCGGACGCGATCGGCGGTGGCATACGGGGTGTAGAAGCTTCCGAGGTGTCGCAAGAGCTCTCGCACGCGCCACTTGCCATGGTCGCGCCAGGACTGGAGCACGATGCCCACGCGCGCTCGCCAGTCCTCGTCGGCGGTCGCCGGATCGCTGCCGAGGACGGTGACGCTGCCTGCCGATGGGCCGCGGAACCCCTCGAGAATCTCGATGATCGTGGTCTTTCCGGCACCGTTCGGGCCGAGCAGGGTCACCACCTCGCCCCGCCCCACGCGGAGGTCGATGCCGTGGAGGACGTCCGTGGTGCCGTACCGCATCCGGAGGCCGTGGACGTCGATCGCGAGGTCGGCACCCATAGCACTCATGCTACGTACCTTAGCAGACCTATTGCTTCTGGCAAGCCTCCGCCGAGCCGATCCGGCGACGGGTTCGCCATGAAGCGTGCGATGACCTAGCATCGAGGAACGAGTCCGAAGCAAGAGCCGACCATGCCCCCCACGACCGATCCCGATCCGAAGCTCGCCGAATACGCACACCCCGAGAAGCTGGTCACCACGGGGTGGCTGGCCGACCACCTCGATGATCCCGGCCTCGTCGTCGTCGAGTCCGACGAGGACATCCTGCTCTACGAGACCGGCCACATCCCCGGCGCCGTCAAGGTCGACTGGCACACCGAGCTGAACGACCCGATCACGCGCGACTACGTGAGCTCCGAGCGGTTCGCGGAGCTCATGCGCTCCAAGGGCATCGGCCGCGACACGACGGTCATCTTCTACGGCGACAAGTCGAACTGGTGGGCCGCCTACGCGCTGTGGGTCTTCAGCCTGTTCGGCCACCCCGACGTGCGGCTCGTCGATGGCGGCCGCGCCAAGTGGGAGGCCGAGGGCCGGCCGATGACGACGGACGCGCCGAGCCGCGTCGCCAGCGACTACCCCGTCGTGGAGCGCGACGACGCCGGCATTCGGGCCTTCCGTGACGACGTTCTCGCCCACCTCGGTCAGCCGCTCGTCGATGTGCGGTCACCCGACGAGTACAGCGGCAAGCTCCTGCACATGCCGAACTACCCGCAGGAGGGCGCGCTCCGCGGTGGCCATATCCCCGGCGCGAAGAGCGTGCCGTGGGCCCGCGCGGCCAACGAGGACGGCTCGTTCAAGTCCCGCGCCGAGCTCGATGCGCTCTACCGCGGCGAGGCGGGCCTTGGCCAGGACGACAACGTCGTCGTCTACTGCCGCATCGGCGAACGCTCGAGCCACACGTGGTTCGCGCTGACCCACCTGCTCGGCTACGAGAACGTGCGCAACTACGACGGGTCGTGGACCGAGTGGGGCAACGCGGTGCGCATGCCGATCGAGCGAGAGGCCGACGCCGGGTGACAGCGGACGGGTTGCCGCCGCCGCTCGCGGAGATCGTTGCCGATTTCGCGGCCGCACCGCCGCGCGATCGGCTGGAGATGTTGCTCGAGTTCGCGCAGTCCCTGCCACCGCTGCCGGCGCACCTGGCCGATCACCCCGAGCGGCTCGAGCCGGTCCCGGAGTGCCAGTCGCCGCTGTTCGTGACCACCGAGATCGAGGACGGCGTCGTCCACATCTATGCCGATGCCCCCGCCGAGGCGCCCACCACGCGCGGCTTCGCCGGGATCTTCCATGCCGGCCTCGACGGTCAGCCTCCCGAGGCGATCCTGGCGGTCCCCGATGACATCACCGCCCGCCTCGCGCTGGCCGAGGTCGTGAGCCCGCTCCGCCTGCGCGGCGCCGCGGCGCTCCTCGGTCGCATGCAGCGCCAGGTTCGTGATCGCCTTGCAGCCGAGGCGAGCACTCCGACGTGACGACCGCGATCGATCTGCTCGAGACCCTGCGCAACGGGCTGCCGGGGCGGGCGACCGACCCGCGCCGGGTGATCATCGCCGGCGCCGGAATCGCGGGCCTTGCCGCAGGGCTGCTGCTGAAGGAGGCCGGTCACCAGGTGACGATCCTCGAGGCGCGGGACCGCCTCGGCGGTCGGATCTTCACGTATCGAGGCTTTCCGGCCGGCATGTACGGCGAGGTCGGCGCGATGCGCTTTCCTCGCCAGCACCACCTCGGCCAGCACCTGATCCACGAGCGCTTCAACCTCGCCACGCAGCCCTTCCCGATGTCCGACGACGACACCTGGATCTACCTCCAGGGCAAGGGCGTCCGCAGGAGCGACTTCACGGCCGATTCGTTCGACTTCCCGCTCGCCGATTCCGAGCGTGGTGTCCTGCCCGCGGATCTGCTCAAGCGCACGATGCGGCCGCTGATCGATCTCGCCGACCAGGGCGACTGGAACGGGATCATCGAGCGCTATGACAGCTACTCGCTGCTTGGCTGGCTCATCGAGCGCGGCCTGAGCGAGGGCGCGCGCGCCCTCCTTGGCCCGCTGTTCAACCTGGAGGGTCGCTTCCATTTCTCGCTCGTGGAATGGTTCATTCACTGGCACCACGACATCTTCGGCGACCTCGAGTACATCACCGACGGGGCGTCCACGCTGCCCGAGGCATTCGGTCCGCTGCTGCTCCCCGAGACTCGCCTCGGAGCAGCGGTCATCGCCATCGACCAGGGGCCTGACGGCGTCATCGTCCACTACACCGATCGCGTGGGGACCCGGATGTCGATCGCCGGCGATGAGTGCATCATCACCGTGCCGTTCAATCGGCTCGTCCACATCGAGATGACCGGCCTGGACGTCGCGAAGGCGTTCAACCTGCGCAACGTGTACTACGGGCGCGCTCACAAGATCTTCCTGCAGTTCAGCAGACGCTGGTGGGCCGAGGAGCAGATCACCCACGGTGCCAGCATCACCGACCTGGCCATCCGGCAGGTGGTCTACACCCCGGCGGGCCAGGACCCGACGGGCGAGCGTGGCGTGCTCATCGGCTCATACGCCTGGGAGCAGGACAGCATGGTCTGGAGCATGCTGTCCGAGCAGGACCGGATCACCCAGGCGCTCGAGGACCTCACCAGGATCCATCCGGCGGCGCGCGACACGTTCGAGACGGGCTACGCGTACGACTGGGCGCTCGACGAGTGGGCCGGTGGCATCGGTCCGCTGTTCCGGCCGTTCGAGATGTCGAGCGAGGCGTATGACGACGTCATCCGCCCCGTGGGACGACTGTGGTTCGCCAACGACGCGTGCGATCGCACCGGACGCCGCTGGATCGAGGGCAGCCTCGCCGCGGCCATCAAGAACGCCCACGCGATCCACACCGGCATGCGCAACGAGCTCCCCGTCGCCCCGGACTCATGAGCCAGGGGCCGCTACGGCACGAAGGTTACGGTCGCGTGCGCGTTGACTCCTCCGCAACACCTCCTGGCACCGATGGTCAGCGGGTGGCGGTGAACGATCCCTCCAGGGTGACCGGGCCTGGCTCCAGGTCGTCGCCACCGAAGTACGAGACCTCGGTGGTCGGACAGGTGAAGTTGGCCTCGATTCCCGCGTCGTCTGCCTGGAGCCAGGTCACGTCACAGTCGGACGAGCTGACGGACCAAGTGTCGGTGGTGATGTCGGCATCGAACGGGTACCCGCGATTGATCGAGATCGTCGCGTAGTAGTAGTCCGGGTAGGTGCCCGAGTAGTTGTAGGCCAAGATCGTCGCGCCATCCACGGTTGACGAGATGTCAGTCGTTATCGGCTGATCGTCTTGGAGCTCCAGGCCCCCGGCAACCGTGAACGTGATGGAGCCCCCGGTCCATGGACCATCGGCAAAGGCGAGATCCTCCCCAGGGTCGCCACCGCCACCGCCCGCCTGGCTGGGCTCAGCCGGCTGCGAGGCTGCGGCGGGGACCGATGCCTGCTGCGATCGGGCGGCGGGGACCGACGGCTCGTCGCCGGTCGATTCCTGGGGCGTAGTTCCGGATGGGGCGGCGCAGGCGACCACCGCCAGGCCCAGCCCGATGACCGTAAGCAGGGATGGGAACCGTCGCATGCCTCAGTCCTCCTACGCGGATGGTACGCCGGCTGTCCACAGACCTTTTAGCCCAGCTCGATCGAGCGCTTCGCCAGGCCGTACCAGTAGCCGTCGATCTTCGTGTCCGGTGGGGCGTCCGCCCTCGTCGCCGCACCGAGCGCGACGAACAGCGGCGCGAAGTGCTCGGTCGTGGGGTGGGCGTACGGCATGCCGGGCGCCTTTTCGCGGAACGCCATCAGCTCGTCGACGTCCCCACGCTCGAGAGCCTCGGCCACCCATTCGTCGAACTCGACCGACCAGGCCGGTGCGCCGGGCCTGCCGGCCATGTACTCGTGGACGAACGGCAATCCGTGGGTCATGAATCCCGAGCCGATGATGAGCACGCCCTCGTCGCGCAGCGGCGCGAGCCGCCGACCCAGGTCGAACAGGTGCTGGGGATCCAGGTCGGGCATCGACATCTGCAGCACGGGGATGTCCGCGTCGGGGTACATGGCCATCAGCGGCACGAACGCCCCGTGGTCCAGCCCTCGGTTCGGCATCTGGTGGACCGGCTCGCCATCGGGCATGAGCGATGCCACCTTCGAGGCCAGCTCGGGCGCTCCGGGAGAGTCGTAGCGCATGGCGTAGTAGTGCGCCGGGAATCCGTAGAAGTCGTACGTGAGCTCGACCGGGGTCGTCGCGCCAACGGTGACCGGCGCCGACTCCCAGTGGGCGCTGACGATGAGGATCTCCTTCGGCTTGGGAAGGGACGCCGACCAGCCGGACAGCTGCGCCATCCAGTCGGGCTCCTCGAGCAGCGGCGGGGCGCCATGGCCCAGGTACAGGGTCGGAAGCAGGCCACTCGTGTCGGTCATGTCGGCCCTATCATCGCCCACATTGGTTGCTGACGCAACCATCGGATCTCCCGTTGGGCCTGCGCTATCATCGGCGCCGATGACCGAATCGACCGCCGCAGGCGCCATGCTCGTCTGTGACGATCTGCGCAAGCGATATGGCGACCGTGCCGCGGTCGACGGGGTCGGCTTCCACATTGCGCCGTCGGAGACGTATGGCCTGCTCGGGCCGAACGGGGCGGGCAAGACCACCACGATCTCCATGATCTGCGGCCTCCTCGAGCGCGACGGCGGCAGCGTGACGGTCGACGGGCGCGCCGTCGACATCGGCACGGCGGCCGCCAAGAACGCGATCGGCTATGTGCCCCAGGAGCTGGCCATCTACCCCGAGCTGACCGCCACCGAGAACCTGCGCTTCTTCGGCCAGCTGTACGGGATGAATGGCGCCGATCTCAAGCGTCGCATCGGCGAGGTGCTCGAGATCATCGGGCTCGACGACCGCGCCGGCGAGCGGACGGACCAGTTCTCCGGGGGCATGAAGCGACGGCTCAACATTGGCATCGGCCTCCTGCATCAGCCGAAGCTGCTCGTTCTCGATGAGCCGACGGTGGGCGTCGACCCGCAGAGCCGGAACGCGATCCTGTCGAGCGTCGAGGAGCTGGGGCGCAAGGGCATGGCCATCCTCTACACGACCCACTACATGGAGGAGGCCGAGCGGCTCTGCGACCGGGTGGGCATCATCGACGAGGGCAAGATCCGCGCGGAAGGCACCCGCCGCGAGCTCGTCGGCATGATCGGGGAGCGTGACCGGATCGAGCTGTCCGCCACCGGGAACCTCGCCGCCGCCGCCGATGCGGCCCGTGCGTTCGACGGCGTCGAGGAGGCGACCGTCCACGAGGGCGGCCTGGGCCTGATCGTCGTCGAAGCGCACCGCATTCTGCCGCGACTGCTCGAGGCCGTCGGCGAGGCCGGTGCCAGCGTCACCAGCGTCGAGATCGTCGAGCCCGACCTCGAGGCGGTCTTCCTGCACCTCACCGGCCGCGCATTGCGCGACTGACGAATGCGGGCCGCCCTCGTCATCGCCGGCAAGGACCTTCGCGAACGGATCCGAGACCGAAGCGCGCTGATCCTCGCCATCGTGGCCCCACTCGGGCTCGCCACGATCTTCAGCCTGCTGCTGCCGTCCGGGGACGTCGCGTTCCGCACCGAGCTCGCACTCGTTGACCTGGACGATAGCTCAACCTCCGCGGCCTTCCTCAGCGGTCCGCTGGCCGCGATCGAGGAGGCGGGGATCGCCGGTGTGGTCGTGCTCGACGACGAGGCGGCCGCCCGCGAGGCGATCGAGGCCGATGACGTCGAGGCGGCCGCGATCATCCCCGCGGGCTTCGCCGAAGCGGTCCGGGCCGGCGAGCCGGCCGAGGTGACCGTCATCGGCGACACCAGCGCGGGGTTGGCGACGGAGATCCTCCGGTCGCTGGCCGAAGGCTACGTCGCCGAGCTCGAGGCGATCCGTCTGTCCGTCGCAACGGTCTCCGCGGCACTGCCCGCGCCACCGACCGAGGCCGAGATCGAGGCCCTCGTGGCGGGCGCGATCGACACGCCCAGCCCGATCACGCTAGTCGACGCCGACTCGGAGCTGCGACGCATGGCCGCATCGACGTTCTTCCCGGCCAGCATGGCCATCTTCTTCCTCTTCTTCACGGCCCAGTTCGGGATCCTCTCGCTGCTCGCCGAGCGCCGGCAGGGAACCCTGCCCCGCCTGGTGGCCGCACCAATCCCGCCATGGGCCATCGTGGCCGGCAAGGCGATCGGCAGCTTCATCCTCGGCGTCGTGTCGATGACGGTCATCGTGGTGGCATCGACCCTGCTGCTCGGCGCGGAGTGGGGCAACCCGATCGGGGTCGCGCTGCTGATCGTGGCAGCCGTCCTGGCCGCAATGGGCATCACCGCGCTGATCACGACCCTGGCCCGGACCGAGGAGCAGGCCGGCGGCTGGAACGCCATCGTGGCCGTCACGCTCGGCATCCTCGGCGGCGCGTTCTTCGACCTGTCGCAGGCGCCCGAGGTCCTCAGCCGACTCAGCTTCCTGACGCCCCACGCCTGGTTCCTCCAGGGTCTCGACGAGCTGGCGGCGCCGAGCGCGACACTCGGTGACCTGGCGCTGCCGATCGCGGTGCTGCTCGTCATCGCCGTCATCACGGGCGGGATTGGGCTCGCCCGCGCGCGCGGCCTGGTGGCGGCCCGATGAGCCTCGGACGCTCCCTTACCATCGCCCGAGCGAACCTCGTGCGGCTCTTCCGTGACCGCCTCGGCCTGTTCTTCATCCTCGTGCTGCCGCTGATCATCGTGCTCGTCACGGGGCTCCAGTTCGGCGGTGGCTTCGAGGCGCGCGTCGGCGTTCTGGCCGTGGATGGAGGGACGCTGGCCGACGACCTGGCCGCAAGCCTGGAGCGCGACTGGCAGGTCGAGCGCTACGAGAGCTCCGAGACGCTGGCCGGCGACGTCGAGGATGGCCGGATCGCCTTCGGGGTGTCGCTCCCCGACCGGTACACCGAGCGACTGCTGGCCGGCGAGCGGATCGAGATCGAATACCGATCCGCGCCGAGCGACGTGGCAACCGCCCGCCGCAGCATCGTGGCCGCGGCGATCTCCGAGCAGGCGTCGCTGGCACGGGCCGCCACCTTCGCCGCGGGCGAGACGGGCCTGTCGATCGCCGAGCTGCTGCCGATTGCCGAGGCAGTGGGCTCCGACCTTCCCGAGGTGGAGGTCGAGGTCGTCACCGTCGGCGAGGCGCTCTTCCCGCCAGGCCTGGCCGGCTTCACGCTCGGGGCGCAGAGCCAGCTCATCCTGTTCATCTTCCTCACCTCGCTCACCGGCGCGGCGCAGCTGATCCTGTCGCGCACGCTCGGGGTGTCTCGACGGATGCTCTCGACCTCCACGCCGATGCCGTCGATCCTCCTCGGAGAGGCGCTCGGCCGATTCGGAGTGGCGCTGTTCCAGGGCCTGTTCATCGTCGCCGCCACCGCGATCGCCTTCGGCGTCGCGTGGGGCGATCCGCTCGGCGCGGCGGCGGTCGTCATCGCCTTCTCGTTGGCGAGCGCCGGCGTCGCCATGCTCGTGGGCTCGATCAGCACGAACGCCGAGCAGGCGACCTCCATCGGGATCTTCGCCGGGCTCGGGATCGCGGCACTCGGCGGGTCGATGATCCCGCCGGAGATCTTTCCGCCCGTGATGGACACGATCTCGTGGTTCACCCCGCACCGCTGGGCGCTCGACGGGTTCCGGGCGCTGATTGGCGGGGCCGGCATCGCCGACATCGGGCGCCAGCTCGGGGTGCTGATGGCGTTCGCCGTGGCGCTGCTGGCGCTGGCGACGTGGCGCCTCCGGGTCGCGCTGACGCGCTAGCCGGCAGCGGTGAGAGAAGCCGCGCGCGCGCGGCCGATCTGGGTCGAGCGGTCGAACATGACGGTGATCAGGCTGACGACCGCGACCAGGAAGAGGTACTCGACCAGCGGCGGCATCGGGCCATCGCCCGGCAGCAGGAGGCCGATCCCAATCCCGATCGCGGCGTTCACCACGACCATCACGCCGAACTCGGTCGCCAATGAGCCCCACGCGACCGACCGGTGTGCCAGCAGCTGGCTCACGACCGTGCTCGCGCCGATGATGAGCCCGACGGCCAGGAGCACTTGCAGCGGCCGCCCCTCGATCCCGGGCAGCATGCGGCTGAAGACGAAGACCATGAGGCTGAGCAGGATCACCTTCTCGACGAACGTCCGATCGAACGCGGCGGACGGGCCAACGACGGTTGGTCGCGGCGGCCAGCCAAGGTGCTCCGCCTGGCGATCCGCCGATGCGGTCAATGGCCAGTCGCGCGGCGGAAGGAACCGCGTCGCCCACCGGGCCAGCAGGAGGAGCGCGACGACGCCGACGACGATGGCCAGCGTGACGAATGGGCGGTTGGCGATCGCATCGGTCCAGGAGCTGTCGGCTGCCACACCGAAGATCGTCTCCTTGGCGAAGTCGGTGAAGTCGAGCTGGGCGATGTGGATCCACCACTCCTGCGGCAACTTGATGACGATCCAGATGAACGCGGCGATGCCGACGATCCACTTCAGGGCGATGCTGAACGGGTTCCGTCCCAGCTTGTAGGCCTCGATGACGTCGAAGAAGTACTCGAACGTGTTGGGGAACACGAAGAGGATCCAGCGCGCACCGGTGCTCTCGAAGAGGGCGACTCCGACGAGGCGGTAGTACCACAGGAATCGGCCCACGACGAAGGCGGGACCGGCGACCCAGTTGGCCATCGTCGAGACGTAGGCGATGGCCAGGTAGTAGATGTCGAGCGCCTTGTCGTAGGTCTGGTAGCCGGCGAGCTCGCCACCGATGGTGATCGAGAAGATCGTCTGGTCGACGGCGTCGAGAACCATCGCGCCGAGGATGGCCGGCAGCGGGTAGGCCGGGATGAAGAGCGGGACGATGAGCCGGCCGGAGATGACGGCGACCGTGACCAGGGTCGCGAGGCTGAGGTCGAGCTCCACGGCCGCTCCCGGCTCCTGCGGATTTTGTCGCCCCGCATGCTATACCTGAGTACACTCGCCGCCGTCGGGGGCCGGTTCCCAGACATTCGGAGGAACGATCAGTGACCGACCAGATGACATCCCCGGAGGAGCGTGGATTCTGGACTCTGGGGCGCATCGTGGTCCTCATCCTCGCCATCCTCGTGATCGCACTGGCCATCGCCAACTACAGGCCGGTCACCCTGAACCTGCTGCTGCGAACGTTCGAGGTCCAGCTCACGTGGCTCATCCTCGGCTCGCTGCTCGTGGGCTACCTCGCGGGCTGGCTCGGTCGCGGAAGCGGCCGCAAGAAGAGCTAGGGAAAGCGCAGCAATGACGACGTCCATCGTCGCGACCCGCAGGCTCGTCCTCGCGGACCTCGTCCCGGGCGGGCTCGTCCGAGACATCGCTCTGGTGATCGGTGCCGCCGCCCTCGTCGGCATTACGGCGCAGGTCGCCATCCCGCTGCCGTTCACGCCGGTCCCCATCACGCTGCAGACGTTCGCGGTGCTGCTTGCTGGCGCTGCCCTGGGACCGATGCGGGGCTTGGCGAGCATGCTGCTCTACCTGGCGGTGGGCATGGCAGGCTTTCCGTGGTTCGCCCAGCAGAACTCTGGGTGGGCCTTCCCCACGTTCGGCTACCTGATCGGCTTCGTGCTGGCGGCCACGCTCTCCGGGGCGCTGGCGCGGCGTGGCCTCGATCGGACGGTGGTCGGCACCATCGGCCTCATGACGCTCGGCAACCTGGTGATCTATGCGGTCGGGGTGCCGTACCTGGCGGCCGCACTGGGCGTCTCGCTGGGCGACGCGATCGGCTTCGGCATGACCCCATTCCTGCTCGGCGACGCGCTGAAGATCCTGCTCGCGGCTGGTCTGCTTCCGCTCGCCTGGCGGGTCGCGGGTGACGCTCGCCGCTAGCGAAGCTCCATGCGGCCCGGGTCAACTGACCACTGGCGGGCATCGTTTCGCACCTGAGCGCACCTTCGTGTGCTGTTTGTCATCTGGCGTAGCCACCTTCGTGCACGAGCGGCACGCCGGCGCGCGGCTCACGCTCACTCGTGAGTACTACAGGCGCCAAACCCCGCACGGAACGGAGGTCCGGCCCAATGTGGTGCCCTGGGATGCTCACCCTGTTCCGCCGCGCGCGCGTGCGCGAGCCTAGGCGGTTGGGACGCCGATCCGGGCCAGCCGCCTGGCGGCCTCCGCCAGCGTCTCGTCTCGCTTCGGGAAGGCGAACCGGATCTTGGTCCGCCCCAGCTCGGGTCGTGAGTAGAACGAGGAGCCGGGAACCGTCGCCACGCCCGGATCGGCGGTCAGGGCACGGGCGAACGTCACGTCATCGGCGGAGCTGAGCTCGCTGAAGTCGGCCATGACGTAGTACGCGCCATCGGGAGCGAACGGGCGAAGGCCGATATCGTCCAGCGCGCCGACCAACAGGTCGCGCCGGCGCCGATAGCCCGCAGCGAGGTCGTCGTAGTACGCCTCGGGGAGGCCGAGCGCGACCGTGCCGGCGGCCTGGAGCGGAGCGGCGGCGCCGACCGTCAGGAAGTCGTGGACCTTGCGGATGCCGGAGGTCAGGGCCGCCGGGGCGATGACCCAGCCGACCCGCCACCCGGTCACGGAGTACGTCTTGCTGAGCGAGTTCACCGCCACGGTGCGCTCCGCCATGCCGGGCAGTGTCGCGAGAGGGATGTGCTCACCGGCGTAGACGATGTGCTCGTAGATGTCATCGGTGAAGGCGACGACGTCGTGCTCGACGCACAGCTCGGCGATCAGCTCCAGCTCCGCTCGAGAGAAGACCTTGCCGGTCGGGTTGTGAGGCGAGTTCAGGACCAGCCCGCGGGTGCGCGGACCGAACGCCGCGCGCAGCTCGGCTTCGTCGATGGACCAGTCCGGCTCGTGCAGGGTGACGTAGCGCGGGGTGGCGCCGGCGAGGATCGCATCGGGGCCGTAGTTCTCGTAGAACGGCTCGAACAGCACGACCTCGTCGCCGGGATCGAGGATTGCCATCATCGCCGCGATCATGCCCTCGGTCGCACCGCACACCACGGTGACGTCCGTGTCGGGATCCACCGGCCAGTCGGGGTACCAGCGCGTCGTCTTGGCCGCGATCGCCTCCCGGAAGTCGCGCGCACCCCAGGTGATCGCGTACTGGTTCACATCGGCGTCGATGGCCGCCTTGGCCGCTTCCTTGAGCTCGGACGGGCAGGCGAAATCCGGGAATCCCTGGGCCAGGTTGACGGCGTCATGGGCCATCGCCAGGCGGGTCATCTCGCGAATGACCGATTCGGTGAACGAAGCGGCCTTGGCGGAGATCTCGGGCATGTGCCGCAGTATCGCCGATGGACGCCTGCGGTGGCGCGGGTGGCGCGGGTGGCGCGGGTTGCACCCGGTGCGACTACACATGGATGAGCGAGCTGTCACTCGGTGTGGGTTGCACCCGGCGCCGTGTTTCGCGAGTGACGGGCCCTTGCGTCGGCCTTAGTCGCATCCCATGCAACAACGAGCCACAGTCAGGCCGCCGTCGCAGCAGGCGGTCTGAAGGCCTACCGCCCCAACGCCGAAAGAACCTCGTCATGGACGAGCCCGTTGCTGGTGAGGAGGCGCGGATCGGTCCAGCTCGGCCGCCCCTCGAGATCGGTCATGCGGCCCCCGGCCGCGGTGACGATGACGCAGGGCGCAGCCATGTCCCATGGGTTCACGCCATCCTCGAGCATCGCTTCCGCCGACCCCGACGCGACGAGCATGTGGCCCCAGAAGTCGCCGAAGCCGCGGCTGCGCCACGCCTGGCCCGCCGCCCGCACGGCCCGGCCGTCCAGCGCGGATGCGTCGCCGTAGATGAGCTGCCCGTCGGACAGCGATTTCACCTGCGACACGCCGATGCGCCGCTCGCCCCGCATGTCCCGCCGCCACGCGCCGCCCTC
>DATBRU010000031.1:0-10739 GCA_036560105.1 Candidatus Limnocylindria bacterium | reverse complement strand
CGATCGTCCCGACCAGGAGCCCGCCGATCGCCAGGGCCACGCAGGCGACGATGCCCACGGGGTCCCAGCTGCCGACCATCGGCTGGCCCATGTGGGTGCTCAGCGCCAGCTGGTGAATCGCGTCGGGGATGCCGAGGTCGCCACCCACCAGGTCGATGAGCCAGGTGACCAGCGTGATTGCGACGACCGCCGGAGCCGCGATCGCCGGACCGATCACGCCCCCGATCGCCATCCCGATGCCGGCCATGGCGGCCGCGTACAGCGCGATCGCCAGCGTTCCGGCCACGGGTGTCCAGACGTCGCCGCCGGCGACGGCCGCACCGATGCCGATCCCGGCGGCCGTCACCGCCACGAGGATCGCGATGGCGACGAACACGCCGATCCCACCGGACAGGGGCCATCGGCTGCGCGCGACCGGCGTCGGCAGGAGCAGCTCCATGCGCCCGGACCGCTCGTCGGACGCCCATCCGGCGACCAGCCCGGCAGCCGCAAGCCCGGCCAGGACGAGGCCGAACTCGACGAAGACGAGCTGGAGGAAGCCGCCGACGGTGCCCATGTCGATGCCGGGGAACAGCGTCCCGAGGGCGCGCTCGAACTCCGGTGAATCGCCGATCTGGGCAATGAACGAGGCCCCCGAGCTGGCGATGAGAAGCCCGAAGAGCCCGAGGCCGATGCCCCAGGAGAGGCCCGTCGGGAACCGCTCGCTGCTCGCGCGGGCCGTCGGTCCACCGAGCCCCAGCAGCGCGCGTGGAAGGCGCGGGCCGGGAGTCGCGGATCCCGCCCCGAGGTCCCGACGAACGAACGCCTCGACGCCGACGACAAGGAGCAGCACCATGAAGGCGGCCACGAGCACGAGGGACGCCCCGTCGAACCTGCCGGCCAGCGGGATGTGGTCGGCCGTCCAGCCGAACCAGGTGAGATTGGCGAATGGCTCCAGCTCGGGGATCGCGGTCCGGTAGCCGTTGAGGAGGAACCCGCCGAGCATCACGGCGCCGGCGAGCCCCGCCGCGGATCCGCGACCAACGAACGGCGCGAGGGCGAAGGCGACCGACCCGGCCGCGAGGGCCATCAATCCCAGCCACGCGGCGAAGCTGAACGCCGCGCCGGCCGAGATCTCGTCACCCGGCATGACGGCGAGGCGCCCGGCCAGCGCCGTGGCGCCACCGATCAGCGTCATGGCGAGCGCCACCATCACGACGTGAGCGAGGACCTTCTCCCACGCCACGCGGCGCCGGCTGATTGGTTCGGCGAGCAGGAAGTCGAGGCTGCCGCGCCGGCTCTCACCCGCGAGCGTCGCGGACAGGGCCAGGATCGACCACAGCCCGGTCACCAGGGGAAGGAAGCCGCCGTACTTGTACTGGAGGTAGCCGCCGAGCGTCTCGACATTGACGGGCGGTCCGGCAAGGCCCTGCATGATCGGTGGCACGGCATCGACGATGTTGCGGATCTCCTCGCGCGCCTCGGCCGTCCCGAACTGGCTGATGATGCCCGCACTGACCGCGATCACCAGGAGCCCGATCGCAAGCCCCACGATGACGGTCGCCCGTCGCGAGTCACGCACCGTCTTGGCAAAGACGCTGCCCAGCCCGAAGACTCGGCTGAGCAGCGATGGCGCGGCCAGCTGCCCCGTCGCGCCGGTCATGAGCGCGCCTCCGCCACCTCGGCCTGCGGGCCGTACTCGGCCAGGAAGGTCTCCTCGAGCGACGGCTCGCGGCTCACGAAGTCGGCGAGCTCGTAGCGTGCCGCGGCCTTGACCACCGGTGTCATCGGCCCCGACACGCGCATGCGGAGGACGTGGTCCTCGGCGACGACGTCGGTCACGCCCGGGAGCGAGGTGAACTCGGACGCCGGGACCGGCCCGACGAACCGCAGCTCGACCTGGTGGTGGGCCATGTCCCGGAGCGCCTCCACGCGGTCGACGCGAACCAGCCGTCCGTCGCGGATGATCGCCACGCGATCGCAGGTCTTCTCGACCTCGCTCAGGATGTGGCTCGACATGAAGATTGTCCGGCCCTCGGCCTTCGCCTCGCGGATGATCGTGTAGAAGACCTGCTGCACCAGCGGGTCGAGGCCGGAAGTCGGCTCATCGAGCATGAGCAGATCGGGCCGATGCTGGAGCGCGATGACCAGCCCTACCTTCTGCTTGTTGCCCTTCGAGTATTCCTTGAACTTCCGTGACGGATCGATGTCGAGCCGGGCGATCAGGTCCGCCTGATAGGCGATGTCGACGCCACCGCGCAGGTTCGCGAAGTACTCGATGGTCTGGCCGCCGGTCAGCTTGTCGTAGAGGACGAACTCGCCGGGCAGGTACCCGATGCGCCGGTGGATGGCCACTGGATCGGCCCTTGTCTCGATGCCGAAGATGGAGGCCGTCCCGCTCGTCGGGCGGATGTGGTCGAGCAGGGTGCGAATCATCGTCGTCTTCCCCGCCCCGTTGGGGCCGAGGAAGCCGAAGGCCTCGTTCTCGGCGACTTCGAGGTCGACGTCGACGATGCCCCGATGCCGGCCATAGGACTTGGTGAGCTGGTGAGTTTCGATCACCGCAGTCATGCGGTTGCTGCTTCCTTTCGTGCGCCGATGCCCCCGGCGGCATCGGCCCCTTGTTCGGTCTCGTGCATGCGCGCGAGGATCGCCGGCCACTCGCGTTCGAAGAATCCATAGAAGTCGCGGATCTCGCGCAGCCGGGCCCGGGACTCGGGCGGCCGGTCGGCGATGAGCCCGAGCCCGGCCTCCGCAACTTCGCGGGTCTGCCGCAGTCGGAAGACCGCGATCTCCATCAGCCGATGCAGGTTGTCGGGCGGGATGCTGAACACCTCGCGCCGATCGCCCGGCCGCCGGCTTCGCCGGATGAGGCCCACCTGCTCGAGGAGTCGAGCCATCCCGCTCACCGATCCCCGGCTCGCACGCAGGCGTGTCGCGATCTCGGCGGCGGTCTGCTCGGGCGGCTCGCAGATGGCGAGGAAGGCCCACATGCGCCCGGCCATCGGCGGCATGCCCGCCCCGATGACGCGCGCGGCCTCCTCGATGAAGGCGTCCTCGTCCGTGATCATGCGCTGAGTCTGCTCCGGTCAGAACGTTCAGTCAAGACTGAACTCCGCGGCCAGGCGCCCACTCCCGGCGGCCGCCTCCATCCAATTAGGGATTCTCACGGGATGGCGCTTTCCGGTGCGATTCCCGCAGTCTGTTGAAGGCTGCCACGCACGAACGGCACCGATCGGCGCCGCTCACGCTCCGCTGCCTTCAATCCATTGCGGGAATGACGCGCGACCAGGCGCTCGTGCGCATCGGCCTCAATGGAGGGAGTCCGACGAGCCGGCAGCCAGCCAGACCGATTCGCCCGGGAACGTGATTGGGCTAGAATCGGCGTCCGCGCGGGCCGAAGTAGCTCAGGGGTAGAGCAACGGTTTCGTAAACCGTCGGTCGTGGGTTCGAATCCCACCTTCGGCTCCATACCTTTGCCGGCATTTCGTCCGTCGCCCGCAGGCCCGCCCGTTCAGGTCAGGCTCTGATCCAGAAACCGGTAGACGAACCACAGGACGATCGGCAGCACGAGCGCCGTCGCGAACCCGCGCAGGGTCCCGGGGTCCCATGGCCACGTTGGGGTCCGGGCGATGACCTCCCTTTCCGCCAGCAGGCTGGCCAGATGGTCATGGAAGCGGTCCGCGTCGGCGAGGTCACCGTCGTCCGCTCGCCGATGGAGCGCCTCGAGCGCGCGGCTCAACCGCTCATTGACATCGGCCAGGCGGCGCGTCTTCTCGGCCGCGATCCCCTGGTGCATGCCATAGAGCGGCCCAACGAAGCAGGCGATCGCCAGTACAACGGCGAAGCCGAGCGTGGCCGATATGGCGGGGTTCGAAAAGGACGCCGGGTCAGTCAGGGCGTTCACATAGACCCCGGCCAGCAGGAAAACGCCCGTCACAGCCGTGACGCTCGAGAACGCGTGCAGTGGCGCCTGTTCGAGCACGTCGATCCGCTTGATCGTGCCGGGCAGGCCGCCGATGAGCCGCAGCTGGTGGATCGTGTGGTAGAAGAATGCGCCCCCGCCGGCGAACGCCAGCGCGCTCAGCGCTGAGCCAACGACGAGTGTCACGGGCTCCCCCTCGAGATCGAACGGTTGCCCATACGCGCCGGCCAGGTAGACCAGACCCACGAGAACGCCGCCGACAGTCCAGATAAGGACCGGGAATGCCGGCATCGTGGTCAACCGGTATTCAAGCGCCGCCGCTGCTTCGGCATCCATCGCTGTGGCCGGTCGGAATATCGTCCACGCCCGAGCGGCTGCCCAGTCGAGATTGTGGATGGCCGCATAGCCGCTGACGAGGTAGAAGGCGAACGAAGTCAGGAGCAGATCGAATGTACCGGGCGGCAGGTACCCGTCGACCCAGGCTGCGGCGTTCGCCAGGACCCCGGCGCCGATGGCGGCCACCAAGTAGGCCGCCCAGGACGGACCGGGCAGCGCCGCGGTTCGATCGATCAGCCGATCCATCCAGCTGGGCGGGTACGGGACCGGCCTCTCCTCCATGGCGCCAGCATACGAGCCGCGGTGGGCGCGTGGTCAGGGAGACGACTCGAGCTGCTCCTGGAGGTCGATCAGCGGCTGCTGGCTGGTCTGGATGAGTCCCTCCGCCGGGCGATCCAGATCGAGGACCAGCCAGAGCGTCGCGCCGAGCGAGATCACGAGCACCGTCGCGATGATCGGGCTGCGCCGCCTGCTGAGTCCGGCGTTGTACCCGACCAGCCCGAGGCTCAGGATGACCCCGGCCACCAGGAGCCACAGGATCGTGGGTGGCACGCGGGCGTAGACCCCGGCCACGACGCGCGCTTCATGGAGGTCGATCACCTCGTTGAGCGACTCGATGAAGAGCGCCGTGACGTCGGATCCATTCGTCAGCGCCTCGTCCTCGGCGATCTCCCACATCAACGCCTGAAGCCCTTCCGACTCTTCGATATTGGAAGCCAGCTGGACCCGATCCGAGGTGCCGATGCGGAGCGGGACGTACGCCCTGATCAGGTCCTGCATCTCGGAGGAGTTCGGCTCGGAGAGATAGCCGGCTCGAAGGAACGTCGTTCCCAGGGCGTTCGCCTCGGCCAGCACCAGGCCGCGGCGCGCATCGTATCGGTCGGAGGCCATGCCCATCGTGATCGCGAGCAGGAACGCCATCAGCGCGAGGATCGAGCCCACGATCATGCCCGTGGCGCCATCGTCCCCTTCGGGATCCTTCGCCTTCGACCGCATGCCGAACCGGAAGCCGATCTCGTACACAAGCCAATTGACCAGGACGAAGACGGCAACGAACACGGGGACGGGGACGTTGTCCAGGGGTTGCTGCGTGGGCATCAGGTCATCGTCCCTCGGCGGCGATCAAGCGGCGCCAGTCTAATCGACGCTCGCATCCCTCAACCGGACGGTGTCGGCGGCTCGGCCGGTGGCGGACCTCCAGGCGGCAGGTCCTCAGGCGGCTCCATCTCACCGGGGCCCTCGGTCGCGCCAGGGGGTGCCGTCTCACCGGTTCCATCAGTCGCGTCGGGCGGCTGAGACGAGCTCCGCGAACGCGCCCAGACGAACAGCGCGGCGGCACCAAGACCAAGGGCGCCGATCACGGCCCACCCGGGCAGCCCTCCACCATCGTCACCCGGCTCGTCGCCCGGTGACGAGCTTGGCTGCGGTGACTCACTCGCGGTCGTCGAGGCCGACTGAGAGGGCGTTGGCGACGGCGACGGGGTAGCCGTTGGCGTCGGCGTCGGGGACGCCGTTGGGGAGGGAGATGGCGAAGGTGTCGGCGTCGGGGACGCGGTCGGGGGCGCAGTCGGGGAAGGAGATGGCGATGGTGTTGTCGTCGGGCTCGATGTCGGTTCCGGCGTCGCCGTCAGTGTGGCCTCCGGGGTCGGTGTGGGCTCCGGCGTAGGCTCCACCGTTGGTGTCGGCGCTTCGGTGGGGGTGACCTCGGGCGTTGGCGTGATGGCTTCCGACGGGCTGGCGGTGCCCGAATCGGCCGCCGACGGCTCCGGGCAGTCGGCCTCGAGACCATCCACGACGCCGAGGAACGCGTTGATGGCGTCGGTCGCGCGCTGCACCTGGTCCAGCGCCTCCCCGACCGTGGTCGGATCGCCTGACGCGATGGCCTCGCGAAGCGCGTCGGTCGCCAGCTCGGTCGCGTCGAGCGCCGCCTGGAACGCGCTTCGAACGACCCGACCCACATCGTCCTCCGATGCCGCGTCGAGCGCTTCCTGCGCGGCCGTCCGGGTGGCGTCCAGGTCGTCGATGGCGGCCAGGGCCGCCGCGTTCTCGGGCGTTCCTTCCTGTGCCACGAGCTCCGGGTCGAGGGCGCCGAGCGCCTCGAGATCGGCCTGGAGCTCGAGCGCGTAGCTCGACAGGCCGCAGACCGTCGTGCTGATCGTCCCGCAGGCCGTGATGCTCACGACGAGCAGCGGCAGCGCGACCAGCGCAACGCGGCGACGAATGCGCGGCAGCCTGCCTGAACGACGTCGAGGCGTGTCCGTTCCGGGTGGCATCAGCCTCTCTACGAACGAGAGTCGGTCAGTGGACGCCCGCGCTCGCCGAGGCGATGAGGTCCGGAGTGATCTCCGTGATCGAGCGACATCCGGTGAGGGCCATCGCCAGGGACAGCTCGTCGCGAAGGAGCTCCAACACCCGCTGCACGCCGCCCGCGCCATCGACAGCCAGGCCCCAGAGGGCCGGCCGGCCGATGGCTACGAGGTCGGCACCGAGGGCGATCCCTTTCAGGACATCGATCCCACGACGCACGCCGCCGTCGACGACGAGCAGCGCCCGATCACTCACCGCCTCGGCGATCTCGGGCAGGGCGTCGGGCGGTGCGATCGCGGTGTCGAGCTGCCGGCCACCATGGTTGCTGACCCAGATCCCGTCGCATCCGGCGTCGACGGCTCGCAGGGCGTCATCGGCGCGGAGGACTCCTTTGGCGATCAGGGGCACGGGACAGATCGAGCGCAGCCACGCCAGCTCGTCCCAATCGAGCGTCGGCAGCACGACGATGCCGGCCGCGTCGACAGGTTGGTCCGGCGGCAGATGCACGCCAAGGTCGACCTCGAAGGCGTTGCGCACGTCCCGCTCGCGGTTGCCGGGCAGCGGCAGGTCGACCGTCAGCACGATCGCTCCGAAGCCGTTGGCGACGGCTCGATGCACGAGCTCGCGACACGCACCGCGGTCGGCAGGGGGGTACAGCTGGAACCATCGCGGCGCGTCGGCCGCGGCCGCGGCCACGTCCTCCATCGGCACCGACGAGACTGTCGACAGCGTGAAGACCGCGCCGCCGCCGGCGGCGCCGAGTGCCGTCGCGACCTCTGCGTCCGGATGGCTGAGCCGATGCGCCGCGGTCGGCGCGACGACGATCGGGTGATCCAGCGTCCTGCCGAAGGCCGATGTCGTCAGCGAGCGACTCGACACGTCCACGAGGACGCGCGGCCTGAGCCGAAGGCGGGCCCAGGCAGCCTCGTTCTCGGCAAGGCTGTGCTCGTCGCCGGCTCCGCCAGACTGGTAGTCCCATGCACCCGGCTCGACGCGCGCCCGCGCCAGCGGCTCGTAGTCGGCGATGGTGATGGGTGCGGCGCGATCGGGCATGCGCGCCGATCATGCCACCTGGGCCAAGCCGATCGGTGGGTCGGCCCGCGGCTCAGGACTCGGCGGAGTCGCCTCCGGGTTCGCCCTCGGTCGGGCCTTCGGCGCCCTCGGCGGCCTCGCCCTCGGCACCTTCCGCTGCCTCGCCCTCGAGCTCCTCGCCCTCGGGCACGACCGGCTCCTCCTCGACACGTGGCGGAACGACGGTCGAGATGAGCGTCTCACCATCGGTCAGCACCTGGACCAGGTCGCGGTTCAGGTTGAGGTCACGCACGTGGATCGCCACGTCGAGGCTGACGAGCGTCGAGACGTCCACGCTGATCTCGTGGGGGATGTTGTTCGGCAGTGCCTTCACGCGAACGCTGTTGAGGTTGTGCAGCAGCGTGCCGCCGGTCTCCTCGACCGCGGGTGCGTCGCCGACGAAGACGAGCGGCACCTCGACCTCCATCTCGACGTTGAGGTTGACGAGGAGGTAGTCAACGTGCAGCACCTTTCCGCTCAGCGGATGGCGCTGGATGCTCTTGATGAAGCCGCTCGTCGAGCTGGATGCACCGGGGAGGAGGAACTTCACGACCGAGGTGCGACCGGCGGCGCGATAGAGCGTCTCGAACGACTTCGCGTCCACCTGCACGTTGGTTGACTCGGAGCCCTTGCCGTAGACCACGCCCGGCACGATCCCGGCGCGGCGCAGCCGCTTGTTCGCCTTGCCCTGCGTCTCACGCGGGTCGAGGGTGAGCTCCAGGTCCATCGGTGTGTGGTGATCCTCTCTGGGGTCGGGCGCCTCGGTCGCTCCTGCGTGGAGCGGCGGGCAGCACCGAACGGTTGGCTGCGACGGTGATGCGAGGCGGAATGGTACCGCGAGAGACCAATGCGGGCAACCGGGCTCCAATCACTGGCCGAGTGCTCGGGTCTCAACGGGGAGAGGGTTCTTCACCGGACCGCGTGGCGAGGTGTCGTTTCCGCACTCTGTCGAGGACCAGCGCGCACAAACCTGCGCGCGGGCGCGCACCCCACGCTCCGCTGCCTTCACTGGACTGCGGGAATCGCACCCAGAGCGCGCCTCGTGTGCATCAGCCTTATTGAGTGAGACGCCAAGCGCGTTCACGCCGACGAATGGCGGTTAAGGAATCTGAAGCCACCCGAAGTCGTGGCTCTCGCCGGTCCGTTCCTATACTGGCGCCGATGGCAGGCACGATCATGATCGTCGAGGACGAGCCCGCGGTCGCGCGCGGCGTCCAGGTGGCGCTCGAGCGCGAGGGCTACGACGTCACGGTTCAACCAACCGGTGAGGATGCGCTCGCGAACTTCGCGGAAGCGGCACCCGACCTGGTTGTGCTCGACGTGCGGCTGCCCGGGATCGACGGGTTCGAGGTCCTGCGCCAGCTGCGCCGCGAGTCGCACGCGCCAGTCCTGTTCCTGACGGCCCGGGCAGACGAGGTGGACAAGGTCGTGGGCCTGGAGATGGGAGCCGACGACTACCTCGTGAAGCCATTCCATGTCCGCGAGCTGGTGAGCCGGATCAAGGCGCTGCTGCGGCGCGCCTATGGCGAGCTGGCCGACACCCAGACCGGGAGGACGCTGCGACGCAAGGACCTCGTCATCGACCTGGAGCGCCGGCGCGTGACGCGTGACGGCGAGCGCATCGGCCTCACCACGACGGAGTTCGACCTGCTGCGGCATCTCGCCTCGCGTCCGGGCCGGGTGTACACCCGCTCACAGCTGCTCGAGCTCGTCCGAGACTACGACGATGCCCTCGAGCAGGACGAGCGGACGATCAACGTGCACATCAGCCACATCCGCGACAAGGTGGAGCCCGATCCGTCCCAGCCGCGCTACATCCGAACGGTGAGGGGCGTGGGGTATGCCTTCGCCGAGGACTGAGGCCGATTCGTCCACCGCTTCGCGGTGGGCGAGCTTCGACCCGCGCAGCACGGCTGCCCTGTTCCAGCGGCTCAACGTCCGGCTCATCCTGGCCCTGTCGATCGTGGCCCTGGTGAGCCTGCTCGTCTCGGGCGTGGCGATCATCCAGGTCCTGCCCGGCTACTTCGCCGAGCAGACGCAGGCACAGATCCGGACCGTGGCCGGCTCCACCGCCATCCTCCTCACCGAGCGCGTGAACCAGGTCGCCGAGGGACCGCAGGCCAACCTGCTCATGACCGACGAGACGCGAGACGTGGTAGTGGTGGCGCCGACCGCGCGGATCGCGGCGGAGGCCTTCAACGCGACCGTCACGATCATCAATCAGGCCAACCAGGTCGTCACTTCCGTCTCGCCCCCGGACGAGGAGGCGCTGCGAGCCCAGGGATTGCGGCGTGATCCGTCGGTCGAGCCGGTGCAGAGCCGGGTCCGGGTCGCGCTGCCCGATGGATCGCAGACGACCTACGTCGTGGTCGTCAGCGACCCCTTCTCCGCGCGCGAGGCCACGATGCAACAGATTTCCGGCGCACTCATCGGCGCCGGCATGCTGGCCCTCCTCGTGTCCCTCGTGACGGGCCTCCTCGCGGCCCGTGGCCTCACCGTGCCCATCAGCCGCCTGCGCGGCGTCGCCCGCGGGCTCGCGCAGGGCCAGCTGGATGAGCGTGCCGTGCCCTCGGGCGTCCTGGAGATCGACGAGCTCGGCCACCAGTTCAACGTCATGGCAGACCGCCTGTCGGGCACGCTGCGGATGCTCGAGGCCGATCGCGACCGGCTACGCGAGTTCGTGGCGGATGTCAGCCATGAGCTGCGGACGCCGATCGCGGCGCTGCGCATGTACACCGAGCTGCAGTCGACGGACGACGTCGACGAGTCGACGCGTCGCGAGTTCCTGGATCGCTCGATCGAGCAGATCGGCAGGCTCGAGTGGCTCAGCACCAACCTCCTCGACCTGTCACGCATCGACGCCGGGATCTTTCCGCTCGACATGCAGGACGGAGACCTTCGCGACCCGATCCAGGCCGCGGTGCAGGCGCTCTCCGAGGAAGCGTTCACCCGTGGCGTCTCGCTCGACTCGATCGTGCCCGCGATGCCCGTCGAGCTGCGCTTCGATCGCGAGCGGATCGTGCAGCTCGTCACCAACCTCGTCGGGAACGCGCTCAAGTTCACGCCGCGCGGCGGCGGCGCATCGGTCCAGGTGGAGGACCGCACGGACGAGGTCGAGATC
>DATBRU010000030.1:0-11677 GCA_036560105.1 Candidatus Limnocylindria bacterium | reverse complement strand
CCCACCCGGCCAGAGTCACCCGCTCGCCGATCTGGGAGGCGCGCAGCTCGCCGCAGGTGTGCGTACGGAAGGAGGTGCTCATGCGAGCGAGCATCGTAGCCGATCGACCGGTCTCAGCCGGCGATCGCGGTCGGCACCTCGTCCAGCGCGATTGTGCGCTGCTCCCCGTTGTCGAGATCCTTCAGCCCGACCTCGCCACGCTCGAGCTCCTCGCCGACGATCACCGCCCAGCGTGCCCCGGCCTTGGCCGCCGCCTCGAGCTGCTTGCCGAGCTTGCGGCTGCTGCTGTCGGGCCGAACCGCGACGCCGGCATCGCGAAGCTCGCCGGCGACCCGCAGGCGCGCCGCGTGGTCGTCGCCCGTGCCCACTATGGCCACGAGGATCGCCGGCCGCGGCAGCGCAACCCCCTGCTCCTCCATGGCCAGGATGGTCCGATCGAGGCCGATGCCGAAGCCGATGCCCGGCGTCGGGCGCCCGCCCAGCAGCTCGGCCAGGCCGTCGTAGCGGCCGCCGCCGCCGAGCGCCTGCTGCTGCCCCTCGCGTCCGGCGATGACGAACTCGAACGCGGTCCGCGTGTAGTAGTCGAGCCCACGTACGAGCCGATGATCGACGACGTGCCGGAGGCCGAGGGCGTCGAGCAGGTCCAGGACCGCGCGAAAGTGCTCGCGACAGGCATCGCACAGGTGATCGGCCGACCGCGGGGCCTCGTCGGCGATGTCGGCGGCCAGCTCCTTGTCGTCGAGGACGCGAAGCGGGTTGACCTCGAGGCGCCGGCGTGACTCATCGGTCAGGCGGTCGAGGTGGCCGCGGAAGTAGTCGATCAACGCCTGGCGGTACGCCGGCCGGCACTCGGCATCGCCGATCGAGTTGACGTGCACGACCGCATCGGCCAGGCCGACCTCGGCATAGAACCGATGCGCCAGCTCGATGAGCTCCGCGTCGACGACTGGGCCCGGATCGCCGATGACCTCGACGTCCCACTGGCTGAACTGGCGATAGCGCCCGGCCTGGGGCCGGTCGTAGCGGAACATCGGCCCGATCATCGTCAGGCGCAGAGGGCCGGGCCTGACATGCATGCCGTGCTCGATGAAGGCGCGCACGATCCCGGCGGTCGGCTCCGGGCGCAGGGCCCACTCGGCGCGGTCCTCGTCGCTTCCGGCCGCGCCGGAGACGCGGAACATCTCTTTCTCGACCGCGTCGGAGGATTCGCCGAGGCCCCGCGCGAACAGGTCGACTCGCTCGAACAGCGGCGTCTCGATACGGTCGAGCGCGTACCGCCGAGCCAGGTCTCGCGCCACCGCCTCGACCCGGTCCCAGGCAGGCGTCTCCTCCGGCAGGAGGTCGCGCGTGCCGCGCGGCGCGGTCATCGGGTTGGCCATCGCCAGAGTCTATCGGCCGCCGCGACGGAGTGGCGTGCGATGCGGATCGGCAGTCTCGCTACGCGTCCGTCGAGCCGGCACCGAGACGGCGACGCGTGGACACGTCGACGGATTTCTCGGTCCGCTCGTGTGCGGGGTGCTCGACGAGCGCCACGAGGCGGCTGGCCATGAAACGGCCCGTGCGGACCGGCGTGCCGCTGCGCGTGACCTCGCTGACCTCGACCACGCCGCGTGCGGTGGTGACCTCGATCCGGCGGCCCGCCTTCGTGGCAGTGATCTCGAAGGTCTGGGTCCCGCCCTGGCCGGTGTCGACCACCGCCTCAACCCGATCGCCCTTCATCGGGGCAGTGTAGCGCGGCCACGGACCCTGGCGTATATACGTATATACGATCGGCACGCGGCGCGCGGGCCCGCCCGGGATAGGATTCAGCGCGCCTCGCGGGTGACCGAGGTGACGTCCCGCAGCCGCTCGATCTTTGTGAGCACGTGGGCCAGCTGTTGGAGCGAGGTGACCTTGAAGGTCGCCGTGATCATGGCGGTCCCATCATCGTGCGTGGCGACCGAGGCGGCGACGATGTTGACCTTGTACTCGGCCACGACATTGGTGATCTCGTTGAGAAGGCCCGGCCGGTCGAGTGCCGTGATGCGCACGGTGATCGGGTAGGTCTGCTGGCCCGCGATCTCCCATTCCACGTCGATCAGCCGCTCGATGTCGCGCTCCGACAGGACCGATGGACACGACGACCGATGCACCGTCACGCCCTTGCCGCGGGTCACGTAGCCGGTGATCTGGTCGCCCGGGATCGGTGAGCAGCACTTGGCGAATCGCACGAGCAGGTCGCCGACGCCCTTGACCCGCACCCCCGTGGTCGAGGGCGCCGCGGGTGGCGCCTCCTCCGGGAGCATGATCTCGACGTCGTCGTGGATCTCGAGCTTGCTGACCACCGAGGCCGAGCTGATCGCGCCGTACCCGATGGCTGCGTAGAAGTCGTCGAGCTCCTTGAACCGGTACTGGCTGGCGATCTCGTTGAGCTTCGCCGCGTCGACCGACGCGAGGGTCTCGTGGGCGAGCCGGCGCAGCTCACGATCGAGGAGATCGCGGCCCTGCGTGATGTTCTCGTCGCGCTGCTGGCGCTTGAACCACGCTCGGATCTTCTCGCGAGCGTGTGACGTGCGGACGATGTTGAGCCAGTCCCGGCTCGGACCGTGCGCCGCCTTCGTCGTCACGATCTCGACGATGTCGCCGTTGCGCAGCCGGTAGTCGAGCGGAACGAGGCGGTTGTTGACCTTCGCGCCGATGGTGCGATGGCCGACGTCGGTGTGGATGCGGTACGCGAAGTCGAGCGGCGTTGCATCTCGCGGGAGATCCTTGACGTCGCCCTTCGGCGTGAAGACGAAGACCTGGTCCTGGAAGACGTCGAGCTTGAGCCCCTCGACGAACTCCGTCGGATCGCTGACCTCACGCTGCCAGTCCATGAGCTGGCGGACCCAGGCGAGCTTCTCGTCGTACTTGCGATCGCCGCGCGAGCCCTCCTTGTAGCGCCAGTGCGCCGCGATGCCGGCCTCGGCGACGTCGTGCATCTGCCGGGTGCGGATCTGGACCTCGAGCGGCTTCGCCTCCGGACCGATCACCGCGGTGTGGAGGGACTGGTACATGTTCGCCTTGGGCATCGCGATGTAGTCGTCGAACTGGCCCGGCACCGGACGCCACAGCGAATGCACGACCCCGAGCGCGGCGTAGCAGTCCTTGACGTCGTCCACGAGCACGCGGATGGCGTTGAGGTCGTAGATCTCGGTGAAGTCGGCGCCCTTGCGCTCCATCTTCCTGGCGATCGAGTAGAGATGCTTCGGTCGCCCGGAGATGTCGGCCTCGATGTCGACCTTGGCCAGCTCCTTGCGCAGGATGCCGATGCTCTTGTTCACGAAGCCCTCGCGAGCCCGGCGCCGATCCGCCAGCATCTCGACGAGCTTGCGGTACTGCTCCGGCTCGAGGTACTTGAACGCCAGGTCCTCGAGCTCCCACTTGATCTGCCACATGCCGAGCCGATGCGCCAGCGGCGCGTAGATCTCCATCGTCTGGCGCGCGATGCGCTGCTGCTTGTCGGCGGGCAGGAATTGCAGCGTCTGCATGTTGTGGAGCCGGTCGGCGAGCTTGATGATCACGACCCGCACGTCCTCGGCCATGGCCATGAACATCTTCCTGATGTTCTCAGCCTGCTGCTCCTCCATCGTCCGGGCGCTGCCGAACTTGCTCAGCTTCGTGACGCCGTCGACGAGCCGAGCGACGTCGCGACCGAAGCGCTTCTCGATCTCGGCCAGGGTGAAGTCGGTGTCCTCCGGCACGTCATGCAGGAGCGACGCCGCGAGCGTCTCGGCGTCCATCTGCAGCGTGGCGAGATAGTGGGTCACCGCCAGCGGGTGGGTGACGTACTCCTCTCCGGAGCTGCGCAGCTGACCCTCGTGGGCGGTCACCGCGGTGTCATAGGCGCGGCGAATCAGCGCCTCGTCGATGTTCGGACGGTGTCGCGCTGCCTCGGCGACGATCTCGTCGATCGTGTGCGACGGCTCTCCCAGCGGCTCACCGCCGCGCGTGATGCGTTGCACGACGGCCGCAGGGGAGAAGCGTGCCAGCTGGGCCATGGGAGCGTGATGCTAGCACGCACCATGTTTCGGGCCGCCGGTATCGCATCCGGTACCCGGGTAGTACCCTAGGCTGGCGACCGCGCACGCCGAGGGTCACGCAAGGAGGGAATCCCGCACCATGCTCCCGCGCTCCCCACGAATCACCCGCGTTCTGATCGTCCTCATGACCGCGGCGGCTCTGCTCGGCATGCCGCTGCAGGTCGCCGGCCACACGCCGCGCGGCACGCAGGCGACGCTGAACGCGTCGGCACTCACGACTGCCGTATCGGTAGGTCAGTCGGCCGCCTTCGAGGTGTTCTTCAGAAACAACGGCCCCTCGACGTTCACGCACGTCCGCCTGAGCGGCAACGCGCCCGGGGCGGTGCTCGCTTCGGCTCCCGGTGGGTGCTCGGGCAGCGGAGCAGCGGTAACGTGCAATTTCGGAGAACTGAAGTCCGGCAAGTCGCTGACCCTCCTCTTCACCTTCGGAGGAACTGCGTCAGCGGGGAGCATCCAGTTCGCGACCGAGGTGAAGGTCGACTCCGGGAGTGACAACCGGAATGCGTCCTCGAAGGACACGTTCAGGGCGTCGGCAACGGCGACGGTGTCGGACAGCCCCGACTTCTTCGGCGGCTGGCAGCCGGCGCACGGCTCCACCCTGAACTTCTCGACCGCCGGGGCCGGCGACAACAGCCAGGCCACGACGGCCCAGGTGCCGCCGGTCGGCACCGGGTATCCGGTGATGCTCGCCGAAGTTGACGAGAACATCGTCTGCGGAACGAAGGTCTACACGGGCATCGGCGACGCGGTCGACATGTCGATTGCTAACGGCGCGGAGCTCGATCCGCACCTGACGGTGACCCTGACGTACGACAAGTCGGCCGTTGGATGGACCACTCCGTGGACGATCAAGTTCGTCCATCAGACCAGTGACGGCGTCTGCCACTTCCCGCCTCGCGGCTGCAACTACCACAACGACGGGTTCTGCTTCGACGCCTGGTGGTCTGGCTCGGGCTGGCACAAGAAGCTCGTCCTGCGGGTCGAGCTGCCGACGAACGGGCGGGGTAAGGGGTTCTAGGAGCCGGCCGCCGCCGGCGTCGACAGGATCTCGCGGAGTTCGAGGGCCGCCACGCGATTGCCCTTGCGCTCATGCAGGGCGAGCGCGGCGGACAGCTGGTCCCGCGCTTCCTCCGGCTGTTCCGCGGCCAACAGCACGAGCCCGAGATCGGTGAGCGCCTGAGCCCTGAGGATGGGGGCCTCGGCGTCATCCGTCAGGTGCACGGCCTCCGTCGCGATCGCGATCGCCTCGTCCGGGCGATCCTGGGCCGCACGACACCGGGCCAGCGAAGCTCGCCACAGGACCTGGGCGTCGGCGTCGTCCGGGCTGGCGAGCTCCTTTGCCTGGAGCGCGATCGCCTCGGCTCCGGCAAGGTCACCCCGGCGCACGAGGACCTGCGCCAGCAGCCCGAGCACCGATGAGCGCAGGTACGTCTCGCCGAGCCCTTCGAGGTCGGCCTGGTCACGGCGAAGAAGCGACTCGGCCGCCTCCAGGTCGCCGGCGAGCACCTCGACCGGTGCGGCGTCGGTCGAGGTCGAGGCGGCGAGCACGCTCTGACCCAGCTCGATGAGCATCGCCCGCGCCTCTCGGTACGATGCGCGGGCACGATCGACCTGGCCGTCCATGGCGGCCAGCTGCGCAAGGAAGAGCTGGATCACCGCCTGGGTTCCCCGGTCGCCCTCGACGAGGTCGACGAGCCCCTCCACCTTCTCGAGTGCATCGCGCACGGGCATCGGGCCGAGGAGCGCCGCCAGCGCGTACCCGCTCGCGCCGCGCCGTTGCTGTCGGACGTCGCCGGCTGACTCCGCATGCCGCATCACCGCCTCGGCGGAGCGCGAGGCAGCTTCGTAGGACAGCGCGGACTGCTGCGCGCCGAAGCGGATCCGCCACGCGGTCGCGAGTCCGACCTGGTCCCCGCTCGCCTCGAAGGTCGGGGTGGCGCGGGTGACTTCGGCCTCGGCTCGCTGGGCCCAGCCGTCCTCGTTGCCGGCATAGAGGTCGACGAGGAGATGAACGAGCCGCGCGCGGGCCACGGCGCAGCCGCTCGCGCCGTCATCGGACGCTCCGTCGGCCTCGCGGAGGATCGAGGCAGACTCGTCGAACGAACCCTGCTCCATGAGCGCCTCGGCAAGGTCCGGAATCAGGAGGACGCGCTCCACGTCATCGGGCGGCAACGTCTCACGCGCCCGGCGCAGAAGGTCGACCGCTGACGGCAGGTCACCCCGGGTGAAGGCGCGGCGACCCGCGGCAGCGAGCTTCACCGACGCGCGAGACGCAAGCTCACGAGCGTGTGGATCCATCGGGCCCAGCTCGGATCGGTAGCCGGCCGCCTGCTCGAGGTGGAATCCGATCATGTCGTCACGCTCGCGTGACCCGGACAGCGCCTCGAGCCACTCCGCATACGCCTCGTGGAATTCGGCTCGGGCCCGCTTCAGGACGCCGCCGTAGGCCGCATCTCGAATGAGCAGGTGGTCGAAGCGGAAGTCGGTCTCCTCGTCGACCGAGGCCTCCTGGCGCACGAGCCGCTTCGCGACCAGGCTGGAGAGGATCTCCGGCGCCCCGTCGCGCACGCCGGACGGGGCGATCTCCCGGACCGCATCCGACGGGAACTCGAGGCCGATGACCGATGCCGGATCCACCAGCCCACGCTCGGCCGCATCAAGCCGGTCGAGCCGGGCGGAGAGGAGCGCCTGGATGCTGGGCGGCACCTCGAGCCGGCCCAGGTCGCCTGTGGCCTGCCAGCGACCGCCCGCCTGCACGAGCGTACCGCGCTCGATCAGCATCGAGACGAGCTGCTCCACGAACAGGGGGTTGCCCTCGGCCGCGCGCACGATGGTTGCTCGGATCCTGTCGGGCATCTCCAGGCCGCCGGTCATGTTCTCGATCAGCTGCGCCGATGCCTCGTCGGGCAGTCGCGTCAGGCTGAGCCGCGTTGCGGACGGTCCGTCGCTCCAGTCCGGCTGTGCTTCGAGCATGCCGGGGCGGGCCGTGCAGACGATGAGCATCGGGGCGTCGGCGACCCGCTCGACGAGGTCTTCGATGAGCTCGATGAACGTCGGCGCCCCCCAATGCACGTCATCCATGACCACGATCAGTGGCCGGTCCCGGGCGAGCCCCTCCAGGAGCTCGCGGAAGCCCCAGAAGAGCTCGGGGACGGGCAGCTCTTCCTCGCTCCAGTCGAGCGCGGACGCGACGCGCCGCGCGATCTCGGCATCGCCGCTCAGCTCCTCGACCTTGGCGCGAGCCTCATCGCCGACCACGTCCTGATCAATGCCGGCAGCCTCCCGCACGATTCTCAGCCAGGGCCAGAACGTGATCGCTTCGCCGTACGGCAGGCAGCGGCCGCGGAGAATGGTGGCGCCGTCGCTCTCGGCTTCGAGGAGCGCCCGCACGAGCCGGCTCTTCCCAACCCCCGCCTCACCGAAGACGGTGACCAGGTGGCACCGCCGAGCCGCCACTGCTCGGTCGTAGGCGGAGACGAGCGTGCCCAGCTCATCCTCACGCCCCACGAACGGCGCAAGGTGGCGGCGGGAAGCCTGCTCGTCGCCGAAGACGCGAAGCAGCCGGAACGCGGGCACCGGCTCTCCTTTGCCCTTGAGCTCGAGCGGTGCCACCGCCTCCACATCGACCGCACCGCGCACCAGGCGATAGGTGGCCTCCCCGATGAGGATCTCGTCCGCTCCGGCGGCCTGTTCCAGACGCGCGGCCGTGTTGAGGGTGTCGCCGGTCAGCACCTGCTGTTCGTTGACCGCGATGCGGACCACGACCTCCCCGGTGTGGACGCCGGTCCTCGCCGCCAGCGATATCCCGTATCCCGCCTCCAGCTGGCGGTTCAGGCGGGCGAGCGCCTCGCGCATCTCCACCGCGGCTCGCACCGCTCGGAGCGCGTCGTCCTCGTGCAGCACCGGGATCCCGAACGCCGCGACCACGGCGTCGCCGATGAACTTCTGAATCGTCCCGCCGTGGCGGGTCAGGACCCGGGTCATCGCCGTGAAATAGAGGTCGAGCACCTCGCCAAGCGGCTCCGGATCGAGCCGTTCGCCCAGGCCGGTGGAGTCCTTCAGGTCGCAGAACACGACGGAGAGGGTCTTGCGCTCCTCCTGGATCGCCGCCCTTTCCAGCAGGGCGGTCCCGCAGAACGCGCAGGCGCTGAACCGGTCCGGGTTCGCCTCACCACAGCTCGGACACGCTCGCACGGCTCAAGTGTAGGGCGCGGAGCCCATGGCCCGGTCCGGCGCCGGTTCCGTCAGCGGGGCGCGGCGAGGCCCTCGATGACGCGTGCCGCCGCGAGCTGGAGCAACGACGCGGGTGCCATCCGCAGCTTCGACGAGCGATTGCCTCCGCCGAGGATGATCCAGGGCGGCTCCAGGACTCGCGGGTCGATCCACACGGGGAGCTCGGCCGGGAGGCCGAAGGGCGTCACCCCACCGATCTCCATGCCGGTCAGCTCACGCACAGGATCGGCAGCGGCGAACGAGGCCTTGCGCACCCCCAGCTCGTGACGGACGACGCCATTCACGTCGAGCGCGGTCGTTGCGAGAAGGATGCAGGCGACGGAGCGTGGCTCCGCGCCCTTCGAGGCCACAACGATCGTGTTGGCGCTCCGCTCGGGCGGCACGCCGTAGGCGGCCACGAACGCGGCGGTATCGGCGAGCTCGGGATCGCACGCCATCACCTCGTAGTCGATGCCCAGCTCATCGAGCCGTGCTCGCGTGTCGTCATGGAGGAGGCCGGCCGGATCACTCATGAGCGCCCGATCCTAGCATCGGCGAGCCGCTAGGCTGCGCGTGATGCGAATGCGATGGGACCTCGTCAGCGTCGGCTGCCTGCTGCTCATCGCGCTCGTCGTGCGCCTCGGCGCGCTCGGCTTCGAGGGGCACAACGGTGACGTCAGCGTCATGGCCCGCTGGGCCGAGCGGATGGCCGAAGTCGGTCCGTGGCGCTTCTACGACGCGGATGGCTCGATCTATCCTGCATTGCTCTACCCGCTTTGGGCGCTCGCCACCGACCTCGACGGGGAGGCCCTGGCCCTCGCGATCAAGGGCCTGTCCATCCCGTTCGACCTGGCCATCGGCATCGTCCTGTACGCGTTCGTCCGCGGTCGGAGCACGGAGCTCGCCGGACTGGCCGCGGCGTCGCTGTACCTGTTCAACCCCGCGGTCATCCTGGCCGGGCCGGTGTGGGGCCAGGTGGACAGCGCGGGCACGCTCGCGTTCCTCGGGGCTCTGCTGGCGAGCGCCGGGCGCCGGGATGGCGTGGCCGGCGCCTTGGCCATGCTGGCGATCTTCTTCAAGCCGCAGTTCGGGCTGGTGGCGCTGCCCGTCGTGGCGGTTGCGGCCATCCGCTCCTACCGTGCGCGCGACCTGGGCACCGTCGCTCGCGCCTTCGGCGGGATGGCCCTGACCTGGCTGGTGGTCGGCGGGCCGCTCGCGCTGCATCCGCTCCGGTACGCAGGACTGGTCTCGGATACCGCGCAGCAGCAGCCGTTCACCTCGCTGCATGCCTTCAACCCCTGGGGGCTGCTCACCGGGTTCAGCGTTCCGGACGACCCGTACGTGGCGATCGGGACGGCCCTCCTCCTCGCCGGCATCGTCGGCACGATGCTCAACCTGCGACGGGGCCAGGACGCGGCCACGCTGCTGGCGGTCGGAGCCATGCTCGTGATCGCCTTCTACTTCCTGCCGACGCGGGTCCACGAACGGTACCTGTTCCCGGCGATGGCCCTGCTGGTTCCGTTCGCGGTCGCCACCGGCGGGCAGCTCGTCGCGTACATCGCTCTGACGGCCGGGTTCACGGCCAGCCTGCTGTATGCGCTCCACGAGACCACGCCATTCGACCTGCCCGATGCCGTCGCGGCCGTGCTCGTCACGCCGGCCGGGGTGTGGGCCATCGGCCTGACCATGACTGGCGCTGCCCTCGCCTGGACCTGGCTGCTGCTCGTCAGGCGCCCTCGCCTGCCGGAGGCTCCGGCCGTCCCCGAAGCCTGAGCCTCGCCCGCTGGGCCATGCCGTAGGCCGGCAGCGCGACCCGCAGGAGGGCGTCCGGCGCGGACCGAAGGGCGAGGTCGCGCGCGCCGACGTAGGCAACCTCCTCGCCGCCGAAGCCCTCCTTGAACTGCCGGATTCCGCCGGTGGCCAGGCCCCAGAGGTCGTAGACCGCGAACCCGTCGCGGGCGAACCCGGCGATTGCGGACCACTTGAGGAGATAGTTGGCGCGGGTATCGGCACCAACGTCGGTCATCCCACCGTACGACTCGACCACGCGATCGCCGCACACGAAGTGGAAGAGCGTCGCCACGCGCTCGCCGTCGACAACGGCGAAGCTCAACCTGACCCGGCCCGACGGGGCGAACAGCGACCACACCCGTTCGTAGTACCCGGGCTTTCGTGCCACGAAACCGGCCCGCCGCGCGGTCAGCTGATAGATGCGGTTGAATTCGGCCAACGCGGGGCCGATCTCGACGGCCGATGCGGACGCGTCGATACGCTCGATGGCGACACCGTCACGCTCCGCCTTGTTGATGTATTGGCGGTGCTTTCGGCGCAGCCCCGCGCGCAACCGATCCTCCCCGAGCGACAGGTCGATCAGGCGAGTCATCGGCGGCTGCACGCGGGCTGCGGCCCGCCACGGCGGCTGCATGAGCCCGGCGCCGAAGGGAGCGTCGATGCCGACCTCCGGGTCCACCCGCACCGTCGCGATCCGTTCCATGCCGCCCATCGTCCGCAGCGCCCGCACCATCGCCTCACGCACGACCGGGTCGTCGAGGCGGCCCACCGGGCCGCGAGGCGCATAGGCGAGATGCCAGCCGACGATCGGGATCGGTCGCAGCAGGAGCTGAATCGCGGCAACCGGCTCGTCTCGTGTCGGCCCGATCGCGATGCGAAGGGGCTTCCATCCGGCCAGGGCCCTGACCTCGCCCCACTCCCACAGCTGGGGAAACGCGTGATGGGGAGCCGCCTCCACGAACGCGTTCCAGGCCGCCGCGTCCGTGACACGCCAGGCGCGCAGCTCAGGAGCCATCGGCGCTCCCCCACCCGGCAGACGCGAGGGCCTGCCGCGCCACCGTGCGGTCGTCCCATGCTCGCTTCTCCGTGCCGTAGAAGATGCTCTCCTCGTGCCCCTTGCCGGCCAGCAGGATGACGTCGCCTTCGGCCGCCATCTCGATCGCGCGGGCGATCGCGTCGCGCCGGTCGTCGATGACCCACAGCCGCTCGCCGTCGGCGGCGCCGGCGGCTCGAGCCCCCGCCGCGATCTGCTCGTTGATGGCCCGCGGATCCTCGAGGCGCGGGTCCTCGTCGGTGACGATCACGAGGTCGGCGAGCTCCGCGGCGACGCGGCCCATCGGCGCCCGCTTGGTCGGGTCGCGCTCGCCGGCTGAGCCGAACACGACGATCAGTCGCCCTCGGCTCAGCTCACCCAGCATGCGCAGGACCTTGCCCAGCGAGTCGGCGGTGTGGGCGTAGTCGACGATCAGCGCGAACGGCTGGCCGGCGTCCACCCGCTCCATGCGACCCGGGACGCCCCGGCTTCGTGCGAGAGCAGCGACGGCGACCTCCCAAGCGACGCCCTCGACGTGGGCGATGGCCAGTGCGGCGAGGGCATTGCTGACGTTGAAGCG
>DATBRU010000029.1:0-7600 GCA_036560105.1 Candidatus Limnocylindria bacterium | reverse complement strand
GGGCATTCGAGGCGAAGACCGGGGCGAAGACACCGAGGAGCATTCCCGACGTCCTTGCGTCGCGCGAACGCGATGTCGGTCATGGTGCTGACGCTCACTACTGCCTCCTGTTCAGGACTTGATCGCTGCGACGACCTTCGTAGGCGATGGGGCCGGCGGCCGTGTCGACGTGGCTCAGGAGCCGGACCATCGCGGGCCGGCATCCGGCGACAGTGGCGTGACGGCAGGGACGCGTTCTCTGACAGTGGCGACGAACTCGGCCATCTCCGCGGCAAGCAGGGCTGCGTCCTCCGATGTGGCCGGGCCGTCGTAGGCTCGCAGCGCTGCGCGCAGCGCCGGGTGCCACCGCTCCGGCAGATGCTCGAGTGCCCAGGAGCCGGCCGATCGTTTGGAGATGCCCACGTCCCCGGTCTCCATGGCCCGAATGATCCGGCTTCCATTCAGGATGGCGTAGGTGGCCTCGAACGGATCGGTGTCGCCGGCGGCCACGTGGGCCTCGAGGTGCTCCACCTCACGGTCGAGATCGATCAGCAGCTCGGACCAGGCCGGCGTCGGGACGATCTCATCGGGCTCCGCGCCATACAGGAGCGCGTAGCGGCCGGCCAGCCAGTGGGCGCGGTTGACGGCCCACGAGGTATCGAGCCGATCCGGTCGATAGGCGTGCCGGGGCGCCTCGCTCCGGCGGGCGTCGCTCTCGACGACGTACCAGGCGTCCCACTCCACGTCGGCCTCGCCCGCGATCGCGGCATGGATGGCCTCCACCGCCCGCGCGGTCCCGTCGTCCAGCGAACGACGAACGATGACGTACGTGTCGAGGTCGGCGGAACGCGGTGGGCCTTCCGCAGCGGTCGTGCCGCCATACGCCCAGATGGCGACAAGGTCGTCGCCCAGGAGATCCACAAGGTCGTTGCGCAGTCGTAGCCACGCCGTCCTGGCAGTGTCGGGAAGCTGGTCGATAGGAACGCTCACGGGGGTCCGGATTGGCTAGCGCTCCACGCGGAAGCGAGCGCTGTCGTCCGTCCCAACGGACACGAGCGACTCGCGCAGCTCTGCCTGCCAACGGATCGCATCGCGCCGCTCTTCGCGGTGGCGCATCACGATCGCGTATTGGAGGGTCGCCGCCATCAGGGCGACGAGGCTCAGGGCTTCGGCGAGGGTAGGCATGGCCGCACGATACTCCCGCCTGGCAACAGCGACCTTGTCAGCGGCCCGCGTCGCGAGCCTCGCGGGCGCGGCGCTTGCCCTCGTGCATCGCCTGGACCCGTGCGACCGGGATGGCATGGCCCTCCTCGATGAGCTCGGTCGACAGCGTCTGCGGCTCGGGCATGTGCTCGCGCCACGGATCGCGGTCACCGAGCTGTCGCACTGCGGTGTGCACGGTGAAATCGGCGGGGGTGATGTCATCGAGGTCGTTCCAGGCGACGGGGAAGGAGACCGGGACGCCCGGCCGGGCTCGAGGGCTGTAGGCGGCGATCACGGTGGCGCCGCCGACCCTGGTCGAGTCGACGAAGACCTTCCCGCCACGGTCCGCCTTGACGAACGCGGTCGTCGCGATGTCCGGATCGAGTTGCTCAGCTCGTCGCGCGATGGCCCGCGTCGCGGCTGCGGAGTCCTCGGGTGATGCGGCGTCGTCGATCGGGACGAACACGTGCAGCCCCTTGGCGCCGCTCGTCTTCACCGCCCCGCTCAGTCCGACATCGGTCAGGGCCTGTCGAACCGCATGCGCGACCCGGACTGCCATCGCGAACGCATCGGCCTCAGGTGGGTCGAGGTCGAGCACCAGGTGGGTGATGCGATCCGGCCGATCGACACGCACCAGCGCAGGGTGGTACTCGATCGCTCGCTGGTTGGCGAACCACAGCAGGGTGCGGCGGTCGTTGCACAGCGCGTACGACACGTCCCGTTTCGACGACTCGGCCCACCACTGCACCCTGCGCACCCATGGTGGCGTGTACTTCGGCACGTTCTTCTGCATGAAGGGCTGCTCGCCGCGATGGACGCGGATCACCGACAGGGGCCGGTCCTCCAGCACCGGGAGGATCCGATCCCGGACAGCGTCGAGGTACTCCACCAGGTCGCGCTTCGTCGCGCCGGCTCCGTCGAACAGGGCCTGGTCGAGGTTCGTCAACGGAACGCCCTCGCGGGATTCGGCCTCACTCGTGGTGCTCATCGCGAGCCTGACGCTATCACGCGCCGATGTCAGGGCCGCGGGCGGTTCGTCAGCGCGGCTCGAGGATGACGACCGCGGTCTCGCCAGGCCGGCGTGACGCCCAGGCCTCGAGCTCCTCGGGGCCATCGTATCGGCCCCAGATCTCCCAGAGGCGCGGACGCTCCTCCGCCGTGGCGGCGCGACCGCGGACGGCGATCGTGCGATCGTGCAGCTGGACCGTCGTGTCGGGATGGGCCCGGAGGTTCAGCCACCACGCCGGCTCGGGCTCGCCCCAGCCGTTCATGGCCATGGTGACGATGTTCGGGCCATCCTCGTAGTAGCCCAGGATGGCCACCCGCTCGCGACCGCTCTTCCGGCCGATCGTCGTCAGCCGCATCATGCCCCAGGTCTTCTCCGATGCCGGGCGCAGGCCAAGCCGTCCGCCGCTGAATCGAAGCATGGCCCGGTGGATGACCCAGGCGGCGCGGATGACGAAGCGGGGTGGCAGCTTCCCTCCCGGCTTGGTGGTGGGCTCGGTCGTGGTGGTCATCGGGAATCCTCCTGTGAAGTGGCCGAGTAGCCGAAGACGTCGTCGAGGGCGACGCCGAGGGCGCCGGCGATCTGGAATGCCATCTCGAGTGACGGGGAGTAGCGGCCCTGCTCGATGGCGATGATGGTCTGGCGGGTGACGCCCACCTTCTCCGCGAGCTCAGCCTGGGTCATCTCGTCGCGGTTGAACCGCAGCCGGCGGATCTCGTTGGTGACGCGCGTGGGCCTGCCCATCGGTCAGAAGCCCCGGCGGTAGGCGATCAGCTTGATGACGGCGCCCACGATCGCCTGGGTGACGTAGACGAGGTACATCGCGTTGGCGATCCAGAACCAGTCGACCTCGGCCAGGGCCATGATGAACGGGACGGCCATGCCGATCCCGAGGACGAGGCCGGCCCGGTACTCACCGAGACGACCGATGTCGCGGTCGCGCACGTCCTCGGTGTGCGACTCGCTGGGCCCGATCATTTCGATCGCGATGCGACCGATGATCGACGCGACGATCGCCGCCCCGATCGTCCCGAGCAGGATCGGCTGGTAGTCGACCTCCGGCAGCGGACTCGCCCCGGCGCTCGTGATGACGAGCACGACGTAGACGCCGTAGGCGATCGAGGTGACGACGAGGTAGACCCACTGGCCCTTCTCTTCGTAGGACATGCGCCGGCTCCGATGTACAGAATCTTTGACATCGGCACTGTAAAGCCCAACAGACACGATGTCAAGAGACTTTGACACGAGCGAGCTCCTTCGCGATTGCGGGCCCGTCGCATGAGGCGCACTGTGGTGGGGCCGCCCGGTGGAACCGCTGCCCATGGGCCAGATCAGTGCGGGGGTCAACGAAGGAGGCGACCGATGCGCGTCGGACTGATGGCCGAGAACCCGCTGGAGTCGGCGGTCGTGGCGTCCGGGATGGTCCCGACCGCGATGCTCGAGGCATATGCGCCGGTCTACGCTCGCTCCCTGGTGCTGGCCACGAAGCTCGGGATCTTCGACGCGCTGCGGGACGGCGGACGGTCGTCGGATGCCGTTGCCAGCACCGTCGGCACCGATCCGCGCGCCACGGAGAAGCTGCTGAACCTGCTCGTCACGATGCGGTACCTGCGCCACCGCAACGGCGCGTACACGCTCGCCGGCCATGTCCGGCGCTGGCTCCTGGCCGATGCGCCCGGATCCATTCGAGATGTGATCCTCATGAAGGAGCTCGAGTGGCGATGGATCGACCAGCTCGAGGCCTTCGTGCGCGATGGGAGGCCACTGGACGTGCACGGCACGATGGCGCCCGCCGACTGGAGCGCCTACCAGCGGGGGATGCGCGCGCAAGCGAACCCGCTGGCGTCCTGGCTGGCGCGTCGCGTGCCCGTGCCGGACGGGGCACGTGACCTGCTCGACATCGGTGGGTCGCACGGGTACTTCTCCGTCGTGCTGTGCCGCAAGCATCCCAACCTGACCGCGACGGTCTTCGATCTCCCGGACGCCGTCACGCACGCCCGTCCGCTGCTCGAGCGGGAGGGGATGGGGGAGCGTGTCACCCTGCGCGCCGGCAACGCGCTGACCGACGACCTCGGTGAGGCGGCCTACGACCTCATCCTCATCTTCAGCCTCGTCCACCACTTCGACGACGCGACGAATCGATCGCTCGTGAGCCGGGCGGCACGTGCCCTTCGCCCCGGCGGCTACCTCGTCATCGGCGACGCCCTGCGCCCGTCGTCACCCGGCAAGGGTGGCCAGCAGGGAGCGTTCTTCGATCTCTACTTCGCCCTGACCAGCGAGTCGGGACTCTGGACCTTCGACGAGATGCGATCGTGGCAGGTGGCGGCGGGGCTCACGCCGCGCAAGTCGATGTCCCTCGTGCCGGGAGGCGGCTTCGTCCTCCAGGTCGCCGAGCGGCGGACACAGGTGCCGGCCTAGCGCGCAGGTTCGGTTCGGCCGGCTCAGGCGTCGCACCCGGAGCCTTCCCACCGGAGGGGCCGCGGCCTATGCTCCGCAGCGCTGTCGAACCTCGACGGCACGAAAGAGGCGACACATGGACATCCTGGTCCTGCGACTGGTGCACATCGGTGCCGGCACCTTCTGGGTCGGCGCGGTGTTCGCGTTCTTCCTGCTTGTCCAGCCCGCGGCGGTGGCCGCCGGGCCGAGCGCGTCCGGGTTCATCTACCAGCTCCTGCATTACCGGCGCTTCTCGTCGATCGTCCTCGGCAGCGCCGTCGTGACCGTCCTCGCCGGGATCTGGCTGCTCGTCATCACCTCGAATGGTCTTGACCCCGAGCTGCTCTTCGACGTCTCGCGGCTCGGGTTCACCCTGGGTGGTATTGCCGCGATCATCACGCTCGGCGTGGGCGGGCTCTACGTGTTCCCGCGAACCCGCACCGTTGAGCGCACGATCGGCACGATCCTGGCCGAGCAGCGACCTCCCACGCCCGACGAGCAGCAGCTCCTCGCCCGCACGGGGCGCGAGTCCCGCGCAGCCGGCTGGGTCGTGATCGCCGGGCTGTCGATTGCCGTCATCGCGATGGCGACCGCACGCTACTGGTCCGTGGTCCTCTGAGGGCTTGCTCCCGAAGGATGCGGGCGGTGGTCATACGATCATCCCAATGACGGTGCGTGCCGCCCTCCTGGCGCTGGCCATCCTCATCGGGGCTTGTGCTCCCGCGCCGCTGCCGTCTGGCACGTTGGCGGGTGGGTTGCCCGGGCCGACCGGGCCCACCGAGGTCGCCACGGTTGCATCGGTCACCGATGGCGACACGATTCGCGTCGAGCTCGACGGTGAGAACGTGCCGGTTCGGTACATCGGGATCGACACGCCGGAGGTGCGCGACCCCATCGAGCCGTTCGGCGCTGAAGCGACCGATGCCAACGCGCGGCTGGTGACCGGTCGCGAGGTGGTGCTCGAGCGCGACGTCAGCGAGGTCGACCGATTCGGTCGCCTGCTCCGTCATGTCTGGATCGACACCCACGAGGGCTGGGTGCTCGTCAGCCTCGAGCTGGTGCGGCAGGGCCTCGCCGTGGTCGTGACGTTTCCGCCCGACGTGAAGTATCACGACGACCTTCTCCTGCCCGCGCAGACGGAGGCCCGGTCAGCAGGGCTCGGTCTGTGGAGCGACGACTGAGCGGCGCAGCTGGCGCAAGCCCAAGTTCAAGTCTTGATCAGGTAGTTCACATACACGTTCCTCGGCCGCGTCTCATGGCCGCGACCTGGCCCCGACGGCCATGCCTGCGTGCTATGGACTACCCCGCTGACATTCCAAAAGTCTGCTTTGAAGCTGGCCAGGCGTTCGGTGTTCGCCGGGTCGTTGGCGGGGACCATGCCGAACGAGTCTGCGCTTCCAGTTCCCAACTGGTGGACATGGGGGTTGACCTCCCACAACTGTGTCGAGCCGACAGCGTTTCCTGCGTTACCGCCGGGACCCTGCGCCGCACGAACGCTCGCGTCCGGATCCGTGTTGGTCGCCCCGGTGACTCCGCGCAGGAACATGCCGCGATAGTCAGGCAGGGCGAATTTCGTCTGCTCGCTATCTTCTCCATGGTTGGTACCGATCGCGGCGAACAGCTCGGGGTATGCGGCGCGGTCGACGAGGGTGCCGTCGCAGAGGAGCCATCCAGCGGGAGCCGTCGCCCCTGCGTAGGCGATGACCGATCCGGGCGGGGTCAAGGTCTGGGGGCCGCCGAAGGCGGTCGTCTGGACGGTGCCGTCGGGGAAGCGGAAGCCGCCGGCGCTCGACTCGACCGTGCCGTTGACCGAGAGCGTCTCGGCCGGGCTGTCGGTCCCGATCCCGATCCTGCCGGCGCCGCCGTAGTACATCCCGCCGGCGTTCGACAACCAGGGGATCTCGCTCGCCACGTCCAGCTCGATCGAGGCGCGCGGGCGGGCGATGCTGCCGGCGCCGGCCGCGGTCTGGATGCGCAGGCCGACGGTGTCGCCGGGGTGGACCGCGATGTCCCCCTTCACGGCGGCACCCGACGTCGCCGCACCCGGCCAGCTCGTCGCCAGGCCGGTGGCCACACCGTTCACGTAGACCTTGATTGAGCTCTTCACCCCGGTGAGCGTGCTGCCGGTACAGCCCCAGGTCAGGTTCCTCAGCGTCCCTGCATGCAGCACGACCACACCGAGCTCGTTGGCCGCCGGCGTGGTGTTGGCACCGCCGTGCGCGGCGAGGTGCCGGGTCTGAGCGGCCGGGATCGTGGCTCGATCGCCAAAGGACCAGACCGTTGCGACGTACTCGAATGGTTGCCCGGCGGCCATCGGTGGAATCCTCCGTTGGTGATTCCCGGCAGCCTACGCCCCGCGATGAGCGGTGTCAGCGTTCTCGGAGTGGCTCAGCGCTCGTCGCCGTAGGGCTGGGTGATGATCTCGAGGATGTGGCCGCTGGGGTCGTCGAAGTAGACGCCGCGCCCGCCATCGTGGGTGTTGATCTCATCGGGCTGGCGGTGGCCCGGATCGGCCCAGTGGGGAAGGCCTCGCTCGGTGATGCGCCCGTAGATGTCGTCGAACTCCTGGTCGCCGACGAGGAAGCAGTAATGCTGGGGCGAGACGTCGTCATCGGCTTCGAGGTAGTCGAGCGTCACGTTGTTGGCCATCGGCACGGTGACGAACGGGCCCCACTCCGGTGCCTGCGGCAGGCCGAAGAGCTCGGTCAGGAAGTCCGCGGCCGCGCGCTTGTCGCGCGAGTAGACGATCGTGTGGTTCAGCTGGATCGACATGAGATCACCTCCCTAGCGATTCACCGGAGGACCGGGCTACCTCGCGGGTAGGGTACGGCCAGCCGCCGCGTGCTGATCCGAATTCGTTGATCGTCAGGCCCAGTCCGTCAGAATTGCTTTGTGGCGACGAATGGACGGACTTCGATCGGCATCCCGATGGCCGCGCTCGTCTTCTCGGCCCAGAGCCGCGCCGCATCGAGATCG